>NZ_JBNXVP010000005.1:0-342509 GCF_050565645.1 Leptolyngbya sp. AN10
CGTAAAGCGCAATGCTCGCACGTAAAGCGCAATGCTCTACACCAGACGCGCAGCAATCGCTGCGCTGGTTTCTTTGCGCTCATCGATACAAAGTTTCTCTGGCTTGCCTAACCCGCAACTTGGGTTACTAGACAGAAAGCATATTCAAGTTGTCTTTCAGCTTGATCCTGAAGTTCAAAGCGTTACAGACTTGATTATTCGCTACAACTCAGTACCGATGGCGTTCGCAGACGCTTGCTTAGAGGGTGTTTGAGAAGGATAAAAAGCGGCTTTGCTGCGTTGCCAGTCCGCCCGGAAATGAATCTCCGGGCTAATGGAAGAAACCCCGCTGAAGCGGGCTGGGAGCGTAATCCGGAGTTCTTAGCCCAGTTTAGTGGGCTTCCCCGATTAGCCCGGAGATTCATTTCCGGGCGGGTGAATGCGATCAACGATCACTTCTCAAACACCCTCTTAGTACGAATGACAGAACTTTATCCCAATAGTTCTGTTTTCACGATCGATCAAGATTTTCTAATCTATCGAAAGAATACTAATCAACTGATTTCGACGATCGCGCCTTGGAATTGAAAGAGAAGTGCGATCGAGACTCTATCACCAATTCATGCAGCACTCACAACGCGCTGAGGTTCAGGTAGAGGTTTTCCGCTTTCTTGGTAATCTTCAATCAACATTTCAATCACTTCTTGTCCACGTCTCGCTGCCTCTTCATAAGTTTCGCCATGCGTCACAAAATGCTGAGAGGGAAACTCAGGCAAATGTACCAGATAGAGATTGTCTTCCTCTGACCACTGAATCATCATGCTGTATTGAGATTTCATTCTTCCGAGTCCTCTAACGATTCCAGTCGTTTCAAAGCTTTTGCCACTTCCTTTTCTAAATATTTTGGCGCATCGTCTCCATCTTTTCCTGGAATCACTAAAGGATCATCAGGTAATTGTGGATGCGTCCAGAAGGTGTGACTTCCCTTGCCGCGCTTCGGCTGATAAATATAGCCTGCGTCTTGAATCAGCTTCTTTAGTTCGCGAATTTTCTTGGGCATTTCAGCGTTGCTCGATCGTTTAATGAATCGGTGAAATGGTCGATCGAGACTCTATCACTAATGGCTAAACCAAAAAACTCCTATATTTATATTTAAGTTGAACGTCTCAGTCTGGAGGCATGAAGGATGACGATCGCATTCCCCACAAAAACCTATACGCCGCAAGAGTACCTTGATTTAGATATCAAGGCTGAAAGCCGCAATGAATATCGCGATGGAGAAATCATTCCGATGCCCGGTGGAACCCCTGCTCACAATGAAATTAACAGCATTTTCAATTCTCTACTCCGGGTCAGTTTGAGGGGACAACCTTACAGTATTTTTATTGCAGATCAAAGACTTTGGATTCCCGATCGTAATACTTATACTTATCCCGATTCGATGATTGTACGGCGACCTGTAGAGCTACAACCAGGACGAAAGGATGTGATCGCAAATCCGATTCTAATTGCAGAGGTACTATCAGATTCAACAGAAGCATACGATCGCGGTGATAAATTCGCGGCATATCGCACGATCGCAACGTTTCAGGAATATCTCTTGATCGATCAGGAGCAACGGCATCTAGAACAGTACGTGAAACAAAGCGCAAATCAATGGTTATTTACTGAGTACAACGGTGACGAGGGGCGGGTTTCGCTGACGACAGTTCCAGTTGAATTTGCATTAGGAGATCTTTACGAGAATCTTGAAGGCTAGAACCCCTGAAATTAGTGCGATCATATCCTGAAGCTAAAAGAGAATGTCGATCGAGACTCTATCATCAATAGCAACGGATGTTACAGGAAAATAGACGCAGAATCAGGTAAAGTATTTTTGTACTGATTTAATATTGACCTATGGGTGGTAACACAAGATACGTCTCGGTTCCTACTCAAAGTCGTTTTTACGAACACTTGTTGGCAGATGAAGCATTTTATATCTTCGCAGAATGCTCTTTCTTCAGCGACTTCGAGAGCGAGTTTATATATGAGGATTGTCCAGAAGACAGCGAGAATACCCTTGAAGAGTTCATCGAAAACTACCCAGACCTTTTTCAAACTCAAGAGCAGACAGAACGCTTGACCAATGAATTTAAAGCAGAAGTGGAAAAAACAGCAATCAGGTCTGCCTCATTTGAAAAAACTGTAGGTCCTATTCACGATCGCCTTCTTGCAGTATTCAATGAATCACAAAGCGACAAGCTTGAACTGATAGATAATATATTTAGTGGCGAGTGCTTTGATCCTCACAACTTTTATCACAGCAATTATTCAGAATTTGAACTGATTTCGCTGCCAATTGTTCAAGCGGGTGCAGAACTGCTTCGCAATATTAAACCCGCAGTTTTATTCAACGTTTCTGAAAGATGGAAAGAAGGTGTTTGTCCTGATTGGAGTAGGACAACGGATGAAGACTTTCTCGCGTATGATTTTTGGTACTGGAAAAGTTTTTATCTCAATGCAGCACAGTCACAAAGCATAGTTTTTGTTGGAAGCTGTTGAAATGCAGCCAGTTTTACGGCAAGTGATTGAGATCCTTAAAACATTCCATATCGAGGAGATTTTAGAATTTACGATCGCTGCTTTTTCACTTCCAAGATTCGAGGATTAGCGGACAAACCTGCTGCATCCGAGTGAAGTCGCCATCAGCCGAAACAAGCGTAAGATTGTGTTGTAATGCGGTAGCAGCAATCCAAAGATCATTGTCATAGAAGCCAAGGGTTTGAATACTCGCTTTGCGCCGCTTGGCTTGATCTTTAGGTGCAAATTGGTTGAAAATTGCGATTTTTAATTGACTATAAATGATGGCTGTTTCTTCGTCGAGTAAATGGAGTCCGATCGTATCGAGGAAGGATTGAACGGTCTTGAGATTGCCGGCTTTTTGTGCAGATTTCTCAACCATGTAGAGAAGTTCACCTTGAGTGATGATACTAATTGCAAAGCTGGCTCCTGAACGCGATCGAAACTCTGCGCTCACTTGAGGATAATTATCGATGATGTAACTACAGTGATTGGTATCCAGTAAGTACATGATCGATGCTAGAACTCTGACTGAGAGCGAGTCTCTTGCACAAAGCGAAGACAGTCTTCAAGATCATCCCCCTGCCATGTCCCGACGAATTTGGAAAGATCTTTACCCTTTGTCTCTTGCCGCAAGGGTTCAGCACGTCGGAGGGGAAGTTGTTTCACGTCAGCCAGAAACTTGCTAAATCTCGCTTTTGGATCATCAATCTGCTCTGAGTTGACAGTCTCTACTAAATCTGATGATTCTTGATCCATTTGTTGTGAGTGATTTACTGACTTTGTTTTCAGGAATCGAATGAAGTCGATCGCTTCTGCAAGAACTTCATCGGAGGCGGTTTCAATCTCTTGCAGCAGAATGTCTCTGTAGGTCATCAATCCATTTCCCTGAGCGCTTGTCTCGAATCTTAGCAGAATGTTTTCCAAAATTGTGTTCACTAATTGGGAACGCTTCTGCTCTCGCTTAAGATATTTGATAGTGCTTGAATTAAGAACAATGCTCCTCTCTATCCTGACCGCATACTTATTTGGAATATTACTAATAGTATTAATCATCCTCACACATTGGTGCTTTAGTCGAATCTATGTCACTATGTATTTCCATCACATCGACTATCTTAAAGGTATTTCTAGTTTTGTTGGAGAAAATTTATTTTCTCTAGATTTCTTTCAACATTTCTTCCTTTTGTGTTTCACTGCTTTACCTCTCATATCAGAAATAGGAATCTCTTTTCTCTTCATATTTCTAGTCGATTCATACTTAAAGAATCTATCGCTCTTAGATATTTTTGCGATGATCTCCATTCCATACCTAATGCTGTTATTAAGCCGATTGCCAACGATGTCTGAGAAGATGTTTTATTTTCAAGGTGCGATCGTAGTCGATGAAGATATTGAAGTAACACCAGTATTTACTTGCGTTCTAGCAATTGGTTTGATTGCTGGCTTTCTGACAGCTAAATATTTCTAGAAAACATTGCTCAAAACTCCGTTTACCGAGATGATCGAGAAGATTTTTAGCTGAGAACGATCGATGCGGAAACTGATTGCAGATGTACTGGTTGTGGGAGGCGGAACCGGAGGAACAGCCGCAGCAATCCAAGCCGCAAGGCGGGGAGCCAAAACGATTTTAGTCAGCGAATTTCCCTGGTTAGGCGGAATGCTCACCAGTGCAGGTGTCACCGCTCCCGATGGGAACGAACTCGCAGCCTTTCAAACGGGAATCTGGGGCGCGTTTTTGCGAGAATTAGAGCAGCGACAGCCCGACGGATTGGATCACGCTTGGGTAAGTTTTTTCACATACCAAGCGCGAATTGGAGCCGAAATCTTTGCTGACTGGGTGAAAGCTTTGCCAAATTTAGAATGGATTCAAGGCGAAACTCCGGAGAACGTATTGAAGGATGGAGATCGCATTCTCTCCGTCGAATTCCAATCCGTCAAAGTCGAGGCAAAAATCACGATCGATGCCACCGAACTCGGAGACTTACTCGAACTCGGAAACATTCCGTATCGCTGGGGCTGGGAACTTCAATCCGAATTCAATGAACCGAGTGCCCCGATCGAACACAACGAACTCACCCAAACTTATCCCGTTCAAGCGCCCACTTGGGTTGTCGTGATGCGCGATTTTGGAGATGCGATCGCGCCCGAAATTCCCAAACCCGCCCATTACGATCCGTCCAAATTCGAGCAAGCTTGGACAAAATACGGAGCCGAAACCTTTCTCAATTACGGACGCTTACCGGGCGATCGCTTCATGATCAATTGGCCCATCTCCGGCAACGATTACGGCGAAGGCATGGAACGCTTACTCAACCCAGAAACCCGCGCCCAATTCCATCAAGAAGCCAAAGATCATTCTCTCGCCTTCGCCCACTTCATCCAATCCCAACTTGGAACCCGCTACGGACTTGCAGAAGACACCTTCCCGACAGGCGCGATCGCACTTCATCCGTACTATCGAGAAAGCCGCCGCCTCATCGGAATCACCACAGTTCGCGAACAAGACTTGCTGCCAAAAGGACGAGTCGCCCCGTTGCCGTTTCGAGTCGAAGCGATCGGGTGCGAATACGCCGAAAATTTCTGTCAATCGATCGCGATCGGCAATTACGCGAACGATCATCATTATCCAAGCGGCGATATTCCCCTCAAACCCAAATCGATTCGCTGGGGTGGACGCTGGACAGGCACACCGTTCACAATTCCTTATTCGGCTCTAGTGCCAAGGTCGATCGACAATTTCCTAGTCTGTGAAAAAAACATCTCCGTCACACACATGGCAAATGGCGCAACCCGTCTACAGCCCGTCGTCTTAGGAATTGGACAAGCCGCAGGAATGGCAGCCGCTCTTTGCATCGAACAAAACTGTCAGCCGCGAGATCTTGATGTGCGATCGCTCCAACTTGCCCTCGTTACAGATCCAGTCGCACCCGCCGCAATTTTCCCTCTGTACAATTTGTCACCTTCACACCCCGAATGGCAGTACTGGCAACGCTACTATATTGATCATTCAGAAAGCTATCCCAACAGCGGTGAATGCCCCGCCAAACCTTGGATTCAGCCACCGAGCAAGACCGCTCAACCCTTCAGCGGAATCTTTGAACGAAAAGCAGTACAAGAGTATACCTTGAGATCGATCGACAATTCTCAGCAAATTTGGTCGATCGTCACCGTAGAAGCCGCGATCGATGCCCAACTACAGAAAATCCCGTCCGGGCAACTACTGAATGGTCTAGGTAAATATAATCGAGCGGGAAATTGGATTTTAGTAGAAGCGCTGAGTGCGGAATAAGAACACTAACATCAAATATTTGTCAAGTAGGTACGACTACCGAATTTGAGTTAATCCATTGATTTCGTCCTGATTCGATGCCCCAAAGCGTGTAAAGGGGTATATCACACTGAGGACGTACTATTATGCGCGCTCAAACTTTGGTTGCACTCTTTAGCTGGCTCATCGGAGCAGTTGCTATCGGTTCCTACGCCACCGAGCGTTTCTCCCCCGCCGCTCAGTTAAACGCTTCTGAATCAGTTCCGCAAGTTCTCGCCCACCGGGGAAGCGGACGCATCGAAACCCAATGGGAGTTCATGACCGTTCCTATGTAACTTCTGTTCTAAACACGAGCTTCTCTTAACGGAGGTCACTGTTCTAGAAGGTTGACCTCCGTTTCTCAATTTTGCCCCCAATCCTCGAATCGCTTTCCATTCTCTAAACAAAGGCTATAAAATTCGACTGTTGAATCTCGGCTAAAGTTGGGCACGTTCAAAACAGCTAACTTTATCTATTGATTAGAGGTAAAGTTGGCGATGACTTCCCAACGATGAAGTTTTGACCTACAGATGGCGAATCTCACGGTTGTCCTCCGATTCTCGCTGTAGACTAAACTCTGTTGCCGTTTCGACTGTTTTCGTGTTCTTTGTTTCAGTGGTGGCGCTTCCTGATATGACAAACGACCTCGATCTGATCAAATTGCTCAGTCCAAGCGCGATGGATCAGATTATGTTGTATCTGGCTTTTAGCGCGATGCGGACTGGGGGACATCGCCACGGCGCGTTCTTAGATGCTGCCGCGACTGCCGCCAAATGTGCCATTTACATGACCTATCTGGAGCAAGATGGAAATCTCCGCATGACGGGGCATCTGCACCACATCGAACCGAAACGAGTCAAAGCGATCGTTGAGGAAGTTCGGCAAGCACTCACCGAAGGCAAGTTACTTAAAATGTTAGGGTCGCAAGAGCCTCGGTACTTGATTCAGTTGCCTTACCTCTGGATGGAACACTATCCGTGGCAGCCTGGTCGCTCAAGAATTCCGGGAACCAATCTAACTTCTGATGAAAAGCGCCAAATCGAACAAAAACTTCCGCCCAATCTCCCCGACGCGCAGTTAATCAACGCCTTTCAATTTCTGGAGTTGATCGAGTTTCTGCATGGACGATCGCAAGAGGATCTCCCCAAAGATCAACGAATGCCGCTGAGTGAGGCTTTAGCAGAACATATTAAACGTCGTCTGATTTATTCTGGAACCGTCACCCGCATCGAATCGCCTTGGGGAATGCCCTTCTATGCGCTGACTCGCGCTTCCTATTCTCCCGATGACCAAGAAGAACGCGCCTATGTCATGATCGAGGACACGGCGCGATTTTTCCGCATCATGCAGGATTGGGCGAATCGACAGAACCAAGTGATGCGAGTTTTGGAAGAATTGGATATTCCGAGCGATCGCATTGATAGCGCGATCGCAGAACTTGATGAAATTCTTCGGAACTGGGCAGACCGCTATCACAAAGATGGTGGAAAGCCCTTTGTTGTGCAAATGGTCTTTGGTTCTGCCGAGTTGTAACGCCTTCACATTACGCAATTTAAACTTTTGCAACTGTCTGAAAGAGTGTAACAACCTTGCGGAGTAAACTAGGCAATGATTCTGAGAACAGACGGTTTTACGATCGTGGACTTTTCAGGACTAAACAGATGATGCCAAATCATAAGCACTAATCTGGAGCCTTCCATAATATGTCGCATACGGTCAAAATCTATGACACCTGTATCGGGTGTACGCAATGTGTTCGGGCTTGCCCAACAGACGTTCTAGAGATGGTTCCCTGGGATGGCTGTCGAGCAGGTCAAATCGCATCTTCGCCTCGCACTGAGGACTGTGTTGGTTGCAAACGGTGTGAAACTGCTTGTCCGACCGACTTCCTCAGCATTCGGGTTTACCTGGGTGCTGAAACAACTCGCAGTATGGGTCTGGCTTACTAAGCAAAACTTCATACAGCAATCATTTTTCATTTATGTGGGTTCAAAGTATGGGGGCAGTTTGCCCTCTTTTTTTGTCTAAATCCAGCCTGAGAAATCGTGAGCGAATTGGGCGAGGGAAAGTAAGTGAATGCGATCGCTCTTTTCCCCCTCGTGCCGCTCCGATTCCGTGTTGTATCCCCAATCCGCTAAGAATAGTTCCACGTTCGCCAACGTTTCTTGTTTCTCTACAGCCTCTAACGTTTTCATACGGTCTTCGACAAACCAGATCGAAGCCGCTTCACCATAAGTCTGTTTCAATTCGCTTAAAATCTGCGGCTTCGGGCGTTTCGATTCTTTGCCGTAAACCTGTTCGTCTCTTAGGTCAATTCCTTGTTTTTGCAGCAGTTGTTTAATAAATCGACCTTCTTTGGTGCTGATGATAAAGAAGTCGGTTGAACTGGTGAGAATTGATCGCAGTCGATCGAGAACTCCTGGATAAAATTCGTGTTCTGCCAACCAGCTTTCTAGATCTGTCGCAATCTCGCGATCTCGAATCGTGTCTACGATCGCACTAATTTCCAACGGCTTCAAATTGTCTTCCGAAACGATCTGAGTCGCGATCGCGATCCAATCCCGAAAAATCTTTTCTTCCTCAACGCCTTCTACTAACGCTCGAATCAAAACAGGCATTTCCCAACCCGTTTCTACCACCGGACGCAATCGGTAAAACGCAGGCGCAAACCGTTGATCAGGAGTCTCTTCAGCCTGCCAAATTTGCGCGTAAGCCTTCCAAGCAGTCTGAAAGTATTCCTTCAGCCCATCACAAATCACACCATCAAAATCGAGCGCCAGAACGCGAGGAGTCACAGACATTTTCTTTGAGAATCGCAACTTCCCCAAAGTAGCGTATTATTCGTCTGCGATCGCTAACGGCGGCTTTGTACTGCTCGTGGCAATCACATTCATGGCATCCGGACTGACAATTCCACCCGAAATAATCACCTTGAACGCATCCTCGATCGGCATCGACAAATTAATCACATCCGCTTCAGGCACAACCGCATACCACCCCGTCGTCGGATTTGGAGTCGTGGGAATAAAGACACTCAGCATATCGTGACTAAAATTCGATTGCACTTCCGCCCCGATCGCACCTGTGACAAATCCAAGTGACCAAACTCCTTTACGCGGATATTCAACCAAAACGACTCGACGGAACTTGCCACTCGAATCGCGCAGAACCGTTTCTAGAAGCTGCTTCAGCGTTTTGTAAATCGCACCCGCTAAGGGAATCGCCTGTAAAACTTGCTCACCGACATCCAGTAGCCAGCGTCCCGCAATATTTCGCGCCATCAGTCCGATGAAAAGGATACTAAACAGCGGAACTGCCAAACCAACCAGGAAATTGAGCAGGTTTACCAATAGCGGATTCAAGCCGTCGAACGGATTCACCTGTTTCGGAACGCGAGTGAGAAAGTTGATCACCCAATTCGCGATCGTATAAGTCAGCCAGATCGTCGTCGCCAAAGGAATGACGACAAGTAAACCTGCGATCAGATCATTCTTTAGATCTTGTTTGAGACGATGGATTACAGACACTCTACTCTCCTTCATCTGATGCCATCAGTGTCGTTTGTGAGAATCAAAATCGAGCATTTCATCTGATCTCACAAGCTACATTCCTATTTTTAAAGCTTGTAAAGAAATGTTGCAAGTTTAATTGGATTTCTAAGCTGTCAATCTCCTTAAATTTAACCATTGATCCCCGATCGACTATATCCGCACATGATTAGTATATTATTTTACATTTTGCAAGGATTCAACGGGTTCGGGTACTTCAACAGGCAGATTTTTGAGTTCCCAAACCTTCAGCAGAATCAAGTACTCGTAAAATGCCTGCAACGTACACCAGGTGAAACCGGGATAACCATCAAGAATCCCACCCAACAGAAAATACATATAAAAAAATCGAATCAATGGGCGAAACGGTAAGCGAAGAGAAATATCTTTTAGAGCGCGTCGCCGTTCGACTTCCGATCGACCAAAAAACAGCGCTTGCCAATTTAGAGATCCGGTTTCGAGTTGGCGCAACGTCTCGATCGCTTCATTCGTCGAATATCGATTGTGCTTATCAATCCAGCGACTAAAGCCTTTGCCCGATGTGTAATGTGGATAAGTTTCTTTCAAAAATCCGGTTGTTCCTTCGACCACTTCCCGTTCTGTGTGCCCGTAATCGGTGAACCAAACTTTCTCCCGCTGAAACAGGCGTAATTGATAGCGCGGATATTGAGTACTGCGGCGAATCCATTTGCCCATAAACATCACACGTTCAGCTACATAATATCCAACGTGTTCAGCAGTTTTAATCGTATCCAAACATTCTTGGAAAAGCTCCGGAGTCATCCGCTCATCCGCTTCGAGAATATACACCCAATCGTACTTCACGGAAATCGATCGCAGCATCCAAGTCCGTTGTTTTCCGTGGCTCTCGAATTTGTGTTGAACGGTTCTAACTGAATACGACTCCGCGATCGACATTGTGCGATCGTCGCTAAAAGAATCCACCACAATCACATCATCCGACAACAACGCCGATTCAATACAAGCCGCAATCTCGGTTTCTTCGTTGTGCGTCAAGATGAAGATAGAAAACATAAAAAAACAAAGTGGGCGAAAGGGATCACTTTCTATTTCTCCCCGTTTGCCCACTTCATCTTTCAGATGTTTGGCTAATTTAACGCATCACAGGTTTGCGCTTGCTGCTCAGAACACCCATTTCTTTCAGACCTAGCCAACCAATAATGAAATAACCCAGTGAGAGCAAGAGGCTACTGATACCCACCCGCACTCCGGTCTTCCAAAATTCGTTACGGGCTTGTCCTTCTGCTCTCGTGCGTTCTTCACGAATCTTTGTTAACTCTGCATTACGAAACTCTTTTGCACGATCGGCAACCGAATTCGGATTTGCCTTCAATGCTTGCAGTTCTTTCTGAGCGCGTCTTGCCTGTTCAAGCTGGTCGCCTTTTAATTGACCGCTCGCGATCGCAGCATCAATCTGTTTCAACTGATCATCTAACTGCTTCGCTTGATTTGGATCACGCAGCGCAGCGGAGATTTGCGCTTCACGTTGCTGCACTTCGTTATTCAATCGGCTTTCCGTCGTTCTTGCTTGTTGATCAATCCGCTCCAACGCTTGATCAGACAATTGGCGCGTATTATTCAAATGCAGCGGGAAAGCCACAAGATAAATCAATCCAAGGAGTAGCGATAAGAGCAGTGCCCAAAAGCGAAACGTTCCGAACGGCTTACCGCGATCGCCGACCGCGATCGATCCATTTTCGAGAAACGAGCCAGCTAACAAAAAGCCGAGTCCGACCATTGGAATAATGCCGCGATCGACAATTTGCGTCACTGCATTCGCGAACCAAGCTTTGTCCGAAAAATTGGGTGGAATCAAAACCGAAGTGTAGTCTATCAGCGCTGACAGAATCAAAATCGTGCCAACGAGTCGAAGGACGAAGGGGGCGGTAGGAAGAGAATTCGTTGCTTTCATCGGACGTTCATAGTTCTAACGGTGGTCTACGGTATCGCAAATGGCTCAAATCTAATCGGGCAATTAAAGCATTCGCACAATTTTCTACGGTTCAACGTAAAGTAGTTTTAGAAACTCAGTCATTTTACATGGCTTATCACACGATTCAAGCGCAGGAACACCGAAGAAAATTTGAGTAATTTACAGGATGAATGAAAATTGGATTTGAACCGCGCCGCAAGTAGAGGGTAACATTGCCGCGCTTATAAATTACAAGGTTTTTTTACTTGAAACATTAGGGGACTTGGCTTTATGTTGTCGGTTAATTGATTTAGTTCCCCACTCCACAATGATTCAAGTTTCAGTTCTTGCTTCCAAGCTAAATATCTATACACTCCAAAGTGTCGCGGTCAGTAAAGATAACGTAATTGTGCCGCTACTTGATGGACAATTGTTGAAGTTTACGCCAGATGGAAAAAATACGTCGATCGTCAATTTAGTCGAATCTGAATTCGGTGTCCCGTTCGGAATTGTGGAGCAAGAACAAGACCTAATCGTGACAGTTTCTGGCTATTTACCGCGACATTATTTATTGAGAGTGAAGCCGGATGGCAAAGTTGAAACGATCGCAGATTTAACGCAACGCAGCGGATTCTACGGAGCGCCCTTTGGTGTCACGATCGACCAAGGAGACTACATTGTGACGCTCTCAAATGATGTGGTGGATTCAACGAGCGAATTGATTCGCGTGAGTCGGGATGGGAAAATTAGCCCGATCGCGAATTTAACTAAATTTGGAAATCCATTTGGGTTAGTGGTTCAGAATCAATCGATCGTGGTTGCTCAGTCGTATGGGCAACTGGTACGAGTCGAAAAAGGAGAAGCGACTGCGATCGTGGATCTCAAAGCTCAAGGATTCGGCATTCCGTTTGATGTTGCAATTTGGCGCGATCGCTTAACGGCAACGACAAATTCTGGGCTAGTCGTGCAAGTGGATGAAAACGGGAAAGTGAATACGATCGCAGATTTAGCCAAGGCGAAGTATCAGATTCCTTCAGGCATCGCACCTCTGGGCAAAGATTTAATCGTGACGACCAATGGCGGATTCCTTTTGAGAATTTCGGGATAGCCCCGTCTGTTACAAATCACAGCAAAGTGGCAAGACTAGGGGTACTAAATACCCCTGTTTCCCAAGCTGCGAAGGAGTGACGATCGTATGGAATATTCAATTCCAGAGCTAGAACCTATCAGCCGACAATTTATGACCCTCGATCGACCCAAGAAAACGAAAATGCTCGTGGTCGATGATGAACCTGACAATCTCGATCTGCTGTATCGGACATTTCGCCGCGATTTTCATGTTCTAAAAGCAGAAAGCGGAGTTCATGCACTTCAATTGCTCGCGGAAGAAGGCGAAGTTGCAGTCATCATCTCTGACCAGCGAATGCCTGAAATGAAAGGAACAGAATTCCTCAGCCGCACCGTTCCCCAGTTTCCCGACACGATGCGGATTATTTTGACGGGTTTTACCGATGTCGAAGATTTAGTCGAAGCGATTAACTCTGGACAGGTTTATAAGTACATTACAAAGCCTTGGGACCCGAACGAACTCAAAGCAGTCGTGCAACGGGCAGCCGAAACTTATGAACTCCTGAAGCAGCGCACCGAGGAACTCCGTCGATCGCAATCTCAAACTGCTTTACTTTCGACGATCGTTGCCGTCGCCCAAAATGCGACCACGCTCGAAAGCACTTTAGATCCGATCGCGGTTGCCTTTGCTCAGAGCTTTTTTGCCGATCGCTCTGTCATTCAACTCGTCGAAAACGGCTCATTTACCGCATTCGGCAGTCATGGAACCAGCAGCGATTTGGATTTAGCTAAATCTGAGAGTGTGAAAGCAGCGATCGAGTCTCAGAAGATGCAAATCGTAACCGAATCTGACAACCCGGAATTTGGTGCACATCTGATCGTCCCAGTGACGCTGCGGGGAGCAGTTCTCGCGGTTCTTTCCTTGCAATGGAAACAGCCTCAAAGCCTGAGAGAAGACGAGCTTTTATTACTTCATCTCTCGGCTCAACAAGTAGCACTGGCGTTAACTTGCACACGCTCGATCGCGGTTTAATTTCCAATAGATGAAAGCCTTCTCTAAAATTGCCCGTCCCAAGTGAACCTCCTGAAACTTAGAATTTTAGAGAGAACAGTTTTAGAGAAGCGCTCATCATAAATGAATTCTGATCATATTCAAGCATTATTCGATCGGATTGCCCCGGTCTACGATGAACTCAATAACGGTCTGAGCTTCGGACAGCACCGCATTTGGAAGCAAATGACCGTCAAGTGGAGCGGCGCAAAACCGGGTGATATTTCCCTCGATTTATGTTGCGGCAGTGGCGATATTGCCCAAATGCTGGTAGAAAAAGTGGGCAGAACCGGAGAAGTCTACGGGGTAGATTTTTCTGCGGCTCAGTTAGAAGTGGCAAAAGATCGGAGTGAACGCCGCTGCATCAAACCTCCGATTCATTGGATCAAATCTGATGTTTTAGAGTTGCCCTTTTCAGATCATTACTTTGATTGCGCCACAATGGGATATGGCTTACGAAATGTGGTCGATATTCTTGGCAGTCTAAAAGAAATTCACCGCGTTCTCAAACCCAAATCAAAAGCCGCAATTCTAGATATGCACCGTCCAGAGAGTGAATTGGTTCGCTCTTTTCAGCAGTGGTATCTGGATGAGGTCGTGGTTCCAGCCGCTCAACGGTTTGGCTTCACCGAGGAATATGCCTACATCGCGCCCAGTCTCGACAAATTTCCCACAGGCAGAGAGCAGATTCAACTTGCGGCTCAAGCAGGTTTTGTGACTGCCACCCATTACCCGATCGCGGGCGGTACGATGGGAGTATTGGTCGTTACAAAATAACGCGATCGCCCTTTTCACCCTTCATTGTCTTAACCCCTGTGGATCTCTCGACGCTCTGGCTTTTTGTTGGTCCTCCTGTGGTTGGCGGAGTCATTGGCTACTTCACCAACGATATTGCGATTAAAATGCTGTTCCGTCCGTATCGAGCGCGATACTTTGGGCGGCGGCGCATTCCGTTTACACCTGGTTTGATTCCTCGGAATCAAGAGCGACTCGCGAAGCGAATTTCTGACACGATTATGGGGTCTTTATTAACTCCTGAAGAGTTACAGAATTTAGCGCGGCGATTGTTACAAACGGAGCGAGTTCAATCGGCAATTCTTTGGTTGTTGCGCTTATCGATCGAGCAAATTCAGGAAAGCAAAGAGCAAAAGACCGCTAAGATTTTAGGCAATATTCTAAAGGATTTGTTTGGGCAATCTTTACCAAGATTACTAAAGGTTTTAGCGCGTCAAGAGGAATTCCTCGAAGATCAGTTAAATCATATTTTTGATCAGGTTATTTTAGAGTTTCAGCTTACTGAAGACCAGGCAGAAAAGCTGTCAGACTGGCTGATTCAAATTGTGATTCCTCCAGATGTTTTACGTCAAACACTGGTGGATTTTCTAACCGATCGTAATATTCAAGTGATCGATGAGGGATTTCGAGAAAAAACCAGCGGAACTTATTGGGTTGTCGCCAATCTATTTGGAGTTCGCAATACTTTAACTCGGTTAAGAACGTTTTGTTTAGATGAAAAAGAAGCGAGTAATTCTGTTCTCTCAGAACTGCTATTTTCGCTTGGCGTGAAACAGCGATTTAAGGAATGGCTACAAAATGTTTCATTGCAGAATCTTCCTGTTTCTACGGTGAGACAGCTTCGCAAAACAATGCGAGATAGTGTCCGTCATTATCTTCAAGATCGAGGTTCAGAAGTTTTACAAGGATTGAGCGCTTCTGTAGATTGGGAAAATGTGGCTTCGATCGTGCTAAATCGCTTACAAAATTCCGAGGCTGTTAACTCTTCTCTAGAACTTGTAAGCGAAGAATTAGCGCTGATTTTAGAACGATATTTAGAGAAGGATTTAGAAAATATTGTCGCTCAAGCCATTCCAATTCTGAATATTGATCAGGTGATTATCGATCGAGTAAAAGCGACTTCTCCAGCCGATTTAGAAGCAGCAATTAATGGAATTGTTCGGAGTGAATTACAAGCGATCGTAAATCTTGGCGGAATTTTAGGCTTCTTTATCGGTGCGCTTCAATCTGCTTCACTCTTGATTCGTTAAGCGATCGGAAGCCGTCAAAATGTCTTCGATGAATTCTACGCTTTCGCTTCTTTCTTCATAGACGAGAACGAGATGATCTTTTGCACGAGTCATTGCAGTATATAGCCCTGCTTTTTCCTCAAATTCATCAGAGGTTTCAACTCCAACAATAATCACGGCATCGAATTCGATCCCTTTGACAGCGTTCCACGAATCGACGAGTACACTTGATCGATCGACAATTCTTCGATCTCGTTCTTGCGACCTCATCGGTGCATGATGCGAAATTCCCAATCGGAAAAGTTCTTTGCTGATTTGAATTTTTAACTGATTCGGATTCTTTGGATGAAGCAGAATACCAATTGAAGAATCCGAGTGGCTTTCTAGCGCAGCTTTGACTTGATTGGCAATCTCGATCGCCATTTGATCAGAATCCACTTGCACCAAAATTGGAGGAACACCAGAACTACGAGAAGCTTTCTTTTTGGGTTCGATTAATTTGTCGATCGATGGACTGTTTTCACGTTTTTCAACTTTGATTTCTGCTTGTTCTAAACTCGGCTGAATGAATTTCCAAGCAAGTTCTAAAATCTCAGGAGCATTTCGGTAATTCAAATCAAAAATCTGCGATCGTCCAACGACATCAATTCCTAATTTTGCCCAACTCCAACCACTTTTTCTTCGATGCGATTGTCCGTAAACAGATTGAGTATTGTCGTACACAAAGAAAAGAGAATTCGTTTCTCGATCGAGAACTTTCAATAACGCCTGAAACCACTCATCATAAAAATCTTGAGCTTCATCGATCAAAATCGCTTGATAGTTCAAATCAGATTGATGTGCAGATTCAATTAGCTTTTGTCTTAATTCTTTTTCTTGATCAAACTCATAAGAATACTTCAGACGTTGAAATGCCCAACGATGAAACGTACTGCATTCAACTTGCAAATCATTTTGGTTTAAATTTGCTTCAATCCAACCGTGCATGAAGCGATTGTAGGAGAGAACGAGAATACGATCGAACTTCTCATCTACGAGCCGCTTAATGCGCTGTTGCAGCACTAAAGATTTACCCGATCCCGCCACTCCACGGACTAACGAATGCCCTCTCAAATTGAAGTTCTTTGCCTGACTTTGCGTCTCATCCAGTTGCGAGTAAATTAGTCGCTGATGAGCGGTCTTCTGGAAATCAATCCACTGCATTACAAGTCTCTCAAACACTCCGCTGAGAGTGCCCAAGAAGTTCTTGCTTGTAACTTATTCAGTTTCTTTTTCCTCGTTTTCCATCAGCTTGTCGATATCAAGTTTCCGAAGAGATTGCTGCTGATTTTTACGGGACTCGCGCCGATATCTTTTGAGGTCTAATCGTGGCTCGTATTGTGTCCCTTTACCTTTTGTTTTAAGCTTCAAGACTTCATCTGGATCGGATTGCTGATTTAATTGGGTTTCATAAGCGATCGCATCTTCCAAAAAATCCAAATAATGCTCGTATCGCTCCCAATCTCCGCGCACAATACACCCAGGTTCATCCCGATGCAAGCAATCACTAAACTGACAGGTTCCCTCAGCTAATTTTCGCCGCACTTCTGGAAAGTACTGCATTAATTCATGCGGAAGACAATATAAATCCGGCTGATTAAATCCTGGTGTATCTGCTAATAATCCGCCTGTTGGAAGCTCAAATAATTCAACGTGTCGAGTTGTATGTCGCCCTTTTTCTAATTTTCCAGAAACAGTATTCACTCGCAGATCAATACTAGGAATCAATTGATTAATTAAGCTCGATTTTCCAACGCCAGAGGGACCAGATGCAACGGTAATTTTCTGATTCAAATATTGTTTTAATTCAAGTATTCCTAATTGCTGACGCACACTAATAAAAATCGGATGATAGCCCCATTCACCTAACCGATTCTTCCAATGTTCTTGGTCATCAATTGAAACTAAATCACTCTTACTTAGAGCTAAACAAACAGATACTCCCGTCGATTCAGCTTTGACCAGAAACCGACTGAGTTGATAAGGCTCGATCGAGGGAGATGCCAGAGCAAACACAAGCAAAATCTGATCCACATTCGCGATCGGTGGACGATCTAACTCAGATCGCCTCGAAAAAACCTGCGAAATTGCACCTCGATCGCCGTTCCAATCCGGTTCCTCGACCAAAACGCGATCGCCCACCATAACCCGCTGCCCAATCTTTTTCAATCGAGTCCGCCGAGTACAAAGCAGCATCGACTTCGGCAAATCCTCATCTTGAAGTTTCACCTGATAAAAATTTGCCTGAACTGCCAAAACAGTGCCCGTAACTTGTCGGGGTTGATCTGCTTCCAAAATCTTGTCGGAACTCATGAGAAGGTTAACGGCGAATTTTGACCGCAAAAAAGTTCGATCGATCTTCGATACTCTCGATCTTATAACCTTCCATCGTGAGGCTGTCAGGAACTTGCTCGATCGGCTCCCCTGGATCAAGCCACACTTCCAGCAATGATCCAGGAGCCATCTGCTCTAACCGTAATTTGGTGCGAACAAAATTGATCGGGCAAGGAGTCCCGCGCAAATCCATCTGCACATCTGAAGTTTCTGCTGCTTGACTCATCCGCCGAAAATCTTCCCGATAAATCCTTCTACGCCACCTTTGCCGATCCGATCGCCTCGAATTTTCGCAAGTTTCTCCAACAATTCCCGCTCTTCTTGGCTAATCCGCGACGGAATATCGACCGATACCGTAATCAAATGATCACCTCGGCTCACCGGATTTCCAAGCTTCGGAACACCTTTATTTTCCAGGGTTAGAACCGTTCCCGGTTGCGTCCCTGGTGGAATTGTCAACTCTTCTTCACCGTCAACCGTTTTGACCTCAATTCGAGATCCCAAAATCGCCTGAAGGTAGCTGATCTTAACTTCTGACAGAACATTGATTCCATCACGCTGAAAGTCAGCATCATCATTGATGAAGAGATAGACATACAAATCGCCCGAAGGACCGCTTCGCTGTCCCGCATCTCCCTCACCCGATACTCTCAACCGAGTTCCATTATCGACCCCTGCCGGAATTGTAATTTTCAGCTTCTTCGTTTCCTGCCGCTGTCCGTTTCCGCCACAGACTTCACATTTCTCTTCGATCATCTGACCCGTACCATTACAGGTCGGACAGACTGAAACTTGAGTGAAGCTTCCAAACGGGGTACGAGTTGCTCGACGAACTTGACCCGAACCGGAACAAGTTGTACAAGTCCGTGGACGGGTTCCCGGCTTTGCTCCGCTACCCGTACAGTTCGTACAAGTCTCTAAATGGCTGATGCGAATTTCCTTCTCGCCACCAAACACCGCTTCCCGAAAATCGAGCTTCAGATCCAATCGCAGGTCATCCCCTCGAACCGGACCGCCGCGCCGTCGAGTTTGTCCCGCCGCTGTGCCACCAAATCCACTAAAGAAACTTTCAAAAATATCCGCAATGCCGCCCATATCGCCGAAGTCCTGATAGCCGCCTGCGCTTGCCGCAGAACCGACTCCAGCTTCACCAAAGCGATCGTATCTCGCTCGCATCTCCGGATCAGAAACCACCTCGTAAGCGCGGTTGATCTCTTTAAATCGCTCTTCAGCACCCGGCTCTTTGTTAACATCAGGGTGATATTTTCGGGCAAGGCGACGGAAGGCTTGCTTGACTTCTTCCTTGTCTGCATCACGCGAAACGCCAAGAATTTCGTAGTAATCACGAGCCATAGGGGTAGAGATTCAGGGGTAAGGGGGGCTGAACTGGAGGCGTAGGGTAACAGTCTAGACTCCCTATCTTACTACCCTACACGCTCAACTAATCGACTGCCTCATAATCCGCAGTCATGGTTGCATCTGCCTCAAAGGTGAATGCACTCATATCCACCGAGACAGTATCATCTTCAAAATTCATACCAGAATCGGTGTTCGTTTCAAAGGTGGAATTCCCGAACGGTTGAACATTTTCATAAACTGCCGACCCAACGGTATACAACAGTTGCTGCAATCCATTGAGATGCAATTTCACTTCATCGATACTAACCTTTGGATCAGCGATCGCGCTTCTTAGTTGGGCAATTTTTTCATTTGCCTGCGCTTTCAGTGAATCAGCGATCGCCATTCCATTTTCTTTCAGCGTCGTTTCATAACTGTGGAACAGACTATCCGCCTGATTCTTCAGTTCGACCAATTGCATCCGGCGGCTATCTTCCTCAGCGAACATTTCTGATTCTTGCCGCATCCGCTCAATTTCACTGTTGCTTAATCCGCCTGTATTCGAGATTTCAACGCTTTGAGCGCGTCCTGTTCCCTTGTCGCGGGCTGCAACTTTCAGAATCCCATTGGCATCGATTTCAAACGCCACTTCGATTTGAGGAACGCCTCTCGGTGCTGGCGGAATTCCAGTGAGTTGGAATTTACCCAAACTCTTGTTATCTCGCGCCATCGCCCGTTCACCCTGTAGAACGTGGATTTCTACAGAAGTTTGTCCATCCGTTGCGGTCGAGAAGACTTGGGTTTTGCTGCTGGGAATTGTGGTATTACGATCGATAATTCGCGTAAATACTTCTCCTAACGTTTCGATCCCCAATGAAAGCGGTGTTACATCAAGCAGCAACAAGTCTTTCACTTCGCCGCCCAAGACTCCAGCCTGAATCGCCGCACCGAGCGCAACAGCTTCATCCGGGTTCACAGAGCGATCGGGAGCCTTGCCGTTAAAAAACTTCTTCAACGCATCTTGAACCGCTGGAATTCGAGTCGAACCACCGACCAAAAGAATGCGATCGATTTCTTCAGTGGTTAAATTCGCGTCTTTCAGCGCCTGTTCCATTGGCTCGATCGTGGCTTGAATCAATTGACTCGCCAACTCTTCAAACTTGGCGCGAGTTAATTCAATTTCTAAGTGTTTGGGTCCAGTTTCATCTGCGGTAATAAACGGCAGATTAATAGACGTGCTGAGAGTTCCAGAAAGCTCGATTTTTGCCTTCTCAGCCGCTTCTCTTAGCCGTTGAAGCGCCATCTTATCCTGCGTCAAGTCGATGCCTTCTTGCTGGCGGAAAATGTCATTCAGCCAATCGACAATACAAGCATCAAAATCATCGCCACCCAAGTGGTTATTCCCTGAGGTCGCTTTCACTTCAAATACGCCATCGCCCAATTGAAGGATCGAGACATCAAACGTTCCGCCGCCAAGGTCAAACACTAAAACGCATTGGTCTTGGTCTTGTTTCTCCAGACCGTAAGCCAGTGCGGCAGCAGTCGGCTCATTGATGATTCTCAAAACTTCAAGACCAGCGATCGTGCCTGCATCTTTGGTCGCCTGCCGTTGAGCATCACTAAAATAAGCCGGAACCGTAATCACGGCTTGAGTAACACTTTCACCCAAATAATTCTCTGCATCCTGCTTCAATTTTTGCAGGATCATCGCGCTGATCTCTTGCGGCGTGTAATTTCGACCGCGAATCTGAACATCAACCGTATCGTCTTTTCCTTTGACACAGTTATAAGGAACCCGCGATCGCTCAATCTGCGTATCTTCCCATCGTCGTCCAATAAAACGCTTAATACTAAAAACCGTATTTTCAGCGTTGGTGACAGCCTGCCGTTTTGCTAACTGACCGACTAAGCGATCGCCCGTCTTTCCAAATCCCACCATACTCGGCGTGGTTCTTCCACCTTCCGAATTAGTGATCACAACGGGCTGACCGCCCTCCAACACTGCTACACAACTGTTGGTAGTTCCTAAGTCGATGCCGATGACTTTTCCCATATCTAGCGCTGCCAAAAGTACGCGAGGTGAACGCAGAACGTAAGTTCTCAGTTAGTTCTCCGTACTGTACGGATATATCTGAACTAACTTTACGGATGATTCCCTATTTCAGAGTTTTCTTAACGTTGCGTTCACAAACAAGCGAAACTCACTTGTCTCGGTACTTTCACAGAGCTAGTCATTAACCTTCACTTCCTGAGCCGTCTTCTGGGGGTGATGCAACCTTCACCATTGCATGACGGAGAACTTTGTCATCCAGCATATAGCCGCGCATCAATTCTTCCACGACGGCTCCTTCAGGATATTCGCTCGTTGGTTCACGCATTACCGCTTCGTGCAGGTTTGGGTCAAATTCCTTGCCTTGCGCTTTCATCGGTGCGACCCCGACTTTCTTTAAGCGATCGACCATATCTTTATAAACGCCCTGATAGCTCTTGTGGATCGCCGACTCGCCTTCGGTTTGCGGCTTGATCTGCGATCGCGCTCGTTCAAAGTTGTCCACAACCGGAAGCAACTCTTTCACGGTATTGCACTTAATTTGGGTTTCTAGTTCTTCTCGCTCTCTTTGAGTCCGGCGGCGGAAGTTCTCGAAATCGGCGGCAATTCGCATGTACTGATTATTCAGTTCTTCAGCCTGTTTTTTCAGACCTTCGATTTCTCGTTCTTTGGCGGCATAGTTCGATCGAAGTTCCATAAACGCCGCTTCATAATCCGTCGTATCTTCTTCGGTTGGAGTTTCCGCCACAACTTCTGTCTCTACAGCCTCACTCGTCGGCTCAGACGGAGGAGGAGTTTCAGAAGATTCGCTGACGGGTGCTTGAACTTCTTCGGGCTGCTGCTGATTTTGTTCGTCGATCATTGTGCGCTAATTTCCCTGTATAGAACGCTGGCTTAAGCAAGCCTCTTCCATCGTAGCGAATGGGCTGTCGGATGCCGCACCGCTTAATCGATAAGCATCATATCGCACTGATTCCGGTTTGACCGCTTGAGTTCAACTTTAAGCGTTCTTCAAAAAACATTTTGGGAATCATCAATAAGGTGATCTTCGTTCATCCGTTATGACAAATTCTTCTTCTCAGCGGCGTGCGCTTGTCGTTCAAAACAATTTTTCGCCGTTCGGTAATAAATTAATTCAATCTGGCTACGTCAATAACGAGCAGATGCAACAAGCCCTGATCGAATGTCGCAAGTCAGGAAGACCGCTCACGGCAGTTCTAGAGTCGATGACGGGTCAGCAATTGTCCCCAGATCTGATTCGCCAATACAAGAAGCAGCAACTGTTTGAGTTGAAGATTCTCTACGGAGTTGAATCGCTAGATCCTGAACTAAATCAAGTGTCTTCGGCTCAAATCGGTCAACTCATTGGCGATCTAATCCCGATCGAGCTTTGTCGCCGCTACAACTTAATTCCGTTATCTCAAAATGAGGGCAATCCGCCATCCCTTCTTGTGGCAATGGTTGATCCGGACAATCTCGCTGCTCAAGACGAATTAAATCGAATTCTGCGTCCGAAAGGGTTGGGACTTCAGCGATTGGTTATTACGATCGACGATTACCAGCGCATTATGTCCACTTATATGGATGCGCGTCTGGAGCAAGAGAAACAACTCGAAGCCCAATCTAGAGTCGATGTTCGCTCTGATCTTGAAGGCTTGGAAGGACTTGCGGAACTGAAAGATGACGACAGTGCAGAAATGGATCTGGATGCGTCGGCTGATGCTGAAGCGGCTCCAATTATTGCATTAGTCAACAAAGTTCTGATTAAAGCGCTTCAAATGGCGGTGTCTGACATTCACATCGAGCCACAAGAAGAATCGCTTCGCATCCGATTCCGTAAGGACGGTGTACTCCGAGAAGCATTTGAACCATTTCCGAAGAAAATTATCCCGGCAGTTGTAGCACGTTTCAAAATTATTGCTCAATTGGATATTGCAGAACGTCGCCAACCTCAAGACGGTCGGATTCGCCGAATCTATGACGGTCGGAAAGTCGATTTTCGGGTGAACACACTTCCCAGCCGCTACGGTGAAAAAGTCGTACTGCGGATTCTTGATAACTCTGCGACCCAACTCGGTTTAGATAAGTTGATCGGCGACGAAACTTCACTCAAAATCGTTCAAGAAATGGTGAAGCGTCCTTTCGGTCTCATCCTTGTTACCGGTCCGACTGGATCAGGTAAAACGACCACACTTTATTCAGCACTGGCTGAACGGAATGATCCTGGAGTCAATATCAGTACAGCCGAAGACCCGATCGAGTATTCACTCCCTGGTATTACTCAAGTTCAGGTGATCCGCGAAAAAGGAATGGACTTTGCCGCGATTTTGAGAGCGTTCCTCCGACAAGACCCTGATGTGATTCTAGTCGGTGAGACGCGAGATAAGGAAACGGCGAAAACAGCGATCGAAGCTGCATTAACAGGTCACTTGGTTTTGACCACTCTACACACGAATGATGCGGCAGGTGCGATCGCTCGACTCGATGAAATGGGTGTTGAACCCTTCATGGTTTCGGGTGCTTTGCTCGGCGTTGTCGCTCAACGTCTTGTCCGAAAGGTTTGCGACGAATGCCGGATTCCTTACACTCCGACCCCTGCTGAACTTTCTCGGTTTGGCTTGACCAGTTCCAGCGATGCTCAGTTAACGCTCTACAAGGCGAATACGCTCAACGGACACGAAATTCAAGAGGCGCGGGAACGAAACCAACTTTGCCAGAAGTGTAATGGCGTTGGCTATAAAGGGCGACTGGGTGTTTACGAGGTCATGCGAGTAACCGAATCGCTCCAAACGTTGATTACTGAAGGCGCACCGACTGAGCGAATCAAAGAGGTCGCGGTGGAAGAAGGAATGCAAACGCTTCTTGCTTACAGCTTAGACCTCGTGCGCCAAGGACTTTGCACCTTGGAAGAAATCGAGCGTGTCACCTTCACCGATACCGGACTTGAAGCAGAACTTAAAGCAAAACGAAAAAGTTCGCTCACCTGTCGGACTTGTAGCGCAGAAATGCAGCAAGACTGGCTCGATTGCCACTACTGCACTACACCTCGATTCCAAGATTAATTTCTTCTTCCTCAAGGGCAGACTAATTTTCAGCTTTCCAATCCTTTTTATCTCAGCAATCAGGAGCAGATCTTATGGAAATGATGATCGAAGATTTAATGGAACAACTGATCGAAATGGGTGGGTCAGACATGCACCTGACTGCTGGACTGCCGCCTTATTTCCGAATCAGTGGACATCTTCAGCCGATCAGCGATCAAGTTCTCAGTTCAGAAGAGTGTCAGCGTCTGATCTTCAGTATGCTGAACAACACCCAGCGCAAAACCTTAGAGCAAAACTGGGAGCTTGACTGTTCTTACGGTGTTCGCGGACTAGCACGATTCCGAGTAAATGTTTACAAGGATCGTGGAACCTATGCCGCTTGTTTACGGGCGCTCAGTTCCAAAATTCCGAACTTTGAGAAGCTGAATCTTCCTGATGTTGTACGAGAAATGTCAGAAAAACCGAGAGGTTTGATTCTCGTCACAGGTCCCACTGGATCAGGAAAAACGACGACATTGGCGGCAATGATCGATTTGATCAACCGCACTCGTGCTGAGCATATTTTGACGATCGAAGACCCGATCGAGTTTGTCTACGAACCCATCAAGAGCCTCGTCCACCAACGTCAACTCGGTGAAGATACGAAGAGTTTCGCCAACGCTCTAAAAGCCGCGCTCCGTGAAGACCCAGATATCGTCTTGGTCGGGGAAATGCGGGACTTAGAAACGATTTCACTCGCGATTTCTGCGGCTGAAACAGGTCACTTAGTCTTTGGAACCTTGCACACCAGTTCCGCTGCTCAAACCGTTGACCGGATGATCGATGTCTTTCCATCCGAGCGCCAAACCCAAGTTCGAGTTCAGCTTTCTAATTCGCTCGTTGCGGTATTCAGCCAAACTCTGGTTCCCAAGAAGAATCCCAAGCCGGGTGAATACGGACGAGTTATGGCGCAAGAAATCATGATCGTGACTCCAGCGATCGCGAACCTGATCCGCGAAGGAAAGACCGCCCAAATCTATTCCGCGATTCAAACAGGCGGAAAACTTGGAATGCAAACACTTGAGAAAGTCCTCGCCGATCAGTACAAAGCGGGACTGATCACATTTGAAGCGGCTGCCTCCAAAACCTCTCGCCCAGATGAACTCCAGCGTTTGATCGGGGGAACTCCCAATGGAGCCGTTGCTGGTGCAGCCATGAAGCGCTAATCCCGTTCCCATCGCATCCAAGTTCTCATTACCCCTACTGAAACGTTATGCCAACCTACGTTGCCCGCGTCCGAGACGCTAAAGGAAACGCCAAAAAAGAAAAGATCGTTGCAGACTCTCTGAGTGATGCGCGATCGGCGTTGCGCGAACAAGGCTTGTTTGTGCAAGAACTGAAAGAAAATGAAAGCTTCGATCTCAATTCGAGCTTTGCGAAATTCCAAACCTCAATGGTCTCTGTCACAGTTAAAGACAGAGCTGTTTTCTCTCGTCAATTTGCAGCACTGGTGAATGCAGGTGTTGCACTGGTTCGAGGTCTGGGTGTCTTGGCAGAGCAATGCACAAATCCCAAGCTGAAAAAAGCGCTGATGGAAATTAGTGCCGATGTCCAGCAGGGGGTGAACTTATCGGATGCGATGCGGAAACACCCTCAGTGTTTTGATGGCTTATACGTCAGTATGGTGCAGGCTGGGGAAACAGGTGGGGTACTTGATGAAGTTCTGAACCGTCTTGCGAAGTTGCTTGAAGATGTCGCACGCTTGCAGAACCAGATTAAGTCAGCCATGAGCTATCCGGTTGTCGTTGGCTTTCTTGCGACTGCAATCTTCCTAGGGATGACGATTTTTTTGATTCCAATCTTTGCTGGAATCTTTAAACAACTGGGGGGAGATTTGCCTGCTTTCACTCAGTTCATGCTGGACGTTAGTGCATTTCTTACCAGTCCCGCAGCATTCAGCCTGTTAATCATTGTTCCGCTGATCGTTTTTGCCTACAAGCAGTACTACAAAACGCGCGTTGGTCGGGAAACGATGGATCGCTTTTTTCTCAAAATGCCGCTGTTTGGTGATCTGATCCAAAAAACTGCAACTGCAAGATTTTGTCGGACTTTCGGAGCATTAACCCGATCGGGGGTTCCAATTCTGACTTGCTTAGAGATTGTACGGGATACATCAGGAAATCAGATTGTTGCGAATGCGATCGACGAAGCCCGCAAAGAAATTCAGACAGGTGGAATGATTAGCATCGCCCTGCAAAAAGAGCAAGTTTTCCCAGCGATGGCAATTCAGATGATCAGCATCGGCGAGGAAACTGGAGAAATCGATAAAATGCTGATGAAAGTGGCTGACTTCTACGAAGACGAAGTGGAACAAGCTGTAAAAGCGTTAACGAGCATTATGGAACCGATCATGATTCTGTTTCTCGGTGGTATGGTCGGAAGTATTCTAGTTGCAATGTACTTACCGATGTTCGCAATTTTCGACAAGCTCGGTTAAATCGTCTGAAACGGAACTTTTGTTGATTTGGGTCAGATGGATAGGGCTTTTACTCCCTGACATCTGACCTTTACCGTTCATGAAGTGTTATGGAAATTTCTGCTCAAAAAATTCAGTACGAGGAATTACTCGCAACCTATAGTCATCCGATCGAAGCGATCGAGCTTTTGAAGTGTCATCGCGTCTACCTCGAACTGATTCCAAGTATGCGGCGCGTCGAAGAGAGTATCATCACGATTCCATTACCGATCGTGCGAATTCGCCACACCACACCGACTGCAAATGCAACAAATGTCACAACTGTTGAATCCCAGCTTCTTCCCTGTGAACTCGCAATTTTGATGTGCGACCCAGAATGGAAAATCAAGACGGGCAAAGAAATCTTTGTATTCATTCACCGACCAAACGAGGATTTTTCAGAATTACTCGGTCGATGGCGGCGGACACAACTGATGCTTGGTAAAGATTACGAGTGGGTGTTGCCGTCTAGATATCAACACTTTCTAAACGATGGAGCCGATAAGATTTATCCGCTTTTTGTGGTGTTTGAAGACACTCCTGAGCGGATCAAGCGAGGATTGAGCGGGTCACATCTTCCATTTGCGATTCAGGGCAAAACCGAGGTCTTAGAAGAAACGATTTAATCGAACCAGATCGAGGAATAAAAAAAGGCTCCAGGCGTTTCACCTAGAGCCTTTTATCTAACTTTGATTGCGCTTCGTCTTTTCTTTACGCTTGCGTCGATTCACTGTAACCATCGCATGATCAACGGGAAATCCAGCAACCGGAATCACTTGATACTTTCGCTCTTCCTCTAGTTGCTTCAACTCAGCGTAATTTACCCAGTGAATACAATCGACTGGGCAGGTATCGATCGCTTCTTGAATCAGTTCTTCAGAATCGCCATCCTGTCGAATGACTCTTGATCGACCATAATCTGGTTCGATGTAAAACGTATTTCGTGCCACATGAGCGCAGTGTTTACAGCCGATGCAGGTAATCTCATCGACATAAACGCCGCGCTGTCGAAACACTCCTCCCAACTCAGGTTCAAGACCCGATCGCCCTTCAGCTTCACGTAGAAACCCGCCTAATTCAGGCTCTAGACCAGAGCGTTCCGAGGAGGAATCACCGTCGGACAGTTGAAAGGAGTCAGACATTACGCACTCCAGCGCTGTAGGACTAGACGAATAGAACCATCTTCATTCTTCTGTTGCTCAGACACTTGGAAGCCTTTTTGAGCGCTTTCATTCACGATCGTGTGATACGCATAGCGTTGAGTGACCTTGCTCAAAAAGCGATCGACCGAGTTGTCTAGATTCCAGAATTGTAGGTCAGCCACCAATTCATACTCGTGACCGTTCCAAGCAAAACCCACATCGTAGCCATTATTTTGTTCGATTACGACTTCCGCAGCTTGAGTTTGTCCGCGATAGCCCCGGACATCACGCGGACCCGATTTCCAGTCCATTCCTAGGTCAGACAGTGCAGACTGCAAGGAAGTAAGATTACGAATTTGAGTTTTGATTTGGCTAAAGTGTGACATGGCAAATAGTTACGAATCAAGTTGTAAGGGGTGTAAACAAACTTACCAATCGCTATATGTCGCTTGGGTTTTTACAGTCTCGGACTGTTGGACGGTTTGGGCAAAGTACTCAGAAGTTTGCTCTTGGGTAATGACTCGACCCAATTGAGCCTCGATCGCGGCAGTCACTTCCTCGCAGGATTTTCCAACGATTCCAGTCACTTTTTCTTGCACTCGACCATCTGGATAAATGATGAACTCTAACGTCTCCATTCGCTTTGCCCAAGGTAAAAGTTATCTTGCAAAACAGCGGTTTGCCTAGAGATAAATCTCAATTGAGACAATCGAAATTTACCTATTTTTAAGAACTTGGCTATTTCACTTTAAAACGTTACAGAACTTCGTAGCTAATAGAAGTGGTTTCTGATTAACTGTCAGTTTCGCTTAACTTCAGAATAGAGTCAAGATAAAAATCGGTTGAAACGCTTTACATAAATATGTATTTGTTCAAGTCTCGTATACTTCTATCGGTAGGCTGATCCCCGTTCGGGAGGATCAATTTTCCAGAGTCTCGATCCAGCAAGATGCTTACGTGAAAATACGGAGTAAGTAGACGCATTTTACTTATTGCTCGTTCAAGCCCGTCATGCGATTTCTTTGAATGAGGGGTCTTGCCCCATAGGAGTCTCAGTAAAAGATGAGTAAAAATGGCTACAGTGAGTCATCTTTTGTTCTATCTCTAGAACTTTACAATCCATCATGGTGTCTTCTATCACGTCAGGAACGCTACTACGGCAACGGTATCTCATCAAGCAAGTTCTCGGTCAAGGAGGATTTGGACGAACTTATCTTGCGATCGACCAAGAGCGCTTTAACGAACTCTGCGTCATTAAAGAGTTTACTGTTCCGTATCAGGATGATGGTTTGGTAGAGAAAGCCAAAACGCTCTTTCAGCGGGAGGCAAGTACGCTTTATCAGATTCAACACCCGCAAATTCCACGATTTTGGGCAGCGTTTGAAAGCGATCAGCGGTTGTTTCTAGTTCAGGACTTCGTACAAGGGCAGACTTATCGAAATCTACTGCAAACTCGGCGGCAGCAAGGAGAAGCGTTTTCAGAGGCTGAAATTCTCCACTTGTTGAATCATCTGTTGCCAGTTCTGACCTATCTACACGATCGAGATATTGTTCACCGGGATATCTCACCTGAAAACATTATTCTCAGAACACGAGAAGCCCGTGAGATGGTGATTCCAGCAGAAGTTACACTGACCACGAATCAAGGATTGCCTGTTCTAATCGATTTTGGAGCCGTGAAGGAAGCGGCAAGCCATTGGCCAATCATTTCAACGATTACGCGAGTCGGTAAGGTGGGATATGCTCCACCCGAACAATTGCAAACTGGAAATGTTTCGCCTCATAGCGATCTGTATGCTCTAGGTGCAACTTGTTTGGTGCTGCTTACAGGACGAGAACCGCAATCGTTGTTAGATAGTCAAACTTTGGCCTGGCAGTGGCAGCCTTACACGCAGATTAGTGAAGGGTTGGCGAGTGTTCTTCAGAAAATGTTGGCGCTGCATCCGAACGATCGCTATCAATCCGCACGAGAAGCTTGGGCAGATTTACAACCTTTGATGGAAGGATCAGTTAAAAGCACGTTGCTGAATCCAATGGTGCAGCCTCCCGCCCCGATCGATCAAGATATTGCACCTGCGGCACGAGATATCAGTCTCAAGCGAACTGCCGCGACGATTAGAACACAGCTATTTATGACTAGCAATTCTGAAAATAGCGCTTCGGATACGCCAAAATCTGGTCTTTCTAGAAGTTCTCCAAAAAGGGCAGCAACCCTGAGTCAATGGGCTGTGCCTGCTGCGATCGCGACGAGTTTACTGGTTTCTAGCGGAATCGGATTGCATTTGTTTCGGATGACTGAACCGCTTCCTAGCACACAACAAATTAGGGCAGATGCACCGTTTCGGAACACTGGAGATACTAGCAACGGCAAACCGAAACAAATCATTTTTACACCAGGAGAAATCTCAGCGGTCGTGCAGGGGAATCTGGTGGAGCGAAATTCTCACACCTATACCGTTGGTGCATCTCAAGGGCAAATCATGATTGTGACGATCGAGGGTGCAGGGGTCTTCATGAATTTGCTCCAGCAGAACGGACAAGCGATCGACAATTCATCGCATCAAACTCGGAGTTGGACTGGGCAACTGCCGAAAACGGATCAGTACCGGATCGAAGTGACAGGAACCGGAGCTTATTCTCTAGATGTGACGATTACACCTGTTTCCCAATTTATCAACTCCAATGTTCAACACGTTCGATTCCCTCGTGGTCAGAATCAAACAACTGTCACCGGAGAAGCTCAACCCAAGAAGACTCGGCGGTATCTACTAAAAGCCGCAGCGGGTCAGATTATGGCAGTTCGAGCGCTCAAAGGTGATGTCGCCCTTGTGGTGTTGGCTCCGAATGGACAACGAATTGGGGGTAGCTCCGCAGAGTCGCGAAATTGGAAGAATCGACTGCCGATGGATGGAGAGTACACGATCGAAGTTTCCTCAAAACAAAAACAGGATTTTGCTCTGGGCTTCGAGATCTATTAAGGGTTTGATTTACAGGTAACGAAGGGCGATCGTGTAGTGCGATCGCCTTTTTCTTATTGCGCTTCTAAAAAGGTTTGAACGACTCCTTTTGGAGTCAATCGCAATCGAATCACAGGTGTTCCGCCACCTTTGATCGGGGAGACGAATTCCTGCTCTGTTACGGGGAAAGAAGCATCGAGCAAGCGAACTGCCTCTTGACCGAGCGGCTCGATTCTATCGATCGTGCCATCTGCTTTAAGCGTCAGTCGATATTCAATATCTTCGATCATTCCTTGAGGTGGCTTCCAATTTTTTTGGAAGTACGTTCTGACTTCAGCAACTTGAGGAATTGTTGCGCCTGCGGGGACGGGTCGAGGTGGATTGGCTTGTAGACTTGCTGCGGCGGGAGCAATGCTTCGAGCAGTTTCAGTCGAACTTGATGCCGGAACTGGCTCGGCGTTCGGACTGGGTGAAGATCTCGCAGTTGATGGCGCTTGAGAAATTTTGGTTTGATCGGGAATGGCAGGAACGGGCACATCTCGGATCGGAATCTCAAGTTGGGGAGGAGGGCTAACAGGCGCTTCTTGAGCGACTTTGAGACGGGGCGCTTGATCGGGTTGAGTTGGAGTGGTTGAGATGCCGGGAGCGGGAGGAGTGGTGGTTGGGGGGAGTGTGGTTAAGGGAGGGGGAGCAGTGGGAAGGGTTGCGATCGTATTCGGTGCGGGTGTCGCTGGTAGAGGTTGCACTGGAAGCCGTTGATCGTTGCTGCTGGCTCCTTGGCTGGTGGCAGTTTGAGTGGGTGCAGTTGGCTCGAAGACACGAGCGATCGAGGCTGTCACTCCTACAGCGACAATCACCGCTGCTGCGATCGTGCCCCAAGCGGGTGTAACTGTCTGCCAACGTGGTTTTTCTAAGTTGGGAAGGGTGGTGACATCAGCGGAACATTCATCAAGTGCGGTCGCTAAATCTGCAAGTTGAACAGCGCTGAGAGATAGAACTGCGCCAGATGATTCGTTAGCAAGCGATCCGAGATGAAGTTCGTGCGAGATTAATCCTTTCGGTTTTAAGTGAATTCCAGCGGAATTTTGTTCGGCTTGAGTGAGGAAATCAGTCACAGGTTCAGCGACACCGATCGAGGATTGGGTGCTGAAGCGACTCGATTGACTGAGGAAGTTTTGGACGTAGTGGCTGACTGCATCGGTAAGGGCTTGAAGTTGATTGCGATCGCCTCTAACGGTGATCCATTGGTCTTCGCTGACTCGTGGATCGTCAAAGCTGAGTTTGAAGCGGAGATTTTTTAAGACGGATTGCCCCATCCAGCGAGACAGGGGTGAATCTTTCGCTGCGATCTCTAGAGTACAAGTGGGTGGGGTGTAACGGCGGATGACAGAGGTAGGTGAGGACATGGGGTTCAAAGGTTGAGCGCGTCAGTTCGGAGGAGTGGGCAGGGAGCGATCAAGCAAAGTCAGCCAAAGTCGGCGAACGCCTTGGGGACTGCCGTAGAACAGGAGATCGATTAAAAGTTTGAGCGCGAGATGGGTGAGAGCTTCAGTGGAAATTGTTTCTCCGTGTTCCATTCGCTCTTGATAAGTGTTGTGGAACGTGTCCAAGTAATTGCCTAAAAGGGCGGCTTGGTGCGGTTCGCGATTTTGTTCCGTGAGTTGTTCAAGTAAAGCAACGGCACGACGGATGAGTTCATTCTGTTGTTTTGCCAGGTGACAGATAATCAGGGTGAGAGCGCGTGCTTCATCGACATCGAGCTTTTTACGTCCGCCTTGTCCTTTGCGTAGGGGACTCGATTGGCGCAACCGCCAAAGAGACACACGATCGCTAATCATCGATTCGAGATTGAGTTCGGAGGCGGCTTGGAGCATGGCTTCCGAAGAGAGGTTTGCGATCGCTTCGAGTGCCAGCAGAATGAGATCCAGTTGGGCTTTGATGTTGTCTAACTGGTCGGGATTCGGCTGGGCGGAAAGATGCGGATCTTCCCAGTTGGAGGGGGAGGCGGTTGGCTGCACGATCGAGGTCATAGATTCAGCGTATATAAGCACCCTGGCAATGGGTGGATGGTTACAGGTCTTGAAACAAGCGACTCGCTTAATTTCAATTTGTTTCCTCGCCTAAATTCAACCACAAATCAGGCTAGAGACTGAAAGAGATGAAAAACTTCTGCCGATTGGAGGAAATTTTAGAAAATTAGGGCTTGGGTGAGGAAGAAGGCGATCGCTGCACTCGAAATCGGTACGGTTAAATTGTCGATGCCAAATTTGGAAAAGGCTTCTAGAGTAGCAGCGCTCAATCCTATAACGATCGAGATAAGCCAGATTTGCCAGATATTGCCGATCGTGAATAACAGAATTAGAGCGCAAACGGTAAAGCTAATCAGTGCCATCGCGCCTGAGCCTTCCCAACTTTTTTTCATGTCCCACAATCGGTAGGAATGTTTGCCGAAGCGTTGACCGATTAAAGCGGCGAATCCGTCTCCCCAGGTCATGACGAGAATGCCGATCGCAGCAAATTGCGGCTGGGAAATTGCCCAAAACCAAGCGACTAAAACGCCGATACTGACCGCATAAAAAAATGTTCCGAAGCTTTTTCGCCCGATGCTGTTGATGTTGGGCAGGATTGGAACGTAATAGGAAATGAGAGCAACTGCGCTAAACAGAATCGAAGCGCTCACGCCTAGCCACATTGGAGTATTGAGCCACCAGGCAAGCAGAATTACGTTTCCTGTGCCGATGTGAACGACTTTGCGAACCAATTCGTTATTGCCCGTCACACGATTGACGATTTCAGCGCACACGCCCACGATCGACAGCCAGAGAAGGACGATCGCAATTTGCCCGAAGAGAGAATGAATCCAGTCAGAACTCACAAGTTTGCCATCTAACCCGATGTCTTAACTCTAACGGGTTTCGGGATCGGAAAGAATCGTCCAAGAGCCAAAGCGATCGCCATAATACGCCAGAATTTGCTCAACCTGAGTCCGGGCTTGCGAATCGGTTGGATCAGAAAATTCAATTTCTAAACTACCGATCTGTGAGAGTTTGTACTCAAACTGTTGGGACGTTTGGGGCGTTAAGCGGGTTTGAACGCCATCCACTTGGGTCAAATGCGCTGCAACTTCTCGATAAACCGCCAGCGGTAAAGTGGGATTTTGAACTGTGTAACTCATGCCGATGTTCCGTTGCCGTTGCTATTCGGATTGTAGGGCGGCAAGGTGCAGCAGTTTACTTCATCAAGACACACTTTGCCCCACTGGAGTGCCCAGCGGACGAGGGCGACCCGATTTTCGGTTTCGGTCTTCGTCAAAATATTGCTGATGTGATTGTCTACTGTGCGCTTGCTGATTTCGAGTTTTTCCGCGATGTCTTGATTCGTTAAGCCAGCGGCTACTAATTCAATAACCTGCAACTCGCGTTCGGAAAGCGGCGCTTGTACTTGAGATTCACCGTCTGACATAGAACTATCCTTACGATGTGTATATGTACTTATCGTCAATTCTATTCTAGGTGGAAATGCTCAATTCGCAAATGGAATCTCTGATAGAAACAATTGAAGTTGAAGGGATGTGGACGAATCAGCATTGAATATTGGAAAATCGCTAGACTAAGAGAGGCTGAAATTTAGAACGATTATGCAGCATCCGAAATCTGGCTCGATCGCAGCTTCAGAGCGACGCACGTTGAATTATCAAGAGGCTTATCCTTGTCCGATTTGTCGGCATGGACAGGTGGAAGGCTTAACGCTGATGGATGCATTTGCTTGTAATTTCTGCCGCCATATTTTTACTGCGAATCTGAAAGAGCAAACGGTTCACGTCGAAGATAGTTCGCAGCCGATGACCTGGAAATGGACGGGGCGGAAGTGGCAAGCGGCAAATCAGACGGATTTGGATTTGTCGATCGTCATTTGGATTGTCGGAATCGCGCTCGTTATTTTGCCGCCGGGTTTAATTTGGCTGCCTGCTCAGATCTTTGTTCCGTTGGATGGCGCTTCAGGCAATTGGTTTCCGACGTTTTGGATTAGTCTGACGTTTTTCTGCCACTTCGCGTTTGTGGCTTGGCTCATGGCAGAACATTATCAATTGCCCTTTTATGTGGCAGGAAAGATCAGGATTCGACGGTGGTTGGAGCGGTTTAGTAGTTAGCGGAAATGGATTGCTGCGTTGGTGTCTGCCCGGAAATGAATTCAGGGTGATGAATGCGATCGAGCAGTTGAGGATCAATCGCTGCGTTGGTGTCCGCCCGGAAATGAATCCAGCGGTGATGAATGCGATCGAGCAGTTGAGGATCAATCGCTGCGTTGGTGTCCGCCCGGAAATAAATCTCCGGGCTAATGGGAGAAACCCCGCTGAAGCGGGCTAAGAGGTGGGATGCGCTTTGGGGTGGGAGGAGAGAGGTTAGGAGGGAGGAAGGTGGATTTCTAGGGCGCGAATTAGGGAGCCGTTTTCGTGATGGCGCTTTTGATTTTGGACGTAAGCGATCGCTGTCGGGGATTGAGACTCGCCCATTGAAAACACACCGTATTCTAATTGCCAAGCAAAGGCTAGAGGCTCAGAGGGCAGGCTGTGGTTGACATAGTGAGAGCTACCGCCTTTGACGCGACAGACGTAATCTGAAATTGCTAATGTTGGCGGGATTGAAACAATCAGGTGAATGTGATCTGCCATTCCACCTACGGCATGACAGATACAGTTAAGCGCATTCGTCTTTTGCTGTAGATATTGGTACAGTTCAGGTTCGCGAGTGGGCGTGATCAGAGGCTGCCGATTTTTTGTTGCCCAAACGAGATGGTAGTGAAGTTTCCAAAGCGCCATGAAGTCTCATCTGAAAAGTATTTCTCTTTTCAAAATGCCCCTTTCCAAAGTTTGCCTCTTCAGCTAAAGATGAACTCCTAGCCCGTTTTAACGGGGTTTCTCCCATTAGCCCGGAGATTCATTTCCGGGCGGGTTATGCGATCGACAATTCGCTAATTTTGCATGCTAATTTTGCCCATATGACTGCTCTGGGCGGGTCATGCAATCGACGATCCATCCTTCCATTTCGCTAGTATTACTCGCATCTAGGCAGAGCGATTTTGAACATCGATCGTTCATTTCACAAGCCTTTAACTCAGCGAAAAACGCGGCTGAGATCGAGGACGAATCCTGGTAGAACCGCCTCATCAGAAAGCGTCGCAGGATTTTGTAGGGTTTCGACGGGTTCGCCTTGGCGGTAGATCTTGACTTGTTTTGTAATCGGGTCGAGTAGCCAGCCTAGACGCACTCCATTTTCCATGTACTCTTGCATTTTGGCTTCGAGATCCTCAATGTCGTCGGTTCGGGAGCGCAGTTCGATGACGAAATCAGGCGCGATCGGGGGAAAGCGTTCTTGGTCTTCAAGAGATAGAGCATTCCAGCGATCGTTTGTGATCCAGGCAACATCAGGCGATCGTCTGGCTTCATTTGGTAGCTTGAAGACGGTCGAAGAATCAAACACGACTCCTAGATTAGTCTGACGATTCCAGAGTCCAACATCTACTGTTAAATCCGCATTGCGTTTTCCAGAACCTCCTCCCGTTGGCGGCATGACGATTAATGCTCCTTCTGCGGTTGATTCGATTCTGAGATCTGGATTCTGTTGGCAGAAGTTAAGAAATTCGTCATCGGTAAGCTCGATCGTGGGTTTGAGATTAATTACTAGGGCTGTCATGGCTTTTAGTCCGCTAAAATAGTTTCCGCAAGCTCGATCGGTAAACCGACAAGAGATTTCACCCGCAATTCTTGATAAAACTCATCCTGGGATAATTCAACCTTCGATTGGGCAGAGAGTAGCAACAGCGCCCAAAATACGCCGACTCGCTCATAGTTTTCGGAGTGATGCGGCTCGATCTTATTATTGCGTTCTTGAACGGCGACCCAGAATTCTAGAACCAGTTCAAAATCGATCCAGTCTTGTCCTTTTGAGACATCTGACCAGTGATCCGCGAAAAAGCCTTCGATCGCGACTGCCATTTCAGACAGATTTTCCTCGTGTGCCAGAGCCGCGATCGCTTTAACGGCTTCGGCTCTTGGGATTTTTGTGCGTTTGATTCGGGCGCGTGGCTCTTTTTCTTCGAGCGCGATCGCAATAATTTGCAGTTGTTCGATTAGTTCTTTTAGCGTTACTCGTCGGCGTTTGGGCGGTTGGGCGACGGCTCTTCGACGCAGTTGACGTTCTAAATTCAGCGGTAAAGTGGTCTGCGTGAATTCCATTTCGTCGAGGAATTCGCCGCCTTCAGGAAATTCTGAAAGTTCTGGAGTGGTATCAACTTGAGCCAGCGTATTTGCTTTTAAGAGTAGCAACATCGACGCATACAAAAAAGCTTGCCCTGACTGGGTGAGGTTTGCCTCGTAGAGTTCTCGTCCGGTTGCAGGGGCAAGCTCACTCAGAAAGCGATCGATGACATCAATCACTTTCACATCCCACGGGTCAATTTCGCCGCGTTCAGCTAAATCAATTAAAAGCGCGATCGCGTCTTCAGCAAGGGAGACTGGCATAAATGGGAGGAAGTTAGCGAATCTTGACTCGTGCGAAATAGACGGCAGTTAGCACGATAAAAGCTAATAGCGTCAATGGTACACAAAAACTTAAGTCTCGACTCGTTAAACCACCCAGATTTTCCATTTATTGAGCGTAAATTTCACGCGATTCGGCATCTTGAACGGTTTGAGCAGCAGGTAAAAGTCGCTGTTGTTCTTCGAGTTCGGCTTTGTAGCGTTCTAAGTTGTCTTCGAGTTCGTGAATACGATCGTCGCGAACGGTGACTTCTTTGCGGATTTCGACGGTTTTCTGAACTTGCGACCACACGCTAAACACCCAAGCTAAAACGGCTCCAATTCCGGCTGCCAAAATCAGTTCGATCGATAACGGGGCTTGAAACTGAATGTTTTTAACAATGTGAATCACTGCGGGTTCAGTGTTCTCGATTCCAAACAGAACCAGCGCTAAACAAATTACGAAAATGATTACGAAGTTAACTTGTCTCATCGTTGATGCTCCAAATCACGCCGCTAGTCTACCAAGGTTCGATTCGATGTGATGTAAAGAAAATCTAATCAAGTGGCGGAGGAAGCTCTTTTTCGGGTGGAATGACGATCGGGGGTTCAGGATGGCGAATCGCATCGATCGTGCCCTTGATTGTGCCTGCGATCGGAACGGCAACAATGACTCCGAGAATTCCTGCAACTTGTAATCCGATTAGTAAGGCAATGAAGATCCAGAGCGGGTTTAAGCCTGTGAAATCGCCCATAATCTTCGGAGCGAGGAGATTGTCGCGGATTTGCTGAAGGATCATGCAAGCGATCGCAACTTGCAAGGCTAACCACCAGTTTTGAAGCGCGATGATCAGAGTGACGAGTCCAATTCCTAGCGCTGCACCGATAAATGGAATGACTTCAGCGATTCCAATAATTAATGAGAATACGAGCGTAAAGGGGACTTTTAAGGCAGTAAAAATCGGAATAACTGCTAGTGCCATAAATAGCGCTAGAAGGATTTGGCTGAGAAAGAAATTATGGAAGTTCTTACGAAGTGAATCGCCAAATGGAATCGAAAATTTAGCTGGAATTAAATTCAGTAATCCATGCCAAAGTTGCGCTCCATAAAGCAACATATAAAAGGCTAGAACAATGACTAGGATTGTATCGACTAATCCGGTTAATGTACCTAATGCCAGTCCTAATGCTTGAGGTGCAATGTTTTGCAGTTGGCTTTCAATTTGTGTGCTTAAGCGACCTCCGAATCCTCTAAGATCGATCGGGTAATTTCGCTCTCTTGCCCAATTATCCCAAGCATCTAAATTTAAGCGACTGGTTTCTAGCCATCCTGGAATCTTTTCTAAAAGCTGCGTTGTTTGAGATAATAGGATCGGCATTAATGTGGTTGCGAGAATCGCTAAAAGCGCGATCGTAATTACGCTAACAATGACGATCGCACCTTGTCGTTTGATTCCAAATTGCTGAAACGCTCGAACAGGATAATTAAGCAAGAAAGCCAGAATTGCAGAAATCGTTAGAATCGCAATTAGATGATCGAAATAGGTAAATAATTGACTAAGCAGCCAAACATTTAAAGCGATGATTGGACCGCTTAAGCCAATAATTAACCATCGCTGCAAATCTTGTGAACGACGCGCCATAGTGGATTAGACCGCAGGTTTAGCCGCAGGCGGTAACTGTTGATTTTTGAAATAGATACCCGTCGCTACGATCGCAATTACAATTACGGTTCCAATTCCAAGCGGGCTAGGCATCCAAAATGCAGTTTCAATATGATTTTGCAGACCGGGTTGAAGTGTCCAAATCACCCGTTTTCCATCTCGATGAACGGTGCTGTTTTTGGTTGAGCTACTGGCTCCCCAAGGTGCATCAATGCTGAATTCTAGTTCTAGAAGCGAATTTGGATTAACTAAACCATCAGCGACACCCAGCGATCGCAAGTCCACATCGTAAATTAATCGAGTTCGTTCAAATAAGATGAAATTGCCTTGTTTAACTTGTAATTTAGAATCAATTTTAGGCAAATCGATCGGCTTTTTATTCCGAATCTTTGATGCCAGTTCTTCACTAAAATAACGATTAAATTTCTTCTCTAAATCTTGTCCGCTACTAAACGGAATTGTGGCTAAAACTTCTTGATTTGAAAGCTTTCGAGTTTTGCCTTGTAATCGTTTGACTCGCTGATCAATGTTTGAAAGCCAAGATTGTGCTGTCCCGCTTGTGAATGTGCTTAAGCGATCGTCAAGTTGAATTCGCTGCACGATCGCCCCCCGGTTTGGACTCTCAAACTGAATTCCCACATCGTAGTTGACACAACCAGAAGTCACAAGTGCGACAAATACAAGAATGATGCAGGTTTTGAATAGTCGGAAGAATTTTGCAAACATATCTAGGGGGCGATCGAATCAGCGATTTCTATAATGGCTCACGATCGACGATCGTGGACGGTTCGCTTAACGGGAATTCAAAGAACTATGCTGCAACCTGTTCAACGGCTTGCATATCGACGGGCGCACCTTCTTCGACCATTTGCGCCATTTTGCCGCCTTTGTTGAGGAAGTTTTGCATCGCAGCCAGCATCGCATCGACTTTTCTCGATCGCCATTCATCGATCAAGATCTGAGTCTGACGCGCTCCATATCGACGCTCCATCGCCTCACGCAAATAAGCTGCGTGTCCCGTCTCATCCAGTGCCACGCTCATAATTCCTTTCTTGAGATTTGTGCTGGCTGGATCATCAGGGAGCGCATTGGCGATTCTGACAAAATCCTTACTAGCATCGAGTTCGAGAATGTAAGTGCTTGCCATGAACACGCTCCATTCGATGTTTTCGGGCTTCAACTGTTCTTGAGAATAGCCCTTGAAATATGAACCAAAGAACGGACTGCGCTGTTCGCTCGGATTGCCGTCGATTTCTCGTTCGCGCATTTTGCTAAAATCCATCACGCGGCGATTCAGTTGCTTCAGACCGTGGGCGAAAATTTGACCGTGACGTTTTTCATCGCTGGCGTGTCGATCGAGTTTTTCTGCCAGCCAAGTTTCTCCTTCAGATGCGGCTCGATCGCGTAATGCTTGTAAGAATGGAACGGCTCCCGATTCTGCCATTTGGAAGCCTGCAATGACATTGGGACGAGTTTTCGGGTCGCGAATACTGCTGGAAAGAACGTAAGCGCTCGCACCGGAACCAACAATGTGAAGAACTTGAGTAAGAAGATTCATAAGTGAGGGTTGAAATTCTTACTGGAAATGGTAACGTGCGATTTCAGTTCAAGAAATCAACCTTGCTACACATCTCAAATTCGTGAGCAAGGGTACATTTTTGGCATCGCGAAAAAGCGAGAATACTGAAATTCACACAGGGTACTGAGATGCTCACTGTCGGAAATTGGCGCAAAACCTTAGAGGCGATCTGTATTCCGATCGCTGCCCTCCTCTTTTCATTGGTTTTGTTTGGAATTTTTTGTTTCGCTGCTGGTGCAAATCCGTTTGAAGTTTACGGCGCGATTTACCAAGCAGCATTCGGAAGCTGGTCATCGTTCCAGAATTCTCTGATTCGGGCGGCTCCGTTGATGTTGACTTCACTTTGTACGGCGTTGCCTGCTCGATTGGGCTTGGTGATTATCGGGAATGAAGGCGCGTTAGTGATGGGCGGAATTGCAGCGACGATCGTGGGATTGTCTGCGATTAATCAAGCGCCTGCTTCGGTGACTCAGGCTTCAATGGCGATCGCAGGAATGATCGGCGGCGGAATTTGGATTGGAATCGTGGGAGCTTTGAAACACTACCGAGGCGTGAATGAGACGATTAGTAGTTTGCTGATGAACTATATTGCGATCGCGCTTCTAAACCATTTAGTTGGCGGTCCGATCCGCGATCCGAGTTCGCTGAATAAGCCTTCGAGTTATCCGATACCGGATCTCGATCGCTTAGGCACAATTCCATTTTTGCCCAGAGTTCACTACGGTCTGATTTACGGAATTATTGCCTGTGTGATTGCCTATTTCCTGATTCAGCGCACGACATTTGGATTTGCTGCTCGAACCGCAGGCGGAAATATCAAAGCTGCGAGAATTGCAGGGCTTCCGGTTGGACAGTTAACGCTGGCAATTTGCTTTCTCGCGGGATCTTGTGCGGGCTTGGCGGGAATGGTGGAAATTGCCGCAGTGCATGGACGGGCGAATGAATCCCTGAATGCGAATTATGGCTATTCGGGAATTTTGGTTGCATTTGTGGCGCGGAATAACCCGATCGCAGCCAGTCTGATCGCGATTCTATTCGGTGGCATTCTCGCATCGGGCAGTATTCTACAGCGACGATTAGATTTGCCCGATGCCACGGTTTATGTTTTACAAGGACTCGTCTTTTTGGTGGTGCTCTATAGTGAATCGCTGTATGGACGGTTCAAGATTTTCAAAGAGCCAGAGCCGAAATTACCCGCGTCATCTGCTGTTCAAGGAGGTTAAACAACATGGCAACCGAAGCATTGGGATGGTGGGGAGTACCTTTAGCGATCGTGGCTGGAACGCTCCGAGGTAGCGCACCCTTTTTGTTCGTCAGTTTGGGCGAATGTTTGACCGAGAAAAGCGGCAAGATTAATCTCGGCTTGGAAGGCAATTTGTTAATGGGAGCCATGAGCGCGTATGCGGTGGCATATCTGGCTCAAGGAACGGTTGGAAGTGCCTTGTCTCCTTGGCTCGGTGTTCTCGCGGCGGGAATCGCTGGAATGTTGCTGGCGTTCATTCATGCTTGGTTGTCTCAACAGCCGAAAGTGAATGATGTGGCAGTTGGAATTGCGATGATTATTTTTGGAAGTGGATTGGCATTCTTTTTAGGCAAGCCATTTATTCAACCTTCTGCCCCAGGATTACCATCGATCGGGCTTGGAGATTGGAGTTCGGTTCCGCAGATTCAGCAGACGTTTCGGATCAATTTGCTGTTTATTTTGGGAATTGCGATCGCGTTCGTCATGAATTGGTTTTTCAGAGCAACCCGCTGGGGCTTATTCATTCGAGCAGTGGGAGACAATCCTGAAGCGGCTTTGGCGATGGGGATTTCGATTAAGAAAGTTCGGATGCTGTGTATTATGGCAGGCGGATTTTTGGCGGGAATTGGAGGCGCATATTTGTCGCTGTATTATCCCGGTAGTTGGTCGGAACGGATTTCAAGTGGACAAGGATTGATGGCGGTTGCGCTCGTGATTTTTGCCCGATGGAATCCGATTCAATGTTTGTGGGCTTCGATGTTGTTTGGGGGCGCACAAGCGATCGGACCTGCACTGCAAGGAGTCGGAATTGAGACTGGCTACTATTTGTTCAATGCCGCTCCGTATGTGTTGACGCTGATTATTATGATTTTGACTTGTTCACCCAAACGAACAATCTCCGGTGCTCCTGGGGCATTGGGCACATTGAATTGAGACTTGAACTTTTGTGGGTTGGGCATCTTGCCCGACCTTAAGAGCAGGCAAGATGCCTGCACCACATTACAACATCCAAACTTATGACCACTGCAACTCAACTTTCAGCTTTAGAAACTCGACAATTTCCCCCGCTGCTCCAAGTCCGGGAAATGACGAAACGGTTTGGAACTTTTACCGCACTGGATCACGTTTCGATGACGCTGAAACCGGGAACCTTTCATGCGCTGTTGGGTGAAAACGGAGCCGGGAAAAGTACCCTTGTGAAGTGCATTATGGGGTTCTATACGCCCACCAGTGGGAAAGTTCAATTAGACGGGCAGGATTGTACGATCGCTTCTCCACGTGATGCCCAAAAATACGGAATCGGCATGGTGTATCAGCATTTCACCTCGGTTCCCGCGATGACGGTTGCGGAAAATTTGCTGATTGCTCGATCGGGTGGCGATTTAGTCATCAATTGGAAAGCTGAAACCGAAAAACTCTCAGCGTTCATGCAAACTTCGCCGTTTCAACTGCCGCTCGATGCGTTGGTGTCTCAACTGGCGGCAGGCGAAAAACAAAAGCTCGAAATTCTCAAACTGCTGTATCTCAAGAGCAAAATTCTGATTCTTGATGAACCAACTTCCGTTTTAACTCCGAGTGAAGCGGATGAAATTCTCGGATTGCTGCGGGAACAGGTCAGCGCAGGACAATTAAGCGTTTTGCTGATTAGCCACAAGATGCGAGAAGTCACAGGCTTTACCGATGAAATCACCGTTTTGCGGCGCGGTAAATTGGCGGGAACGGGTAGCATGAGCGTCTTAAAGGTTCCTGATATCACTGAGATGATGATGGGCGAACGGCGCGAGGCGCAACCCGTCGAAAAAGTGCCACATGATAATCCGGTTCCGGTGCTGGAAGTTCAGAATCTTCATGCCGATAAAGATAATGGACTCGAAGGCGTTGCAGGCGTAAATCTGAATGTTCACAGCGGCGAAATCGTAGGTATTGCTGGCATCTCAGGGAATGGACAGCGAGAATTCGTTGAAGTCTTGGCGGGACAGCGATCGCCTACTTCCGGTGAAGTCCGAGTGAATGGAGAAGTCTATCAAGCGAGTCGATCGCAGATGTTCCAACATGGCGTATTTGTTCTGCCGGAAGAACCACTGAAAAATGCCTGTGTTCCTCACATGAGCGTCGCGGAAAATCTCGCGTTGAGAACCTTCGATCGACCTCCGCAGTCCAAAGGTCTACTCCTGATTTTCAAAGCAATTCGCGAATCGGCTTTAGGACTAATTCAACAATTTCGGATTAAAACGCCTTCGCCAGAAACACCAGTGAGAGATTTATCGGGCGGAAATGTGCAACGAACCGTTTTGGCGCGGGAACTCTCTTCGGATCACGTCAAGTTATTAATCACAGCGAACCCCTGCTTTGGTCTAGATTTTGCGGCAGTCGAAGATATTCACAATCAAATTCTTCAAGCTCGAAATCGCGGTGTCGCCGTTCTCTTGGTGAGTGAAGACTTAGACGAATTGCTGAAATTGTCCGATCGTATTCTCGTGATCAGCGGCGGAAAATTCCTATACGAAAGTTCAATTGACAAAGCCGACTTTAATGCGATCGGACGCAGTATGACTGGGCACTAATAAGTAAGTTACACAGCAGTTTTGTAAAAACTTTACGGAACTGCTGACTTTCTTACTGAGATCTCCGTATGAAATCGTCCGCTCAGATTTGGCTCCCGTTAGCAGTCTTCTCACTTTCGCTATTTGCACAACCGCAATTGGTTGCTCAAACTCCTACGCTCGTCCAAGAAAGCGCCCAGAGTCATCGTGCCTTTGAACAGGGCATGAGACATTTACGCAATCGAAATTATCAACCCGCGATCGCAGAATTTAACCGAGCGATTCAACTTGATCCAAACTTCAAAGAAGCCTACAGCGGACGAGGATTCGCCCAATTACAAAGCGGACAATTGCCACAAGCGTTAGAAAGTTACAACCGGATTCTGCAAATTGATCCGAAAGCCGCGATTGCATACTCCGGATTAGCACTGGTGCGATCGCGCTTAGGAGATGAACGCCAAGCGAGACTCGACACTGAAAAGAGCGCGGCTTTAATGGCAGAACAAACCACTCGACATCTTTATCACAGCGAAATTAGTCTACTTGAACTTTCAGTTGCAACCGCTGGACAAACTCCACAAGGCGATGTCTGGAAACTGATCGAGCAAGGCTATCAACAAATCGATGCCCGAAATTTTCGAGCGGCATTGAATACGTTTAATCAAGCGGTGAAATTATTGCCGTCAGGATCAGCGCGTCCTTATGTCGATCGAGGAGTGGCGTATTTTTGGATGCAGGATTATCGATCGGCGATCGATGATTTTTCCACCGCAATCCGGTTCAATCCGTTCTACATCAAAGCCTATGAGTATCGCGCTCGTGCCTATGAACAGATGGGACGATCTCAAGCTGCAAGAGCGGATTTGCAAAAAGCGATCAATCTAGCGCGTCAGTTTGGTGCTCAAGCAATGTATCAAGAGCTAACCACTCGCCAACAAGCGAAACAATAGAGTTCTTGCATGAATGCTGATCGAATTCTACTCGCTACGGCATTCATGCAGAAAGTTGATTTTTGCTGCGATGATACGATCGCGCTGTGACGCTCTAATTAAGAAGTACATATCGGGATGACAGGATTTGAACCTGCGGCATCCTGCTCCCAAAGCAGGCGCGCTACCAAGCTGCGCTACATCCCGTAACTAAGCTCTGAAATTATAGCGTGGAAAACGCGATCGTACAATCTAAATCTCTAAACTGTTAGAGAATGGTTGAATTGACAGATTCCTCTCAAAATGAGAGCATGGAGCAACATTCAATTGAATTAATCATTATGAAAAATTTGTACGGTAATGCACCTAATTCACATTCGCAACTTACGCATTGATGCGGCTCAGTATTCTGATGTAAGTTCTCAAATAGAGCAGTGGTACGCCACAGTCAGAAAGGCAAACTGGCAATCCTTAGAAGATGCTCGACTAATCTATCGAGATGCTGAAGCTGTTGGCAATTTTACCGTCTTCAACATCAAGGGAAATGCTTATCGATTGATTGTTGGCATTGACTACGAGACGCAAACAATCTTTTACAAATATTTCCTAACTCACGCTGAATACGACAAAGACAAGTGGAAAAATGACCCTTACTTTTGATCAAACTAAATACCGTCAACTGCTGACCGAAACATTACCGCAAGTAATCGACTCAGAACAAGAATACGAGCGAATTCTAACAGTCACAGAGCAACTGCACTTTAAGAAAGATCGAACCTTAGAAGAGCAGAAGTTGTATCAATTGCTTGTGACACTGGTAGAACTCTATGAAACAGAGCACTACCCAATTCCAGAAGCCGCTCCACACGAGATTCTTCAGCATATTATGGAATCGAGTGGAACACGTCAGGCGGATCTCGTGGGCATACTGGGTTCAAGCGGGGTAGTCAGCGAAGTTGTGAATGGAAAAAGAGCCATTAGCAAGTCACAGGCTAAAGCGTTAGCCGATCGCTTCAAAGTTTCTCCGGATCTATTTCTGTAGAGCGATCGAAAAAAGGGAGGCAATTCTGAGCCTCCCCTAAAATTCACCGATTAATGATGGTGATGCTCGTGTCCGTGATGGTGATGTCCGTGATCATGATCGTGGTGGATTTCGCCATGTACCGGAACAACCGCCAAAGCTTGTTCGGATAGGAGCGACTCAATTTGGGGAGTTGCCCACTCTGCAACCATCTTGAGAAATTCGGGATCATCGTTCACGCAGGGCATTCTGACGTACTTCACATCGGAATATTTGCGGTGAAGCTTTTCGATGATGTGCTCAACATCGAGAAGGGTTTCATGATTTTCAGTGGCAAAGCCGATCGGCATAAAGACGATCGCTTTTGCTCCCAGTTCGATCAAGTTTCTCGCTGCCAAATCTGCGTTCGGTTGCGTCCATTCGATCAGCGGCGTTTGGTGATTCAGCCAACCGACGGAAATGAGAGGATATCGATCGATTAAGCGATCGCGTACCTTGTCGTACAGGGCTTGGCTCTCGGTAATTCCAGACGTAAAGCCTTTTGCTTTGTGTGGACAACCGTGATTCATCAAGACAATGCCGATCTGAGACGGCAAGTAATGTTCAGCCAGATCAGATTGGACTTGGGCTTCGACTAAATGAGCCATGCGATCGATATATTCAGGTCGATCGAAGAATGAAGGAATATAACGAGTTCCCTTCAGCCAATGTTCTCCTTCGTCTGCTAGATTTGCCAACGCTTTATTCACTTGCTCGACTGCGATCCCGCTTGTGAAGATGGAATCTACAACCAGTAAGGGATAGATCAGAATTTTGGTAAAGCCTTGAGCTTTGATGTCTGTGAGGACTTGTTCGGGTAAAAAGGGCTTGCAGAAGTTGAAGGCTTTGAAGACTTCAATGCGATCGCCCCATTTTTCTTGTAATGCAGCTTCTACGCCTGCACGTTGTTTCTCAAAGATTTCATTGTGTGGAGAAATGAATTGTCCGTGTTGATGTCCCCATTCATGCAGATCGAAGATAGCTAATAGTTTTGCTAACGGTGGATAAACCCAGGTGGGAACAGGGGCGAATTTTGCTGTTAATAGATTTAGCGCCTGTTCGTTGTAATTGGCAAAATCGTCGTAGCTCTCGACCTCGCCGTATCCCATAAGCAGAACCGCAACTCGATTTGAGTCTAAAGATGCGGAATGATGGTGAGTGTGTTCGAGCTTTTCTGGAGTCGCGACCACGTGTAAAACCCCTTTTTTTTGCAATGTATCGGTTTCGATTTAGTTTCAGGCTAACATCCCCTACGGGGGGAGAGGATCAATGAGTGAAATATTGTTACGTAAGCAATGCAGATTCTAATTTGTCCAGGGATGCACCCTGCTGAATTGACGGAGGCGTTTGTTTCTAAAGTGCCTCTGTCAGTGGAAAGATGTTCGATTTTTCCATCCGATCGACAGCCTGTGTATTCGTCTCAACACATTCTAGAGTTCTTTCAGCCGAGCAATTCTGTTTTAATTGTTGCGTTTAGTGCGGGTGTGGTGGGCGCGATCGCGGCGGCAAGAATTTGGCATCGTCAAGGGATTCGGATTGCCCGACTGATTGCGATCGATGGTTGGGGCGTTCCTTTGTTTGGCGACTTTCCGATTCATCGAATGAGCCACGATCGTTTCACGCACTGGAGTTCTCTAATGCTTGGCGGAAATGCAACTCACTTTTATGCAGATCCCGCCGTTGAACATCTGACACTTTGGCATTCTCCGGATGCTGTGCGAGGCGTGATTGAATCCTCGAATCGTGAGATGACTGCGGCTGATTTTATTTCTGAGTTGGTCTTGCTTGAGTGAATTCGTCGATCGACAAAGTTCAAAAGTGGATCGATTGATTAGGATTGAGATAGCCAGACTTGGTGCGATATCAAGGTTCTGTGACATAAGAATTTGTGCGGTTCATTCCAGATGCTTGGTATCGTGGGCATCTTGAAAAATCCGTAAGACATTCTCTCGACACAGGTAGGGTTCAGCCTTACACTATATTTCTATTACTTGCATCCTACGATACAAAAGTCTTCCAATTTATCCAATCGAGCATACTTGAAGAGGGTATTCCTGTGCAGTTGCAGCAACGATCAGCAGTCCAAAAGGTGACGGGTGCTTTTGCTTTAATCGACAGCCTAAGTCGTCATGGTGTGAAGCATATTTTCGGCTATCCAGGCGGCGCAATTTTACCGATTTATGATGAACTCTATCGGGCTGAACAGGCTGGAATCCTCAAGCACGTTCTCGTGCGCCACGAACAGGGAGCCGCTCACGCTGCCGATGGATATGCGCGTGCAACTGGACAGGTGGGAGTTTGTTTTGCAACTTCAGGACCGGGTGCGACGAATTTGGTGACAGGAATTGCAACGGCTCACATGGACTCGATCCCGATGGTGATTGTGACAGGACAAGTTCCGCGTCCTGCGATCGGAAGTGATGCGTTCCAAGAAACGGATATTTACGGAATCACGTTGCCGATCGTTAAACATTCATATGTCGTTCGCGATCCCAGAGATATGGCGCGAATCGTTGCTGAAGCGTTCTACATCGCGAGTACGGGACGACCGGGACCTGTTTTAATTGATGTGCCGAAAGATGTCGGAGTTGAGCAATTCGATTATGTTCCGGTTGATCCGGGTTCAGTGCGGTTAACGGGCTATCGTCCGACCGTGAAAGGTAATCCGCGTCAGATTGGACAAGCCTTAAAGCTGATTCGGCAGGCACAGCGTCCATTGTTGTACGTCGGTGGAGGCGCGATCGCAGCAGGTGCACATTCAGAAGTGAAAGAACTCGCTGAGCGGTTTAAATTGCCTGTCACCACAACGCTGATGGGAATTGGCGCATTTGATGAGCATCATCCTTTGTCAGTTGGAATGCTTGGAATGCACGGAACAGCTTACGCGAATTTTGCTGTAACCGAATGTGATTTGCTGATTGCGGTGGGAGCACGATTTGACGATCGTGTGACTGGAAAGCTCGATGAATTTGCGTCTCGTGCAAAAGTAATTCACATCGACATTGATCCAGCGGAAGTTGGAAAAGTTCGCTTACCTGACGTGCCGATCGTGGGAGATGTGAAGCAAGTTCTGAGCGACTTGTTAGAGCGGAGTGCGGAAGAAGGCGATCCGGCGAATCCGGAACAGACTGCCGCTTGGTTGGCGCGAGTCGATCGCTGGCGTGAAGATTATCCGCTGATTGTGCCTGAATATCCGAGTGTGCTGTCGCCGCAAGAAGTGATCGCGGAAGTTGGACGGCAAGCTCCGAATGCTTTCTATACAACGGATGTGGGACAGCATCAAATGTGGGCAGCGCAGTTTCTCAAGAATGGTCCTCGTCGTTGGATTTCGAGTGCAGGACTCGGAACGATGGGCTTTGGAATGCCTGCGGCGATGGGAGCTAAAGTTGCAGTTCCAGATGAAGAAGTGATCTGTATTAGTGGCGATTCCAGCATTCAGATGAATATTCAAGAGCTTGGAACCTTGGCGCAATATGGGATTAATGTCAAAACCGTGATTATTAACAACGGTTGGCAGGGCATGGTGCGTCAGTGGCAAGAAGCGTTCTACGATGAGCGCTATTCCAACTCGAATATGCAGGTCGGAACGCCGGATTTTGTCAAATTGGCAGAGGCGTTTGGGATCAAAGGAATGGTGGTTGAAACACGCGAGGAACTGAAAGATGCGATCGCGGAAATGATCGCGCATCCGGGTCCAGTTTTGATGGATGTGCGTGTGAAGAAGAACGAAAACTGTTATCCGATGGTTCCCTCTGGTAAGAGCAATGCTCAGATGATTGGACTACCTGAGCGGAAATTGTTGGAGCGGGCGGCGGAAACAATCAGTTGCCACAATTGTGGTGCTGAGAATGTTCCGACGAATAAGTTCTGTCCGAGTTGTGGAACGAAGATGTAGAATCGATTGAACAAAAAGAGGGAACGGCGCGATCGTACCGTTCCCCTTTTTTGTGTTTTAACGTGATCGCGTTTGTACCCAGTCCGCGATCGGTCTAACCTTCTCTGGCATATTGGTTTCGCTTAGATCAATCGAATGCGATCGACCATTCATCTCAATCATGAGCGTGTATCCGAAGCGATCGGGCTGCGGAGAGGCTTCGACGATCGAATTCAACTGAAAGAAATTGGAGCTTTTCACCAAATTCTCAAGCTGTTGGGCTTCGGATGGAGAGAGATCTTGAGTATCGATCGATTTCGTGATCATTAGCCCCGCGAATCCTCCACTTTGTTCAAGCGTGACGCGCATTGCTCTCTCCTTTTGAGTTAGACAACACCAACTGTTTTCCAAGCAGTTTGAACTGCTTTTTGTTCGTTGCTGTTTGCGCCATAAAGTTCTGCTGCGATCGCAGATGTGACTCGTGCAGCGGTGCGGAAATTAGATGAAGGGCGCAAACGCTCTGTAAGTGCAAGATACCAAATTTTTCCAGCTTTTTCCCAGGCGTATCCTCCGATCGCGGTTGCGGTGAGATAGAAGGCACGATTCGGAATTCCAGAATTAATATGAACGCCGCCGTTATCTGCATTTCCGGTGTAAAGGTTCTTCATCTCCGCAGGTTGGGGATCTTTGCCAAGGACTTTATCATCGTAGGCAGTTCCAGGAGCTTTCATCGATCGTAAAGCTTTGCCATTAATCTTAGAAGTCAGTAACCCTTCGCCAATGAGCCAATCGGCTTGATCAGCGGTTTGGTTCAAAACTTTTTGCTTGATCAAACTGCCAAACATATCAGAAAACGATTCATTCAGCGCTCCGGATTGTCCTCGGTAAATTAAAGCAGCTTCGTTTGATTGCTCCAAAGTTTTGATGGATTCGATGCACTCGCGACGATTCTCTGTAGACCAGACTACAAATCAGTTCGCAACTCTCCGCGTTTTCTTTAGAAATTGTTTGGGAAGGGGGTGAAATTCAATGGGATTCGATCGACGGGTGAATTAACACAAATCAAGGATTTATCTCAATGTGTTAAGCAACGCTACAAATTATCGAAAGAATTGCTAGGGAGAAATGCTTAAATTATTCTCTTAGAATGAACTGGAGATTTCTTTGTAAATTGTTAGATTAATGCTTGTTTTATCATTTGGGCAACGTATGTAGCAATACGTTTGCAAACGCTAACCGACACAAGGAATGAACTGTTATGACAATGGCTCTCGATCGCACAACGACCCCGCTCGATGTTCCGACCGCAATTTTGCAACGTCGATCGATTAAATCGTTCAAGCCTGATGCGATCGCACCGGAACTCTTACGCCAATTAGTTGAACTGACGGTCGCTGCTCCCAGTAGCTTCAATACTCAAAGTTGGCGAATTATTTTGGTGCAAGACGAAGCGCAAAAACAGGCTTTATGTGCGGCTTCTTGGAATCAACAGCAAATCGCTCAGGCTCCCGTCACTTTTGTTTTTGCGGCTGATCCTCATGCTCCAGAAGGTGATCTCACTCCGATCCTTGAACAAGGAATGGCGACAGGCGCATGGAATGAGGGAACCGCGAACTATTTCAAAAATGCAGTGCCACAGTTTCAAGTTGGACTGGGCGAGAAGCGACGTGAGTATGCGATCAAAGATGCCATGATTGCGGCGACTCATGCAGCTTTAGCAGCAGAGAGTTTGGGACTTTCAACTTGTTTTATGAATGGTTGGATTGAAGACCAAGTGAAAGCGGTGATCGGAGCAGATAATTTAGCGATCGCGGTTCTTCTCCCCGTTGGCTATGCAGCGGAACCCCGAAAAAATCCCGGACGATTGCCGCTGAGTGCAAATGTGTTTGTCGATCGGGTTGATAATAGTTACAGCGGTTGATCTTCCCCCCACTCCCCACTCCCTACTTCATAAATAACTTAGGATTGCTACAGCAGCCAATATAATCAGGTCTTTAGTCCAGTAAACGGAACTAAAGACCTGATTTCTAATCCAAGGCGGAATGAATCGTCGTGAAGACACTTCTTATCCCTTTAAACATCCTCTAATTGCTACCTGATCCGGGTTCGCTCAATTGACGATGAGCCGCTGCCTTGATCGGTTCGGGCATGGCTTGAATGACCGCAGCCTGAACCTTATTCATGAATGATCCAGCAACCACTTCATCTTTACCCGACATCAACGCTTCAAAGCCCTGTTTTGCCACTTGAGCCGGATCATCTTTTTTGCTCGATGCTGCTCTAGTATCATCCATCTCAGCAGCATGGAAAAAGTTCGTATCGGTCGGACCTGGCATTAATGCTGTGACAGTCACACCGAAATCTTTCATCTCTTCGCGCAGTGCTTGGGAGAACGATCGTAGAAATGTTTTCGTCGCAGCATACACCGCTTCAAAGGGTCCTGGCATCAATGCTGCGATCGAGGACGTAAACAGAATCCGACCTTTACGCCGCTGTTCCATCACTTGTGTTGCAAACTTTGCCAGATGCACTGAAGAAGAGATATTGAGGTCGATCATCTTCAATTCTTTTTGCAGGTCGGTTTGGGTGAATTTTCCACCTTCCCCGAATCCAGCATTAATCGCGATCGCTTCAAGCGGTTGTCCGGTTGCTTTAATTGCCTGAATCAGTTTTTCAACGCCTTCGTATTCTGCTAAATCTGCTTGAACGGTTTGAACTTTCGCACCAAAGAATTCAAACGCAGGAGCCGCTTCGTCGATTTTAGAATCAATGTCCGTGACCAACAGATCAAAGCCATGTTCAGCGAATTGTTTCGCCAATTCATAGCCAATTCCGCTTGAGGCTCCTGTTACGACTGCAAAGGGACGATCACTCATTTTTAAATTCCTTCTTTCACATACGTACTGTCATGCTAGGAAGGCAAAACTACGATCGCGTCTTTACAAAGTTAGAGTTCTAAACCAAGGCAGGAACCGCTTGCAAAATGCTTTCAAACAAAGCTAATCCATCTGTGCAGCCTAAAGCTCGATCGCTGGCTCGCTCCGGATGCGGCATCATTCCTAATACATTGCCCTGACGATTACAAATTCCAGCAATATGATTCAGCGATCCATTCGGATTACTTTCATCCGTTAGATTGCCGTTTGAATCACAGTAACGGAAGAGAACTTGATTGTTATCTTCGATCGATTTCAATGTATCCGGATCAGCGTAATAGCTGCCTTCTCCATGCGCGATCGGAATATCAATCACTTGTCCTTTCTCATAGTTCCGAGTCCAAATCAAATCATTGCGCTCGACTCGTAACGGAACGCGATCGCAAATAAAATGTAAATCTCGATTTCGCACCAATGCACCAGGTAACAATCCCGCTTCGGTTAAGACTTGAAATCCGTTGCAGATTCCGATCACTAATTTGCCAGCGTTCGCATGGTCGATCGTCGATCGCATCACCGGAGAAAATCTTGCGATCGCACCACAGCGAAGATAATCCCCGTAACTAAAACCACCCGGAACGACTACAACATCAATATCAGACAAATCACTATCTTCATGCCAAATCATTCGAGTTGGCTGATTCAGTAAACCTTGAGTCACCCAAACAATATCGCGATCGCAGTTCGATCCTGGAAACACTAACACGCCAAATTTCATCGTCTTTCTCCTTGATTAAACTTGTGCCAGTGCTTGAAGTTCGATGCGATAATTTTCAATTACTGGATTTGCCAACAACTGATCACAAATTACGTCTAATTGTTCTCGTGCGGCAGTTTCGCTCTCGGCAGTCAGCGACAGTTCCACATACTTTCCGATTCGGACTTGTTCCACATTCGAGTAGCCCATGTGTGATAATCCCGACTGAACCGCTGTTCCGGCAGGATCTAACACCGAAGGACGAAGAGTAACATAGATCTGAGCGTGAAATTTCTGAGTCACAACGGTCTCCCGACTGATGGTTCAAAGCCTATCTATTCTAAAACTGCGGTGATTCAAAACGGCATTGATCTCTACAATTTATTGATATGAAACGTACCCAAAGCCAAGACCGAATCCTGGATATTCTCAAGAGCCTCAATCGATCGATTTCTGCTCAAGATTTATACGTTGAGTTGCGAAATCGAAATCAAAGTATGGGCTTGGCAACGGTGTATCGTGCTCTAGAAGCATTAAAACTCGAAGGAATGATTCAAGCTCGAACGCTTCCAAATGGGGAATCGCTGTATGGATTAATTCAAGAAGATCGGCATCATTTAACCTGTTTGCAGTGTGGAAATTCAATTCCGATCGATGAGTGTCCCGTTCATGATCTCGAACAAGAGTTGAATCGATCGCATCGCTTCAAGATTTACTATCACATGCTGGAATTTTTTGGATTGTGCGATCGCTGTCAAGCCAAAGCAGAAGAAGCATAGAATTCATCGATTGCGTATTCCATTTAATAGCAATCGCTGTTCTGCTCGTGCGATCGAACGATGTGCCATTTCGACCGCTGATAAATTCACCGAAATCGCATCGACTCCCCATTCCACCCAGCGATCGACTAATTCTGAAGTGAGCGCTGCTTGAGTTGAAATCGAACAGGGAATGTTCAATCGATGCGCGGATTGGATCAATTGCTCGATCGCGTTCATCACAGCCGGATGACTTTCATCAAACACTTTCGCCATTGCACTCTGATCGCGATCGACTCCCAACATCAACTGAGTTAAATCACTTGTGCCAATACAAATTCCTTGAACACCTGCTTTTACATAATCGGGCAACAAAAACAGCACTGAAGGCACTTCTGCCATGATCCACAATTGGAATTGAGCATGATCGAATAGTCCCGCTTGTTCCACGCGACGACGACAAAACGTGAATTCCTCGATCGTTCGCACAAATGGGAGAATCAATCGCAAATTCGAGCATCCCGCATCTAAGGCTTGTTGGAGCGCTGCAAGTTCCAAATCAAATCGAGTAGGATCTTGCAAATAGCTAAACGTTCCTCGATTTCCGAGCATTGGATTCGTTTCGGATGGCGACCCTTGGAATTCGTGCGATCGCACATCTAAACTGCGATAAAACACCGGACGCGGGGCAAACGATTCGGCAAAGGTCTGAATCTGTTTCGATAGCTGATCAGAATTAATTTTTTCTAGCGTTCTTCCTAGCATTAACTCTGATCGTAATAGTCCAATTCCATCAATATCACTTTCGGCTGAAACTGAGATTGAATTTAGTTGGCTTATATTGACCATTAACTGTGTTGCCGTTGCATTCCAAGTCGTACTCATTTGAGTGGTTTTAGATGTTGCTCTAGAAATCTGACTTGCGATCGTCACAGAGCCAGTACTTCCATTTACCGCGATCGTCTCTCCGGTTTGAATCCGTTGTGTTGCGCCTTCTGCCCCCACGATCGCAGGAATGCCCATTTCTCGCGCTAAAATTGCGCCGTGACTGGTCATTCCACCTTGCTCAGATACGATCGCAGAAACGTACTTGAGTAACGGAATCCAATCCGGCAAAATCATTGGTGTAACCAATACAGAACCCGCAGGAATAGGAGCATCCGAGAGTTTCAAATCAGTCAGGACAAAAGCAGCCCCGATCGCGTGTCCAGGAGCCGCAGCAAGTCCTTTCACGATCTGATCCTGATTGAGACTCGTCTGAGAAGGGGGATTCAAATTTGAGTAGCGCACGGTCGTAATGTAAAGCTGTGAATCGTAAAATTGCCAATCTAGAGCAGCGGGAAATTGCAGCATCTGAGTCAGAGAAAGAATCTCCTCTCGTTGCTGGGCGTTTAAAACAGGAGCAGTTTCGTTCATCGATGATCGCGTTAATGCTCCATCAATTTGATACGCGATCGTTTGTCGTCCCGCTTGTTGGAATTGGATCTGGTCTTCAGAAATCTTGTAAATCTCAGGCAGCACTTCCCCTCGTGCGATCGCGACTGGTAATCCGCGAGTTGCAATCACTTCCCAATTCGGGGGTGTGCCTTGAAGTGAACCGGATGCGATCGCGCTTCCAATCGGTTGAATCAAAACGGCAAAGTGAATTTGATGCAGTTCAATCTTTGCGCCTTGCCAATAGACTAAGTTTCTTGCTCGAAATAAATCTGCCCATAGTTGTTTAAGCGCGATCGCTAATGAATTCTTTTCTGAACTACAAATCTGTGGCTCGATCAAATCAGCGAGTTCTTGACTCGGAAGTTCAGTGTTAAACACGATCGACGGACGTAAACTCACTGCCCCAAGCTCTGGAAGCTTCGAGAGTTCGGTCTGAATCTCTGATAGCCATGACTCAGGTAGTTCTGCGTGTTGAATGGTTTGGCGAATTTGACGTGCGATCGTTTGAAGCTGCTGCGAATCTTCAAGATTCAATCGCAACGAAGAATAAGGTAAATCCGCAAAAAGTGGCTGAATCCAGTGAATTGTTTCGAGAAAATTGCGAAATCGAGCGGCAGACAGTACCACGCTTGGAAGCACTGGAAAGCCTTTCTGAGCAACCACGCTGAGATGAAGCGCTTGTTCTCCGACCTGCGACTGATGCTGAGATTCAATTTGATCGAGAGAAAAAAGTGTGTCCACTGTAACTGTTTAACAGCATGATTTTTGATTGTAGGGGGACACGATCGAGTGATCTGGAATTCCTCAGAATAAATGAATGTTTGCGATCGGGCATCTTAAGAGGATGTTTGAGAAGTAATCGTTCATCGCATTCACCCGCCCGGAAATGAATCTCCGGGCTAATTGTGGGAAGCCCACTAAACTGGGCTAAGAACTCCGAATTACGCTCCCAGTCCGCTTCAGCGGGGTTTCCTCTATCAGCCCGGAGATTCATTTCCGGGCGGACTGGCAACGCAGCAAAGCCGCTTTTTATACTTTTCAAACATCCTATAACGCTAAGGTTCTGGTTACTCCAAATGTTCGGCAATTTCTTCAATTTCGTCCTGCAAAAATCGTGTTCGTTATGCGATCGCTCTACATCTGAGCAGTTTTGTCTCGATTGCCAACGCCGTTTAGAGCGCGATCGTCTTCCCAATCCCGCCCAATTTTGGAATCAACAGCCGAAACTATTCGTTTGGGGAAACTACACAGATACCTTGAAGCGCACGATTTCAAGATTGAAATACGATCGACATCCAGAACTCGCCATCCCACTTGGAGAAGCTTTGGCTCGATCGTGGTTAGAAGCGAATTTAACTCGAAATAAATTAGCGATCGTTCCAATTCCACTACACATTGAGAAACAAAAACAACGCGGATACAACCAAGCTGAATTAATTTCTCGCGCCTTCTGTAATGTCACCGGAGATTTACATCAGCCTTTAGGATTAAAGCGAATTCGAGCGACAGAAGCACTCTTTAATCTATCGCCAAAACAACGGGAACAAATGCTATCTCAGGTGTTTGAGATTGGGAAAATTTGTTGCGATCGTCAAGTTCTTTTAATCGATGATATTTATACCACTGGAGCAACCGCCCGCGCTGCAATTCAAGTCCTACATCGACATCAAATTCGAGTGTTAGGAATTGCCGCGATCGCAACTCCCATTCGAGAACCGCGATCGACTTTATAGACCTTATAAATAATTCTTCAACTCCTTCGAGTTCAGGCAGCAGCTTAGGTTCATATACTGTATCAACTTGTACTTAGCATCCGCAGTTGTGCTGATTGTAATTAACGATTATGGTATGAGCAGACTTAATGCGTTAGGGTAATGCGAAGAACTACCTAAGTGATGTTGTTAGCAGTAAAACCCTGCCTTCGGGATGAATCGCAGCCGCTCAACCTGTGGAGCCATTCGCCTCCTGTTGTTTTGCCTGTATCCCATGAGTTTTGTCTGCAAGTGTTCTGCTGACTAAGCATCCCCGATTCTACAGTTCCTATCGTCATCGACTCAGATAGCTTGTTTACTGTTGACCAGGAAGTTTACCAATGATACGCCCGTCTCTAACCCTGTTACTGATCGAGAATCTTACTCTTGATCGAGAGCAGTATCGCCATTATTTATTGTCAGATACTAATAGTAACTATCAGGTGTTAGAGGCGGAAACCGCGATCGCAGGGTTGAATTTGTGTCGGACGCATCGCATTGATGGCATCTTACTCAATTATCTATTACCAGATGGAAATGGTCTAGCTTTTTTAGAATCTCTTCATGCTCAGAGTAATGGAAGCTTCCCGCCTGTAGTAATGGTGACAGGGCAGGGGGATGAAACGATCGCGGTTCGAGCAATCAAACTAGGCGCAGAGGATTATCTCGTCAAACGGCAACTCACGCCAACTTTGTTGCGCTCTACAATGCGAAGCGCGATCGAGAATGCGAAGTTACGACAACAACTGCGGCAAAGTGACGATCGCTTTCGAGTGTCGATCGAAAATATGCTCGATTGCTTTGGGATTTTTTCGGCGGTTCGAGATGAGGCGGGACAAATCCTCGATTTTCGGATTGATTATCTCAATGCAGCCGCACTTGAAGCGAATCGCATGACTCGGATGGCGATCGGGAAAGGCTTGTGTGAAATGCTTCCAGCACATCGAGAAACAGAATTGTTTGATGACTATTGCCGCGTGGTGGAAACTGGAACGCCATTAAGCAAGGAAAGTTTGATTTATACAGATGTCTATGGACAACAACAACTGGCAAGAGCCTTTGATATCCGAGCCAGTAAATTAGACGATGGCTTTGTGGCATCCTGGCGCGATGTCACGGAAAAGAAGCGATCGTGCCAAGCGCTAGAACAACAAGCTCGTTTGCTCGAAATGGTGGCTGATGCGGTGATTGTCCGCGATCGCAATAGCGCGATCGTGTCTTGGAATAAAGCGGCAGAGGAACTGTATGGATGGCAGCGAGAAGAAGCGATGGGCAATGTCACCCACACTTTTCTTCAGACGCAATTTCCGACCCAGATGGATATTGATGCGATTTTGCTTCAGGACGGACGGTGGCAGGGGGAACTCACTCATACGTGCAAAGAAGGCAAGCGGATTATTGTAGAGAGCCATCAAGTATTAGTGCGCGATCCAGCAGGCAGACCCGCTGGATATCTCGAAGTAAACCGCGATATCACCGATCGCAAGCGTACCGAGGCTGCTTTGAGGGAACGAGATCGACGGTTTCGAGAAATTTTCAATACGACTTATCAGTTTGTCGGACTGCTAACCCCAGACGGCATTGTGCTAGAAGCGAATCAAACTGCGCTGGATTTTGCTGGCTTGACTCGTGAAGCGGTGATTGGTCGTCCGTTTTGTGAACTTCGCTGGTGGACGATTTCACCCCAAACGCAGCAACAACTCCAAGACGCGATTCGTCGCGCTAGAGAAGGGGAATTTGTGCGCTACGAAGTGGAAGTTTTGGGAGCCGGAGAAGCGACTACGATCATTGATTTCTCGCTCAAGCCTGTGCGCGATGAATCCGGTCAAGTGGTGCTGCTGATTCCAGAAGGTCGGGATATTCACGATCGTATTCGTAACGAATACGATCGTATTCGAGATCAGCAACGTTTACGAGAGTCTGAGGCACGATTGCAACTTGGTGTGCAAGTTGCGGGAGTTGCTTTGGCGCGATTTAATTATGCAACTCATACGGTTGAACTCTCGCCCGAAGCGGCTGTGATGTACGGGTTGCCGAGCGATCAATTAGTTGTGAGCCGCGATCGCATTCATGCGACCTTCCACCCCGAAGAACGAGAAACGATGGAGCAAATAATTGCTCAAGTGCTTGATCCTGCGGGTGATGGCTGGTTTGAACGCGAGCATCGCGTTGTTTGGTCAAACGGCGAAGTGCGTTGGCTCACGGTTCGCAGACAGGTGTTCTTTGAAGAAGTCAATGGTGCAATGCGTCCGAGCTATGCGATTTTAGCCGCGATCGACGTGACCGATCGCAAACAAGCCGAAGCAGAACGCGATCGCTTGTTAGCCGAAGCCGAAGCTGCCAACCGTAGCAAAGATGAATTTGTTGCACTGGTCGCTCATGAACTGCGATCGCCACTGAACTCGATTTTGGGTTGGGCAAAACTGTTGCGAACTCGCTCCTTTGATGCCGCTACGATCGCGAAAGCCCTGGAAACGATCGAGCGTAATACCAACGCTCAGGTGCAACTGGTGGAAGACCTGCTCGATATGTCTCGGATCGCCAGCGGAAAGTTATCGATCACTTTGGCTCCGGTCAGTCTGGCAGCCGTGATCAATACTGCGATCGAGATGGTGCAATTGCAAGCGCAAGCAAAACAGATTGAGATCAGTACTCAAATCGCTCTCGCGCCTCAGATTTCTGGCGACTACAACCGTTTGCAGCAAGTTGCCGTGAATCTGCTTACAAATGCGATTAAGTTCACTCCAGAAGGCGGACGAGTGGAGATCGGACTGACACAAGTTGGAACTCAAGTGCAATTACAGGTGAGCGATACCGGAAAAGGCATTGCCCCCGAATTCTTGCCCCGGATGTTTGAGCGCTTCCAGCAAGGGCAAAAGAACGCCGGATCAAAAGACGGCTTGGGATTGGGTTTGGCGATCGTCAAAAACTTAGTCGAACTGCATAACGGAACGATCACAGCAGATAGCCCCGGTCTGGAACAAGGCGCAATCTTTACAGCGTGCTTTCCGATGCTCAGTACTCCTGCGATCGTGCAGGAATCAGTGCCGCACTCGATTAACACCGCTTCTCTGGCAGGGATTCGCGTGTTGGTTGTGGATGATGAACCCGATATGCTGAATTTGATTGCATTCGTGCTAGAGGACTACGGTGCTGAAGTGCGATCGGCGACCCATGCCGCTGGAGCCATTTCACTGTTGAGCGAGTTTGATCCAGATATTCTACTCAGTGATATTGCTATGCCGGGAGGATCAGGCTACGACTTGATCAAAGAGATTCGCCGCTTAGAAGTGGTGCAACATTTTGCCTATCAAATTCCCGCGATCGCGCTCACGTCTTTTGCGAGTACAACGTATGAAGAGCGATCGCTACAAGCCGGATTTCAGCGGCATTTGACGAAGCCTGTAGACCCGGAGCTATTAGTTAGAAGTATTCTAGATCACGTAAGATTAAAACGATAAATAAGCAGATGGAATGAGGCGATCGCACTGGTTTACGAGGTTAAAACGCTGGTTTCTTTTGAGTGACGATCGAGGGCAACAGATTGCACGAATTTCTAGCGCCGTTGTAATTTCGATCGGTTGCCTCGTCTTGCTCGGTTGGGCGTTGAAGATTCCACTGCTCAAAACGCTGGGAGCAGGCGGCAATATGAGAGCGAATGTTGCCGTGGGTCTGATTCTCGCGGGCGTTTCCTTGGGTCTAATCGCTCGAAAGCGGTTTAACCGACAAACTGTTTACATTGCGAGAGCTTGCACAACAATTCTGGGCGCGATCGGAGTGCTGACGCTGATCCAATATGCGACAGGCTGGAATTTTGGCATTGATGAACTGCTGTTTCGAGACCCCTTTCCCTATCCACCGCTCTATCCGGGTCGAATGGGTCTGCCTGCGGCAATTAATCTGAGCTTGATTAGTATTGCTCTTTGGCTATCGAGTGAGGTGGAAGATTCTCAAAATCGCGACTCCCAAGTTCAATTTCCTCGCACATGGATTGCTCAGAGTTTAGCCGCGATCGTCAGTGTGATTTCCCTGCAAGCTTTAGTTGTTCGCGCCTACGGGCTGCCGTTTGCTTCTCTGTTCGGTTCTGCTGTCACCGCAATGGGTGGACATACTGCATTTGCCTTTATGGTCTTAGGTATCGGGGTTTTAGCACTCAAGAGCGTTGATCCCAAGGAAGGAACTGCTACGCAACGCGGCTGGATGCGAATCATCACCAGTGACTCAATCGGCGGCATGGTGGCACGGCGATTTCTTCCGGTCGCGATCGGCTTGCCATTGATCCTTGGTTGGCTGATTATGCAGGGTCGTCGAGCAAACTGGTATCCTCCTGGCTATGGCACCTCGCTGATGTCGATCGCGTTCGTCGTGGTGTCGGTTGTCTTAATTGTGTCTAGTGCAGATCGGCTGAATCGAGTCGATTACGATCGCAAACGATCGTCCGATCGTTTGCGATCGTCGGAAGAACGGCTTAAACTCGCGCAGATTGCCACCAATACGGGGAGTTGGGAATGGAATGTGCAAACAGGCGAACTCTTCTGGTCGGAATCCTGTTATTCGTTGATGGGTATTTCCCAAACTGAAACCGATTTGATGGCAGTCTTCTTATCGAGAGTTGATCCAGAGGATCTCCCCCACATTGAGGCGATCGTCCAACAAATTACCTCGATCGAATCGCTTGACCTGGAGTACCGCTATCTCCATCCAGACCGAGGAACGCGCTGGCTTTTCAGTAAATATGCGATCGCTCCCGATAATCCGGCAATCGTGCGGGGTGTTGTGATTGACATTACAAACCGCAAACAAGCCGAACTCGATCGCGTCCAAGATCAAGAAACGATTCAGCAACAGTTTGCAGAAATTGAGGCAATCTATCACACCGCTCCGATCGGGCTTGCTGTTCTCGATCGAGATCTCCGGTTTGTTCGCCTGAATCACCGATTAGCGGAAATTAATGGGCTATCGGTTGACGCTCATCTCGGTCGCACAGTGCGCGAAATCGTTCCCAACTTAGCGGATGAGGTCGAGCCATTATTTCGCCGCGTATTGGAAACAGGAGAACCATTGCTGAATTTAGAGCTTGCGGGTGAAACAGTGGCACAGCCTGGAGTGCAGCGTACTTGGATTGAAAACTGGTATCCGCTTCAAGATGCAACCGGACGCACGATCGCCATCAATGCCGTGGTTCAAGAAATCACCCAACGCAAGCGCACCGAAATCACTCTGCGCGAAAGCGAATCCCGTTTCCGCACCTTAGCCGATAACATTTCGCAATTAGCTTGGATTGCAGATGCCAGCGGTTGGATCAACTGGTACAACCAACGCTGGTTTGATTACACCGGAACCACGATCGAACAAATGCAGGGCTGGGGCTGGCAGACTGTCCATCATCCGGATCATGTCGATCGCGTCGTTGCTCATTTTCGTCACTGCTTTGAAATTGGCGAAACTTGGGAAGACACCTTTCCGTTACGGGGTCGCAACGGTCAATACCGCTGGTTTCTCTCCAGAGCCATTCCGATCCGCGATGACCAAGGAACTATCCTGCGTTGGTTTGGCACGAATACCGACATCACCGATCGTAAAACCCTGGAAGAAACTCTAGCCACACAAGCCGAGGAACTCCGTCAAGCAAATCGCCTCAAAGATGAATTCTTAGCAGCGCTCTCTCACGAACTGCGAACACCGCTGAATCCTATTCTCGGTTGGACAAAGATGATGCGATCGCAACGACTCACGCCTGCTAAAACAACCGAAGCACTTGAAATTATTGAACGCAATGTGAAACAACAAATCAGCTTAGTCGATGATCTGCTCGATGTTTCACGGGTGATTCAAGGCAAACTGAAGCTGAAATTGCAGCCCGTCGATTTAACTACGATCGTCAAAAGCGCGATCGACACGATTCAATTTGCAGCACAAGCTAAACGCATCGAGCTTGAAGTGAACAATGGCACGATATTGCCTGTAATGGGCGATCGCGATCGCTTGCAGCAAGTGTTCTGGAACTTACTCAACAATGCAATCAAGTTCACTCCAGAAGGCGGACACATCCAAATCGATCAGTTCATGGATACGAATCGCAATGGAACTCAGTCCGCTCAAATTCGGATTACCGATAATGGCATTGGGATTTCACCAGAGTTTTTGCCCCACGTGTTCGATCATTTCCGCCAAGCCGATGGCAGTGAAACACGGGAGTATGGCGGCTTGGGGTTAGGACTCTCGATCGTGCGGCATTTAGTCGAGCTACACGGTGGCACGATAACAGCAGAAAGTTTTGGTGCAGGACAAGGGGCAAGTTTTACCGTGAGCTTACCATCAAGAAACTTAGTAGCAGTGAGCAGTCATCCGATCACACCAACTTCTAGTGAGATTGATTCGACTCCACTACCAGAACTGGAGCCGTCTGACTCGGTTTCCTCAGCACCAATGACTGGTTCAACTGGGGCGCTTGCTGGACTCCAGATTCTAATTGTGGATGACGATCGTGACAATCTCGATCTGTTGCGCTTTTTGCTTCAGGCGGATGGTGCGATCGTCACGGCACTGACTTCTCCCCAAGCTGCGCTCGATCGCATTGCTCAAACGCCATCCGACTTGATTATCAGCGATGTGGGAATGCCACAAATGAGTGGGTATGAGTTGATCCGACGAGTAAGAGCCTTACCGCAAGGGAGCCGAATTCCGGCACTTGCTCTGACTGCCTTTGCTCGAACGGAAGACCAGGCGGAGGCACTTCAGGCAGGATTCCAGAGATACGTAACTAAGCCTGTCGATCCGATTGAACTGCTCTCCACGCTGCTGCAACTGCTGCAACCGTGACGTATCTTGCCCGCATCAATTGCAGCAGGATAACGCGGGCATCCAAAAGTCTTATAGATTCCTAAAAGTCCTGAATTGTTCAAGCTTGCGGCTTTTGTAGTTTATTGTCCGAAGCCGCAAGCGCGTTCGGAGCCGTTTACAGGTTTGGAATCCGCGTATGCCAATCGGTCGATCGCTCATACGCTGACGCAACTTGGAAAATCTGATCTTCTCTCAACACATTGCCGATAATCTGAAGCCCGATCGGTAAACCTTGCGAATCAAATCCACAGGGCACACTCATCCCCGGCAATCCTGCTAAATTTACCGGAATCGTCATCAAATCGATCAGGTACATACTCAGAGGATCTTGAGATTTATCGCCTAACTTAAATGCGGTCGTCGGTGCAGTTGGTGAAACTAACACATCGACTTGCTCAAATGCCGCTTCAAAGTCTTGTTTGATCAGCGTTCTCACCTTCTGCGCCTTCAAATAGTACGCATCGTAATATCCAGCCGAGAGCGCATACGTTCCGATCATGATCCGGCGTTTGACTTCCGCCCCGAATCCTTCCGATCGCGTTTTCGTATACATCTCCATCAAGTTCTCAGCATCTTCGATTCTGGCTCCATATTTCACCCCGTCATACCGCGCCAAATTCGCAGAAGCTTCAGACGGTGCAATGATGTAATACGCTGCAATTCCGTAGCGGAAACGAGGACAGGAAATCTCTTTAACTTCGGCTCCTAAAGCTTTGAGTTGATCGATCGCGCTCATGACCGCTTTTTCCACTTCTGGATCAAGCCCTTCGCCAAAGGTTTCTTTGATGATGCCAACTCGCTTTCCTTTGAGATCAGAAGTCAAAAATTGCGTGTAATCGGGGACTTCGACTTTCAGGCTGGTGGAATCTTTCGGATCGTATCCCGCGATCGCATTTAACAAAATCGCGGCATCTTCTGTCGATCGAGCAAACGGACCAATCTGATCCAGCGACGACGCAAACGCCACCAATCCATACCGCGAAACCAATCCATAAGTCGGCTTCATCCCGACAATTCCACAGAACGAAGCAGGCTGACGAATCGATCCACCCGTATCAGAACCGAGTGCGATCGGACATTCTCCTCCCGCAACCGCCGCTGCCGATCCCCCAGACGATCCGCCCGGAACCCGTGACGTATCCCAAGGATTTGCCGTTTTCGCAAACGCAGAAGTCTCAGACGATCCGCCCATCGCGAATTCATCGAGATTCGTTTTGCCAACCATGACTGCACCCGCATCGATCAACTTCTGCGTCACAGTCGATTCATAAGGCGGCACAAAGTTTTGCAGAATTTTCGAGGCGCAAGTGGTCGGAACGCCTTGAGTACAGAGATTATCTTTAATTGCGATCGGAATTCCTGCGAGCAATCCAATCTCATCTCCTGCGGCAATTTTGGCATCGATTCGTTTCGCCAATTCCAAAGCGCGATCGCTCGTCACCTGCAAAAAACTATGCAGTTTCGGTTCCAATGCCTGAATCTGATTAAGTGACTCTTGCACAATTTCAACTGCCGATCGTTCTTTACTGATGAGTTGTTGATGCAACTCGCGAATGGATGCCATACAAAATTCCCTTGTTTAAGATCTGCCAAGTTAACAGTATAGGGGGGATGGTTAAATTCTGGTGCTTCAAGTTCTGTGCCAAAATCAAAGAACTCATCCTCGATCGGAGCTTGCTGCCCAGATGAATTCAGCCGATTTGAGAACCAAGCTATTAGAAGAGATTAGAAGGACTCCCGACGATCAACTTGTTCAGCTTTACCAAGTCATTCAAACCTTTAAATCTCATCCAAACAGTGACGCAGCGTTAGATCCGATGTCTTTCGCAGGCTGTTGGGCAGATTTGCCAGATAATGTTTATCAAGATTTGCTTGATGAAATTGGCGATCGTCGTCAAACTGCTTTCTCTGAGAGACACGATCGTGAAATTCGCTTCAATCCAGCGTTGCTTTGGTGAATAATCTTGTGCTTGTCACCCGCAACCAGCGTCACTTCGGTCGGATTGAAGCATTAACACTCCAAGACTGGAGCCAATCGAGTTAGATAGATTACAGCGATCGGAGCGTTAGAAACCAGGGAACTTCTGGGAATTTTGAGACCAGATAGTTTGCTCTATTCCGAATAATTTCTGCATCAGTTTTGAAGCCCTGAGTTACATTGATTACATCTTTTCTCAGGTCTTCATCCGTATCTAATTCCTGAAAGCAATGTCATTTCTGTGTTTTCTTTCGTCCAAGCTTCTGTGGCGTGAATGTGATTACTTTAACTCTCTTACATCCAGTTCAGCTAACGCCCGTCCAGCACTGGACTTTTGATGAATCCGCAATCGTTCGCGTGGGTCGATCGACGGATAATCAAGTCGTGCTGTATAGTGCGGTTGTCTCTCGCTACCATGCCGAAATTCGGCGGGTGAATTCGTCTTGGGAATTGGTCAGTCTCGGTGCAAATGGTACATATTTTGAAGGCAAACGGATTACTCAATTGCCTGTGCGCGATGGCATGATTTTTCGATTAGCGCGATCGGGTCCGAATCTCCAGATTCACCTCGGTCGCCCTGATTCTACCAGTGTAAAGAGATCGCTTGAATCGGTTCGTGTTCCTGCGCTCAATCTTTCCTTCAATGATGCGGAAGAAGACAAAACACAACCGTTGCTGAAAATGCAGACGATCGTGACGGATTCCAAAACCACGATGGATATGGATTCGCCGAGTGAAGATAGGGTTCGCAAGCAGGACGATTCTGTGATCGGGAACTATTACTCGATCGAGCTTCTCAGCCAAGGGAAAGTCGGCATGACTTATCTGGGTCAACGATCGGGCGAAACGGTTCTGATCAAAACGCTGAATCCAACTTGGATCAATCATCCGCAGGCACTTTCTCTGTTTGAGCGTCAGGCGAAAATGCTCAAGCAGGTGAATCACCCTGGGCTTCCTCGATGGCGAGATTTTTTTCGCATCGACGGGCAGCCATTCCTCGTCACCGAAATGATCGAAGGTAAGACGTTATATCAGCACATTCTCGATCGTGGAAAAGTCGATCTCAAACAAGCGATCGCTTGGATGATCGAGGTGTGCGAAATTCTCGATTATCTCCACGATCAATCTCCTCCCGTTCTGCATCAAGATATCCGTCCCCAAAATCTGATCTACCGCGCTCATTCCACTTCTTCATATCAGTTGGCGCTGGTTGATTTTGGGAGCGTCCGAGGATTGGATCTCGATGAAGCTGCCGCTGCTTATCTCGCTCCAGAACAAAAGAATGGGCAGGCGACTTACTTATCAGATCTTTATGCGATCGGGACGACCCTTGCTTTCTTAATTTCCGCCCAACAACCGCATTTGTTCTATCGGCAATGGCGGCAGGATTATCGCTTCAGTCCCGATTTGATTCCGGGATTACTGCCTGAATTGCTCGAAGTGTTGTATCAATTAACCGAACCGAATCCAAGCGATCGCTATCAGTCTGCACGAGAAGTAGAAGCGGCGTTAAGAGCTTTGATTTAATGCGATGATGGAATCCGTTTGATTTCTCATCGACTCATGAAGATTGCAACCTGGAATGTAAATTCGATTCGGACACGCCTTTCTCACGTCACAGACTGGCTAAAAGAGAATCCGATCGATCTTTTATGTGTGCAAGAAACGAAAGTCGTCGATGAATTGTTTCCGCATGATGCGATCGCGGAAATTGGCTATCACGCTTATGCGTTCGGGCAAAAGAGCTATAACGGCGTGGCACTGATTAGTCGATCGCCCTTAGAAAAAGTCGATATGGGATTCGGGGCAATTCTTCCGGCTGAAAAAGTCGGTGATTTAGATGATCAAAAACGGGTTATCAGTACCGTTCTCAATGGTGTTCGGATTGTCGATCTCTATGTTCCAAACGGTTCAGCGATCGGCAGTGAGAAATACGAATATAAATTGCGTTGGTTAAAACTTCTGCACGAATATCTTCAAGTATTGCTCGAACAATCTCCTTCTCTTCTCGTTTGCGGTGACTTTAATATTGCACTAGAGGATATCGATATTCACAATCCGAAAGGACGTGAAAAACAAGTCATGGCAACCGATGTAGAGCGTGAAGCCTTGCGCCATGTTTTAGAGTTGGGACTGTCTGATGCGTTTCGGAAATTTACCACCGAAGGCGGACATTATAGCTGGTGGGATTATCGATCGATGGGTTTCCGTCGCAACGCAGGCTGGCGAATTGATCATCACTATCTCACACCCGATTTGTATGAACGGGCGATCGCTTGTGTCATCGATCGTGCCCCCCGCGAACTCGAACAACCGAGCGATCATACACCCGTGATTGTTGAACTCGCCTGAGAGAACGTTTGGCAAGTTTCGTTCATTGCATTCACCCGCCCGTGACTGAAAGTCCGGGCTAACCGTGCGAAGTCCTTTGAAAAGGACTGGAAACCCTGCTCTAATCCACTTTTAGTCCCTTCAGTGGACTTCGTTCCATTAGCCCCGAATTCATTCCGGGGCGAGTCAGGGCAATGAACGAAACGTTTCAAACACTCTTCTAAGCCCAAGTTCCTAGCATTGCAGGCACATCAATCTCTTTAATACAGGTCGCTCTTGAAACAGCGAGAACGCAATCGATAATTTTGAGCAAATCACTTAATGGAATTGCTTCACCACCCAGTAAAGCATCAGATTCAAGTTCGGCTAGAACTTCGGGCGTTCCGACATTTCCAGGATTGATCACCGTTACGCCGATTTTTTGCGATCGCAGTTCTTCCCGTAACGAATGCACCACTCCACGCAATCCAAACTTAGAAGCACTATTCGCCACCTCTCGCCCTGGAACATTTTCACGCCCACTTAGCGCTCCCATAAATGTGATCTTCGGATTCTCAGATTTCCGCAGTGCAGGCAATAGCGCTTTCACCAGTCGAATTGGAGCCACTAAATTCACAGCAATCACATTTGCGATATCAGCATCCGAGCAGTTTTCAAACTTGTATTGATTCGTAAACGCATGAGTTTCCCAAGTTCCGCCCATGTAGAGCAGTGCATCTAAGGGATCGTTGTCGATCGCTTTCGCCACCGTTTCCACCCCAGACAAACTCGACAAATCGGCTTGAATCCATTCTCCGATCGGAGATGCCGATCGCGACACCGAGATCAATCGCTCCGTCTGAGAAGCCAAATGTTCCGCCACAGCAAGCCCAATTCCTCGACTTGCACCTGCAACAAGTACTGTTTTGAACACCATAAAAGTTTTCCTATTTAGTTAAAACTCTGCGAGGAACAAAGAGCAATATCAATGCCGCACATTCCAACAGTAAAGCAGCGATCGCAGTTGAAGTGAGTTTGAGTAGCCAACCGTCTGCTGAACCAAATAATCCTGCCGTGCCGCTCAAATAAGCAGAAACAATATCGGTAGAATCGATCGCGATACAGCCAGCTAAAAGCAACTTAATCGCTGTTTTGTCTGCAAATACAACCAGCATAGAAAGCACCATATCCCGAATTGCCCAAGCCCGAATTGCATACGGCATCTGAGGATTAGCAGAGAGCGAAAGCCCAATTTCTTCCATGAACACAGGCGGATTAAGATAGCCAAATGCACTCAGGCTAAACCGAATCACACACATCAGTCCGATTAGTACGGCAATGTACCAGGTTTGATCTCTCATTCTTGCTCCTTCAATGCCATGCAGAACTTAGTAATGCCAGGAAAGTTAATGTCATACTGTTTGCTGAAATAGTCAGCATGAAAACTGAGATACGGCTTAAACCCGATCGATTCATAAGTCCGCCGCGCCACTTCATTCCCGTGGATCACCATGATTCCTGCATGAGAATGCTGCTGTGCTTTGCCTTCTTCGAGCAAGGCTTTGAGCAACACTTTTCCCAAGCCTCGACCCCGCGCCTCTGGAACAACCGCTACATATTCAATAATCCAAGGTGCTTGAGCTTTGAGAAAATCAGGTCGAAACTCATGACCCCAATAGGTTTCGTAACGATCGCGAAATTCCGCTGTTGTTTTTTCTGACCAGTTGAGATCTTGAGCGATCGCTTTCAGTTTCGCCAACTTCAACGGACGGTAATCTTCCAAGTGGGGCGTGTAACCTGCTGCTGCTGCAACGGGCTTTCCGTCCTCTTCCAAAATCAGAAAATCACTCGCATTGCCCCAGTTAGACGCATCGGTTCTTAGCATTGCTTCGATAAATTCTAGAGCGCTGATTTCTGTTCCCTTCAAGATCTCTTCCCAAAAACAGTAGTTCAACGGGGGAAGAGAGGCTTCATACTGGATTCTGGCAAGGAAAGGGATATCTGCGATCGTGCCTCTACGAGTCGTTAATGTCGCTTGCATGATGGCATCCTCAAGAAAGATACAATCTGTATGTATCTAAACTACAGAATGCCTTTTTACTTGTCAAGATACAATCTGTATGAATGTTAAATTGCTATGTCTGCCAAACTAACCAAGGCTGAACAGACCTTACGAACTCGTCGGGCGATCCTCGATCGAGCACGTCACCTTTTCGCAACGAAAGGCTATGCCGCCACCGGAACCGAAGAGATGATTCGTGAATTAGGGATTACTCGCGGCGCGTTGTATCACCAATTCGGGGATAAATTAGGCGTTTTCAAAGCGGTAATCGCAGAGGCTTACGATGAGATGACCCGATATATAAATGTGAAAGTAGGCGCGATCGCAGATCCGTGGGAGCAGTTAATTCTTGGCTGTCAGGCGTTTCTAGAAATTGCCCAGCGCGAAGATTTGCGACGATTAGTCTTTATTGAAGCTCCTGCTGTGTTAGCCGCAGATACTTTAGTGCAGTTTGATCAGAGAGGGTTTGGACTGCTGCACGAATCGATTCAAACCGTAGCGGCTCAAGGGAAATTAAATACGATCGATGCTGAAGGATTTGCCCATTTAGTGAATGGTTCGCTGAACGAACTCGCTGCGTGGGTGGCGCAATCCAACGATCCTGAACGATTGAAAACCGCTCAGAAGTTAGTAGAAATTCTGCTAATTCGGCATCAAGGCAATTGACTTCTAAATTCACCGATTACGGTTTCGGATAATCCGGTAAGTTGGGCGATTTGCTCGATCGACATTCCCGATCGCAATAAATTCACCACAACCTGTCTCAACTGAGATTCTGCCTGTTCTCGCGCCTGTTGCTCTTGGATTCGTAGTTGTTGCTCTTGAGCGATGCGTTCTGTATACGCTGGAATCCAGTTGCCATCGGCATCATACCAACGTATCCAAGAGCGGGTCACACCCTCAAATTTGCCGTACCACACACCCAAACCAATTCCGAGTAAAGGAAGCCAAACGCGCGGATTTTCTCGATCGACCCTTTGTTCCTGATATCGCCCGTCGATGAATTGGAAAAACCGCAGGCGATTACTGTACCGACTAAATACAAAATAGTACGGGACTTGCAGAATTTCGCCATACACCTGTAATTTGTGCGGCGGTTTGATGCCTGTTTCATCGTCTTCGATCGTATAAGGCGGCAGATCGTGCGGAATGTCCTCTTCAATCAGTTCATCCGTGAACGCGCCCAAATCTTCAAATTCTCGCCCTGGTGAAAGTAATTCGACGACAACGCTAGGCGATCGACCTTCATCCCATGCGACATAACTCAATCTGAGATCTTCTTGCGCGTAAAGTCGTGGAACATCGACCACGAGAAACCAATCGGGGCGTTTGTGCCAGCGAGGATGATCGGGAGCGTAGTAGAGATTAATATCTGTACCCGTAAAAATGCGATCGCTCTCATAATCCGCCAATCGCAGTGTTTGACTGAGCAATTGCGGTTGAATGTCATGAAATTCGTCAGGCAAACTGGACTCCCTTGGATCTTCGCTCGGCAGATCATACATGGTCAGAAGCTTCTGATTTACATCGGGAAGTCTCAAGTTCGGCTGCATGATAAAACCCTCTAGAAAGCTTGTTCTTATTCTAAAGCACGAGTCCGATCGCAATTGCCACGATCGCGCCAATCAGCGTATTCAAAATATTCACGACATCGTGAGTGAGAAACGGAACTTTATCTTCGATCGTGGCTCCGATCAAACTCTCGATCGTAGTCGCAACAAACGCCGCGATCGCACAAATGCCAATCCCGATCGGGCTAATCAGTCCGAGCAACCAGCCGACAATTGCGATCGCAACTGAGCCAATTACTCCTGCGATCGTGCCTTCTAAACTCACAGCTCCTTCAGTTCCACGTGGGACAGGCTTCAAAGTTGTAATTAAGAAAGTTCGCTGTCCGTAAGCTTTTCCGATCTCGGTTCCGCAAGTATCAGACAGCTTGGTGCAAAAACTGGCAACGAATCCTAATTGCAAGAGTGGAATTAGATCGATCGCGATCTGCTGGGTTGCCAACACAAAGACTAAAACCGCACAAATCGATCCAACTAACGCCGATCCCCAAACGTTTCCGGCTCCTCGCGCTCCCGATCGCGCTTCTGCAATTCCCAACGCTTCTTTCTGTTCCTTTCCGATAAAAGTCACACCAGACCCAACCAAGAAATAAAACATCACTAGCAAATAGCCTTGCCAACCGAGACAGCCCCAAACCAAGACTCCGAGAATCCAAGCATTCGCCAATCCGCCCGGAGTCAAAAGTTTTTTCGGCACGATCGCAGCCACTCCAAGCAAAACGGTATTCACCGCGATCGCAATCAGCCAGTCAGAAGGATTTAGAGGCATGATTCACAGAACAAAATTCGCCATAATTGATTCTGACATCTTCTTAGGCGTTGATTATGTCTTCAGTGCTGTTTCACTTAGCATTTCCAGTTCGCGACATTCCTACAACAAAAACCTATTACGTAAACGGCTTAGGCTGCGGGTTAGGACGAGAAAACGATCAATCTGCCATTCTCAATTTGTATGGGCATCAACTCGTCGCACACGTCACACCCGACGAAATCGCACCGCAGAAAGGCATCTACCCGCGTCATTTTGGGCTAGTTTTCACCGACGAAGCGGATTGGAAAGCACTGCTCGATCGTGCCCGACAAAACCAACTGAAGTTTTACCAACAACCGAAACAGCGCTTTCTCGGAACTCCGCTCGAACACCGTACCTTTTTTCTCGTCGATCCCTTCGGTAACTTGATGGAATACAAATATTACGCTCATCAAGATGCCATTTTTGGATCGCAAAGCTCGAATCAGATTGGCGATCGCGAAAATTAATCGATCGGCTGACGATTCACTTCTTGAGGAACCGCTTTCATCTGATTTCGACGCTTCAACCAGGTCAAAATAGGCAAAATTGCAGCCGCAAACATCGGTGGAGCGGGAACGGTCGCCACTGCTTCACTATTCGTGAATCCGCGCACCGTGACACCCTGATCAAACTTCCGCTGATAAGTTCCCTCAATATAAGCAAAGCCTTCTTGCTGCTCTAATAGTGAAATGTTGACGTAGTTCGTATCACTGACTCTCAGTTGGAAATCTGTAGGCGACCACAAATCAGCCTTAAACGAATCTACGATCGTAAATGGATCGTCGTTTTTATAGATTTTGAAGCCTACAAAACTATGCGCCTGCGCGATTTGACCGGGATCAGCAAAGGTCAGCATTGCGAGTGTCGCCCTGAAGTTGAATTGGAAGCAACCACAACCCGCATCAAATCCAATTCCTGTTTGCGAGTAGCCCTGACTCTTAGCCGTTGGCTCGTTCGTGACAATCCCGACTGTCGAGAGCGCGAACGAGGACTGCTCGACGAAATCAGGGGTCACGATCGCATCCGCATCAGCCACCGCACCTTGACTTCCCGCAGGCGTAATCGTGGTGCGTCTAATGGTTTCAAACGGATCTGAATTGGCTGGCAAACTGAAATTTTCCAGAATCAGTTCTCCGCTGGTGGCAGCAACAGCGGCTGCATGACTTGGAGAAATCGCGATCGTTGAACTAAATGCGATCGGGGCAGTGAGAATTAGGCTTTGAATAAGTGTTTTTGCGGGCAATGACATTCCGTAAAACTCCTGAACAATCTGGGGCAGCAAGAGAAACGATCCGCGATCGTAAAAAAATAACGCTACCCAAAGTTCTACGGAGAGAACGAGTAGCGTCCGACACTTATTAATTTTCTATACTGAAACTTCACACAATGGGGTGAGCAGGATTATTCCAATTCCCGTCTGCCTTCGAGCGCTCTTGCCAAAGTCACTTCGTCCGCGTACTCCAAATCCCCGCCCATCGGCAACCCAAACGCGATTCGAGTCACACGAGTAAACGGCTTGAGCAAACTTCCGACATACAGCGTAGTCGTTTCCCCTTCAACGCTTGGACTAATCGCTAAAATCACTTCCTCAACCTTCTGTTGGCTCACGCGGCGAACCAGTTGTTTGATGTTGAGTTGTTCAGGTCCAATGCCATCGATCGGCGAAATCAATCCACCTAAAACATGATACTTTCCACGATATTCCCGCGTTTTCTCTAGCGCGATTACATCACGAGAATCCGCCACGACGCAGATCGTTTTTGTATCTCGCTGCGGCGATCGACAAATATCGCAAACGGGTTCTGCTGACAAATGACCGCACACGGAACAGTACCCAACCTGTAGCTTTGCTTCCATCAACGCCATCGCCAAAGCTTTCACTTCTTCTTCAGGGCGTTTGATCAAGTGCAAGGCTAATCGTTGGGCTGATTTGGGACCAACACCAGGGAGGTGCTGCAATTGCTCGATCAATCGAGCTAAGGGACGTGTGTAAACCGTGGCTTTTCCTCCGATTTCGGGCTAGTACGATCGTAGCGCAAACCGCTTCTATCCGGGGGGCCAACTCATCGATCGACCACCCAAAAGATGCAGGTGTAGATGATACACGGTTTGCCCGCCATCTTCGCCAGTATTGATGACTACACGATACCCGTTGGTGAGTCCTTCTTGTTCTGCAACTCGTTTAACGGTGAGCAGCAAATGTCCCATCAAGGCGTGATCGTTTGATTCGGCATCGGCAAGTTTCGCGATCGGTTGTTTGGGAATCACGAGAATATGAACAGGGGCTTGCGGATTCACATCGCGAAAGGCGAGTGCCAAATCATCTTCGTAAACAGTGTCGGCAGGAATTTCTTTGCGAATAATCTTGCCAAAGATCGTGTCGTTCGAGTCGCTCATATAGCTTAGTCGAATGAGTGCGCTGTTATTGTATCAGTCGCTTGTTCTGGGTACGCTACCGATACAAAATGAGTCGGAAAAAAGTATGTTGGCACGAGTTTGGAGTGCGTCCCTGGTGGGCATCGACGCGGTGAAAGTGGGCGTAGAAGTCGATGTTTCGGGGGGCTTGCCAGGGATTGTCGTGGTTGGATTGCCCGGAACTGAAATTCAAGAATCGAAAGAACGAGTCAAAACTGCGATTAAGAATGCGGGTTTTGTCTTTCCGATGCGGCGTATCGTGATCAATCTAAGCCCCGCCGACTTGAGAAAAGAGGGACCTAGCTTTGATCTGCCGATTAGTGTGGGAATTTTAGCGGCGGCAGAACAGATTCAAATAGATGGATTGGATGAGTATCTATTTTTGGGTGAGGTTTCTTTAGATGGAAGTTTGCGTCCGGTTGCGGGAGTTTTAGCGATCGCGGCGGCTGCGAAATCTCTCGGCATTTCCAACTTAGTCGTGCCTGCTGATAATGTTCGAGAAGCCGCTGTCGTAAAAGATCTCAACGTTTACGGATTCAAGCATTTATCGGAAGTGGGAGCTTTTCTAAACGATTCCACAGGCTACATTCCGGCTCGAATCGATGGGGAACTTGAGCTTTCAGAAATGCAGTTTTCGGCTCCCGATTTACGAGATGTCAAGGGACAAGCTCATGCTCGTCGCGCTTTAGAGATTGCGGCTGCGGGTGGACATAATTTGATCTTCGTTGGACCTCCTGGAAGTGGAAAAACGATGTTAGCGCGTCGATTGTCCGGGATTATGCCGCCGCTAGAGTTTCAAGAAGCGCTCGAAGTGACTCAGGTTCATTCAGTAGCGGGATTGCTCAAGGAGAAAGGATCGCTGATTGGAGTTCGTCCGTTTCGCAGTCCGCATCATTCGGCTTCTGGTGCAGCATTGGTCGGAGGAGGCACGTTTCCTCGACCTGGAGAGATTTCGCTGGCTCACAGAGGAGTCTTATTCCTGGACGAACTCACAGAATTTCGACGGGATGTATTGGAATTTCTCAGACAGCCTCTAGAAGATGGAAGCGTAACCATTTCTCGAACACGGCAATCTGTCTCATTTCCAGCACAGTTTACTTTGGTTGCCAGTACCAATCCTTGTCCGTGTGGATTTTATGCGGATACGGTTCAGCCCTGTACTTGTTCACCGAGAGCGCGAGAGCAGTATTGGGCAAGGCTTTCAGGTCCGCTGATGGACAGAATCGATCTGCAAGTGGGTGTGAATCGGTTGAAGCCTGAAGAAATTACTCAACAACCGACCGGGGAAGATTCGGAAACGGTGCGATCGAGAGTTCAACAAGCTCGCGATCGCGCTTCTCAACGCTTCCAAAACACCCCACTCCGCTGCAATGCCGAAATGCAGAGTGCTCATTTACGCGAATGGTGCAAATTGGACGATGGAACGCGATCGCTGTTAGAAAATGCCATTCGTCGGTTGGGATTATCAGTACGAGCAAGCGATCGCATTCTCAAAGTGGCAAGAACGATCGCGGATTTAGCAGGCGATGACAATCTACAAGCGCATCATGTTGCGGAAGCTGTTCAGTATCGTACTATCGATCGAATGCAATAAGGTTCCCTCCAATGTCATATCCAAGCGTTGTCGATCGTATTGTCGAGTTTAATCAAGGACGCGATCCTGAACTGTTGAAGCTGAAATACAAAGCGATGTCAAAAGATGCGTTTGTGTTTCTGCGTGGGACGTGTCATTTGTTCTATCAAGATTTACCGATTGAAGATGTGTTTCAATCTGCTCCTCCAGTTTGGAGTTGTGGCGACCTTCATTTGCAGAATTTTGGCACGTTTAAGGGGGACGATCGCTTAGTCTATTTCGATGTGAATGATTTCGATGAATCGCTGTTAGCACCTTGTACCTGGGACATTACGCGACTCATGACGAGTACGATCGTCGGTGCTCATACGCTGAATATTAGTGATGAGGATGCACTTCAACTTTGTCAGGATTTGCTTGAAATTTATACAAAAGAATTATCGACTGGAAAGGATCGAACCGTTCACAATGAGGTTTCAACTGGACTCGTGAAAGAATTGCTCACGGCTCTAAAAACCCGTAAACGCAAAGATTTTCTAGACGAGCGCACAGAAATTAAGGGAAAACGTCGATCGCTAAAATTAATCGAGGGTAAAACGAAACCTGTTACAGAGATTGAGCGCCAGAAAGTGACCGATGCGATCGGTCATTCTGCTGAATCGCGAGAAAATCCGCAGTTCTTCAAAGTGCTGGATGTCATGCACCGAATTGCCGGAACTGGGAGTTTGGGACTCGATCGATATGTGATTCTAGTCGAAGGTAACGGCTCCCCAAATCAGAATTACTTGCTTGATCTCAAGGCATCGCGCCCGTCTTCTCTGCGACCTTACACGCCTTATCCGCAACCCGACTGGAACAATGAAGCAGAAAGAATTACAGCGATTCAGGATCGATTTCAAGAGTCTCCCCCTGCTTTATTAACGCCATTGGTCATTCAGAATCAGCCTTATGTCCTGCGAGAACTGCAACCGACTGCCGATCGTGTCAATCTCGAAAGTAAAGACGGCAAGATTAAACACCTCAAAAAAGCGATCAAAACGATGGCAGAAGTAACCGCTTGGGGACAGATGCGAAGCACAGGACGGCAAAACTCTGCGATCGCGGATGAGTTGATCGCCTTTGCTGCCACTGCTTCAGAATGGCATCCGATTGTGATGGACTATGCTCGATCGTATGCTGCCCAAGTTGAACGAGACTATGAAGAATTCAAACTCCAATCTGGGAAACTTTGAGCGTTTGCAGTCGATTCATCAACCGCTAAAGCGCCTTAAATTGTGCTCGGTGCAACAGTCGTCGATCGACGTTTTGCCAGAAATTTCTGAACGGCTTGAAGTCCCGCCCACACAAGTATCCCGCCGAATAATCCTGCCGCTGTGTTTAACCAAGGATTCAGAATTTCAGCGACATTACTCACAAAGTGAATGAAAATCATGTGAAATAGATAAATGTGGAACGTTGCTGCACCAATGGTTTGCAGTGGAGACTTCAGAATTTGTGGAATCGCAACTATTGGTAGCCAGAGCAGCAATGTTCCACCAACTAACATCCAAATCGCATAGCTGTGATTCAAAGCGGCGAAAATCGGCACGATTGCCCAAAGGATCATTGTGGTTATGACTCTCTGTTGTTTGGTTTTGGCGAACTGAATTGTCCAACCTAGTGCAAAGATCCAGAACAACATGTGTGGGACTCGATCGTATAAATAAGTTGTGTTCCAAATTGAGGAAATTCCAACTTTTGCGATCGCACCTACCATGACTGTGGTGATACCAAATTCCCAAGGTGAGACTGTGGCAAATCTGCGGACAGGTTTCACAACAAATAACAATGAAAATCCAATGATGACTTGGACTAACAGATTGATAAACCAAATTGGAAAGATCGAAGTGACTTCTGGATCAATAAAGTTACTCACCAGAAACAATACACCAGGATTGAATTCGCGTTTCCAGAGTTGATAGGCGATCGAGATGATCAAGTACGGCGTGACTAAGTTTTTCAACAATGAGAAAATCGGCTGAATCACTCGACCTTTGAACAATGCCTCAGATTGGAATCGTGCTAAATTTGCTCCTGCAATCATCAGTAGAAGAAATGCGCCGCCCGCGAAGTTCATCAAATAAGCATGATCCGCAACGACGACTGTAATCGCCAATGCTCTCAAAATAATGTTGGTTTCAATCGGACTAAACCGATCGTGCTGTGGAGAAAGCTGTTCTAATTGTGCGATCGACAGTCGTTCCCATCCTTGTGGCAGATAGCCCAAGTGCCGCTCAAATTCCATTGCAAGCTGAACATAAGAAAGCGAATCGCCGCCCAATGTAATAAAGGTATCTTCAGGATGAACTTGGCGCAGATTCAACACTCGACAAAATGTAGCTGCGATACTTTTTCCATTCGTAGGAACTTCAGAAGATTGCTCTACGGTTTGCTGGCTATACCATTCTGCAAGCTGACGACGTTGAACCTTACCTGTTGCAGTTTTAGGAAGCTGATCCACTTCAACAACCGCGATCGAATTCCCCGCATTTACGCCAAAAGCTTGAGTTGCTTGGGAAACTGCTTCTCTAAGTTCGGATTTGTCGATCGACACATCAGGAGTAACTGCAACTAAGAAACCATCGCCTCTCAATGGATCGGGTTTACGACAGATTGCAATTCCAGGGTGATATCCAATTTGGCTAAATAGCTTCGTTTCGAGTGCTTCAGGCTGAATCTTCAGACCACCACAATTGATCACGTCATCGGCTCTACCTTTGTAGTACAGCTTGCCATTCTCTAAGCTGCCTAAGTCTTTTGTAGTGAGCCAACCGTTTTCATCTTGAATTGGAACTTCTTCGCCATCAATCAAATAAGCTCGTGCGACGTGATTTCCACGAATTGCAATTTGTCCACTTTCAGTTAATTTGATTTCAACATTACTGCAAGCTACGCTGCACGGAGTGTTCGCAGATCCAACTGATTCGAGTGCATCGCCTTCGGTTTGATGAATTTCGAGCAATGTCGATCGAGAAGCTTCGGTCAATCCATAGTGCTGCACAATCCGGGCTTCAGGAAACAAAGCTTTGAGCGCTTCTTTCTCTTGACGGCTCATATACTGGCTGCCGATTTCAATCCATCGAACGCGCTGCCCTGCACTTCCGATCAAATCCGTATTCGAGAGCAGAACGCGCCACAAGCTTGGAACTGCCGAAATTGCGTTAATCTCTCCTTTTTTCAGCATCGCGCCAATTTCTGCTGGATTAAAGCCCGATTCAGGAATAAAAAATCTTCCACCTGCGGCTGCGATCGCACGACACCGCCCAAATCCAAACGAGTGATAGACCGGAACGCCAATATATTCGCTAATTGTGTCATCGACTTGCATCAGGCGATTCAGCCGTGTGACGACATCGGATAGATTCTGGTGACTGAGAAGAACACCCTTGGGCTTGCCTTCGGTTCCGGACGTGAAAGACACGATCGCCGTTTCAGAACTGTTAGAGCCTTGAAAAGATCGAGTCATCCATGCGCCACCAGCTTGAGGAGTGAGGACGCGATCGACGTTGGCAGCAGAAATACGATCGTGATCTTCCTGATGCTTCAGAGGCACAGCAATATCACCTGCTTCTAAGCAGTTGAACATCGCATCTACGTACTCGGTCGAATTTACGGATACGATTCCGATACGCATTATCGATTTTCTACGAAGTCCTTCAGCCGTCATGCCTGAGTCTCCAAGCCAGTTCTTGCCGTCTCAGACTAGCCGATTATTGAGTTTTGACAAAGGGATTGAGTCCAGTCTTTGTCATATCAAAATATTTGTGATGATTTTGAGTCCGTAATTTCACCAGAGTAATTTCCCTTATTCCATGTTTGGCTCCGGATCGAGAGAGATGCCTGCATAAATCTCAGTTAATTTTAATTCAGCCTCGATCGTGCCGAATTTCAGAAGTTCATCGATCGATTCATAGCTGCGATAAATCCAAAATCCTTGGTCAGTTTTCGTGTATTGCTGAACTTCTACAAGGTACTGATTCACCAGAATATATTCTTGGAGTCCGGGTATCGATCGATAGTATCTAAACTTATCGGTCATGTCGTAATCTTGAGTTGATTTTGATAAAACTTCGACAATGAGTTTCGGATTGAGAACAGTATCAACTCGATTTTGGTAAAGAACAGGTTCACCTTCGATCACCATCACATCAGGATAAACAAACCTCCGATACTGCGGCAGCCACAATCGAACATCGCTGGAGAAAAAACGAAATCCTTGGCGGCGCAATTGAGTCTTCAAAGCCCAAAAGTTCGTAATAATCTCATTGTGATTTAGCGATCCGCCCGTCATTGGAATAATTTCTCCATCATGATACTCACTCTTAAACTCAGCCTGTTCTTCAAGAGTCAAGTACTCTTCGGGCGTGTAGTGCTTTGAAAATTCAGTCGCTTGCATCGGAATTACTCAAACTCTACTCTCTTTAATGTAAGCGATCGTAGTCTGTCAGGATACCAACGTTGTAACGTCCTCTTCATCAATGCTCCAATCTGATTCTGAAATCCCGATCGTGGCTAGAATCCTTCTGCAATAAACAATATGCTGTTTTGCCGAGCTACAGTGATGTACCCAAACTCCATTTGATAGTTGATACCAGTCTTTTGGATAGTTTTTTCCTTCAATACTGTCATCAAAAATTCCGATCGCTTGTCTGATTCTGTTGAAATCCTGTGGACGATTGTGTAGAACCCATTCCACCGTCGAAGTGCGAACTTGTCGCCAAGTTTTATTTGGAATATCAATCCGCTCTCCTAAAATCGTGATTGCGATTGGTTTTCCATGAACGATTTTCCCAATCGCGATTGGTTCTCCTAAAGCCGACCAAATTTCTAAGAATTTCTCGGATAGAAAATCTGCTCGATCTAAAATTGCTTGTTCATCCCATCTTTCAATTGAATTGGAAAAATAGTCCTTATTGAGACGGAATTCATGTTCTTCAAGCCTCTTTTTCTTCAAGGAAAATGCAGAATTTGAAAGGGCAGAATTCCATTCTTGGGTTAATAACGTTAGATTTCCAAATGTGTTGAGATTGTCCTGATGAACTCGCTCAAAATTCTCCCCTAACTCTGTTTTCCATTCAGAATTAAGAGTTTGCGGCATGATGTGTTCGACTGTTGGAGTTGCATTTAGAGTCGTAATACCGCCAGCATTTCGAGAAAGATGACGATTAATTGATTCGAGAATTAAGCAAATCTTTTCGCGACTCCGATCATCGTAGATATTAATGGATCGAATTGATTGCTGAACTCCTTGATCAGACGGATAGTTCTTAGAAATTAGAATCTTCTTCAGTGCTTCGATAAACGTAATTTCTTCACCATTTATTTCATCTTGAATATCACGCCAGAGAGGTGGAAATACTTTGCTGAGATCTTTAGTCTGCTCTCGGCAAACATAGCGCCGAATCATATAATTTTCCAGAATCGCCAGAATTTGCTTGAATTGCACATCTGTCAATTTTTCCTGTTCATAGTTCTCATAAACAAGCAATAGAAAAGAATAAGCAGTTTGAATTTCTAAGATGTTCAAACGATGTAGCGCGTGACGAATCTCTAAATTTTTCTCGTGTTCTGGGCGTAAAAGCTTATTGTAATGTTCGGCAAATCGACGTAACAGAGAAATTTCATTAATGAATTCTGCATCCGTTTGAAACTCTTCACAGCGATCGCGAAATCTTGCATAGGTATGTGCCTCGCTACAAACTCCACGCGATTGTGTTGCAAGATAATGTCTGAGAAAAGCAGTCAATTCTCCAATGCGCGATCGTCCAACAATTCGACTTTCTTGTAATAAATGCTCGACTTTTTCCCACTGCTCTGTAAATACTTTCTCTTGCTGTGCAGGGGGTAGCTTCATTGCAATATAGTTACGCGCTAAATCTGCTTGAGAAAGCGGTTTCCCTTTTGCGTTTAAGCTTTCAAATATTTTGTAAGGACTCTCATCTCGATTCAACTCGATAAAAACAACTTGAAAACAGTTCGACACTGCAAAAAAGAATCTCTCAGCCTCGATCGCGCCATCGGTCAAGAGTTTGCCTAGTTCCTTGTGTAAATAATGATAAGCAACTGGAATTTTTGACTCAGTGATCTCAACTTGAGTCTTTTGGATGAGGGAAATATAAGCTTGTCGATCGCCATATTTATTAGTAGGAAGCAGCTTGAAATAGATGTCTCCTTCCGTCTCAGAGTTCACCAAATATCTTTGAATCTTAGCTGCGATTTTTGGCTCAGTGCTTTCGATCAAATCTCGAAACGCGCACAACAATAGAGAAATGGTAGTGAGTCTCTGCTGTCCATCAACTAATGTAAAAGCCGTAATCAATCCGCTCCTAGTTCCGCTATTAATAACAACCAGAGATCCTAAGAAATGCTCAGGTTCTTTGTTCGGATTGAACTCTTCGTAAATTGCGATCGCATCATCTAGCAACGTTTGCCAGTTTGATTTGTCCCAACTATATTGGCGCTGAAAATGAGGCAGTATGTATTGAATGTCTCCTCCGCTGCTAAAAACTTTGGAGATTTTATAGCTATCTGCTTTCATTGAGCGCTACCTATATCGTTTGATACTTCAAACAGGATAGCCGAACTTACTAAAACAGAGCGCTTTTATTCTCAAAATCGATAGCAGGATGTAATTATCTACACCCTGCTAGTGAGGTTTACGCGCTGAAGTACTTCGCCGTTGGGTGATACACCACAAATGCAGTCGTGGATTGTTCTGGATAAAGCTGTTCACTTTCATCCATCGACATTGCAATTCGCTCTGTATCAAGTAGTTCTAGCTGCTTAAACTGATCCGATACATTCGGACAAGCAGGATAGCCGAAACTATAGCGCGACCCTTGATAACGCTGCGCTAACATATCGCGAATGTTATCGGGTTCGAGATCGCCAAAGCCCAATTCATGACGGATTCGAGCGTGTGACCATTCTGCTAAAGCTTCCGCCATCTGTACCGCCATGCCGTGGAAGTAGAGATATTCAGTGTAGTTGTTCGCTTTGAATAGTTCTTGTGCGACTTCAGTAGCAATGTGTCCCATTGTTACAGCTTGCATCGGGAGAACGTCGAACTGATTCTCAGAAATCGGGCGGAAGAAGTCAGCAATGCACAAACGGCGGAGTGACTTCTGACGCGGGAATGTCCAGGTAACGATCGGGGTAGCAGTTTCAGGCGTTAAGCCTTTCTCAATTACGCTCGGATCGTAAACATGAACAGAATTACCTTCAGCGGTACAAGGGAAGTAACCGTAAATCAGGTGAGGATGCAATAGATTTTCGGTGCGAATTCGCTCTTTCCAGCGATCGAGAACTGGATAGACTTTCTCTGCTAAGAACACGTCGTATTCTTCCTTCGTTTGGTCTTTCGGCTTGCGGAATTGCCATTGTCCAACAATCAAAGCTTGCAGATCCAAGTACCAGAAGAGTTCATCTACCGAGAGATCTTCTGGGTTGAGAACTTTCGTACCCCAGAAAGGCGGCGTTGGGCGCGAGATATCAGTCGCAACTGCTTCCGATCGCACTAAATCGATCACTTCCGGTTCGTCAGATTTCTTCTCTGGTTCGCCGTTTAGTTCACGTTCGGCATCTTCGATCGCTTTCCGTCCCTTTTGATTGAACTGAGCAAATTCACCTTGGAATCCTTCGTTATTGCTCCAGTGCCCGTCTTTCTTAGCAGGCATCAATCGATCCATGAAAGTCAGATCTGCGAACGCATCCCGACCATAAATCACTTGACCGTTGTAAACATTCTGGCAATCTTCGTAGACGAATTTCGGAGTGAGTGCTGCACCTCCGAGAATCACCGGAACTGAAATGCCTTTTTCGTTGAAGACTTCCAGGTTCTCTTTCATGAATGCGGTGGACTTTACGAGCAATCCACTCATCGCAATACAATCCGGTTTGTGCTGGTTGTAAGCATCTACGATCGCATCTACAGGCTGTTTAATGCCTAAGTTAATCACTTTGTAACCATTGTTAGTCAAGATGATATCGACAAGGTTTTTACCAATATCGTGAACATCACCTTTCACAGTTGCAATCAAGAACTTACCTTTACCACTATCATCGCTCTCGGTTTTTTCCATGAATGGTTCGAGAAATGCAACAGCAGATTTCATTGTTTCCGCCGACTGCAACACAAACGGTAATTGCATTTGACCAGAGCCGAACAATTCACCCACAACTTTCATGCCATCAAGCAAGAAAGTGTTGATAATGTGCAACGGCGCATAGTTTTCTAATGCAATCTTCAGTGCATCTTCTAATCCAATCCGTTCACCATCAATGATGTGTTGCTTCAAACGTTCTTCAACAGGTAAATCTGCCAAAGTATTGTTCGATCGAGCATCTTTCGCGCTCACTCCTTCAAACAATTGAGTCAGCTTGGTGAGCGGATCGTAAGTGCAAATATCCCCCTCAAATCCGCGTCGATCGTAGATTAGATCCAGACAAACTTTTTGATGTTCAGGGTCGATTTTCGCGATCGGTAAAATCTTCGCGGCAGATACGATCGCGCCATCCATTCCCGCGATCGTGGCTTCATGCAGAAACATCGAATTCAACGTAATCCGAGCCGCTGGACTCAGACCAAAAGAAATATTCGAGACTCCAACCATGAAATGCACGCCCGGAAGAGTTTCGTGAATCATCCGAATCGATTCGATCGTTGCCTTCGCATTCTCGCGGTCTTCTTCGATCCCAGTTGAAATCGGCAATGCTAACGTATCGAAAAAGATTTCATGTGGTGGAATTCCAAACTCTAAGGCATCTCTGTAAGCTCGTTGTGCGATTTGGAATTTTTTCTCGGCGGTTCGTGCCATTCCATCTTCGTCGATCGTACCAATGACGACTCCCGCACCGTACTCTTTCGCAAGCTCTAAGACCTTGAAGAATCGTTCATCTCCATCTTCATAGTTCGTTGAGTTGAGAATGCACTTCCCGCCCGCAACTTTCAAACCTGCTTCCATCTTTTGCCATTCGGTCGAATCCAGCATCAGAGGCAGCGTCACATTCGTTACGAGTCGCGACACGATTTCCTTCATGTCACGTTCGCCATCGCGCCCAACATAGTCAACGTTAACATCAAGAACGTGTGCGCCTTCCTTGACTTGAGATTTCGCGATCGCCATTAATCCATCCCAATCATCTGCATTCAGCAATTCGCGAACTTTCTTCGATCCACTCGCATTCAATCGTTCACCCACAATGAGGAAAGAATTATCCTGCTCGTATGGCTGTGATGTGTAGATTGATGCTGCTGAAGGTGTGTATCCGAGTGTTGGCCTAGGTGTTTCAGATTCGTACACTTGACCATTCATCCAAGCGCGTTCATCAATGCGAACTTTCCGCGCTTTGGGTGTCATCGTTGCCGCAGCTTCTGCGAGTGCTTGAATGTGTGCGGGACGAGTTCCACAACAGCCCCCGATCACTTGCACACCCCAATCTTCAATGAATCTGTGCAACGCCATCTGAAGTTCAACAGGGGTCAACTTGTAGTGAGCATGACCACCGACATTTTCGGGTAAGCCTGCGTTGGGAATACAAGAGACAACGAACGGCGCATTTTCGGTCAAATATTTGATGTGTTCTGCCATGCGATCGGGACCTGTCGCACAGTTCAAACCGAGAATGTCGATCGGGTACGGTTCCAGAATCGCTAATACGCCACTGATATCGGTTCCGACGAGCATCGTGCCCTGAACTTCCATCGTCACCGAAACCATCAGCGGACGACGCTCTCCTTTTTTGGCAAAGACCGCTTCAACTGCGTTCAATGCTGCTTTGATTTGCAGCACGTCTTGACAAGTTTCGATGATGAATAGATCAACTCCACCATCAAACAAGCCTTCTGCCTGAACGGTGAATGCCTCTTTTAGTTCGTCATACGTAATATGTCCGAGTGTCGGTAGTTTCGTTCCAGGTCCGATCGAACCCGCAACAAATCTAGGCTTTTCAGGCGTTGAAAATTCTGCGGTGCATTGTTTCGCCAGTTCTGCGGCTTTTTTGCTCAAGTCATACGCCATCTCTTGCAGTCCGTATTCTGCCAGCACAAGCGGACTACTGCCAAACGTATCGGTTTCGATCACGTCTGCGCCTGCGGCAAGAAAATCGCGGTGAACTTTCGCGATCGCGTCCGGTTTGGTATGAATCAGATACTCGTTGCAGCCTTCATACTCGGCTCCACCAAAATCTTCAGCCGTCAAATTCTGCGACTGGATATTTGTTCCCATTGCACCATCGAAGACGATAACGGGACGCTCAGGACTGTGAAGGCGGGCAAGAAAGGCACTATTCATAGCAGAAACTTCAGAAACGAAAGGACAGATTTGAGTATTAACCCTGAGTTCTCTTTAAGAGGGTGTTTGAGAAGTCATCGTTTATCGCATTCACCCGCCCGGAAATGAATCTCCGGGCTAATCAGGGAAGCCCACTAAACTGGGCTAAGAACTCCGTATTGCACTCCTAGCCCGCTTCAGCGGGGTTTCTTCCATTAGCCCGGAGATTCATTTCCGGGCGGACTCGCAACGCAGCAAAGCCGCTTTTTATCCTTCTCAAACACCCTCTAAGTTTTATGGGTAATCCGTTTCAACGCAAGGCAGCTATCATGACGCTTCACAATAGCTACACAATTTTAACTTTGACATATTTTTTGGGAAAGCGCGGTTTATCGCATCGTTGAATCTTTAGATCCCAAAATTAAAAGGCGCTCCCCGGATGAGGAACGCCTGCCCAAATTAATCATTGAATTTCAGATTAGCTCAAACCCACATTGCTACGATCGTAGCCTTCGATGGTGTTGCTGGTCTTGTTGTGAACAACATGTGCGGATTCTGAAGGCATTCCAATTTCGCTGGCTTGGCGAGTCAACATGGACTGCTCACGGTTCCGAATCATTTGACGATGACGCACCATCAATGCCCGTGTTTGATCTTGAATCGACATACTCTGCTCTCCATTTCTGCTTACTTGATTAATATAACAGATAAATTCTGTATCAGAAACTACAAAAAGATAGTTGTGTCATAGATTCCTGACAATTATTCTGCACCCGAAACGCGGTAAGCTCACTCAAGCAGTACAGGAGAAACGGAAATGGCTGAGGGCAAGCGGATCGAGGTTGGATCGTTGAACTGGTGTTATCGCGAAGCAGAACCGATGAATCCGAGCCGAACTCCGGTAATTTTGCTGCATGGTCTGGTTTCTCAGGGGTACAGTTGGCGGAATGTATTGCCGAATTTGGCAGAAGAGGGATTTAGAGCGATCGCACCCGATTGGATTGGCTGTGGGTATTCGAGTATGCCGGATCGGAGAGATTTTGCTTATACGCCCGATGCGTTTATTGAGGCACTCGAAGCTTTGATTGCTCAATTCGGATTTGAAAAAGTGTCGATCGTATCCCAAGGTTTTCTCGGCTCAGTCGGGATTCAATACGCGCTCAGACATCCAGAGCAAGTTGAACGACTGGCGATTTTCAATTGTCCGATCGCTCAAGATGCGAAACTTCCCTGGAAGCTGAAACAAATGGGAATTCCGCTCGTGGGCGACATGATGACGCAAGATCCGTTACTGGTCGATCGAACTTTAGAAGGGGCAGGTGGCTATCGAATCGAAGACGAAGATTTAGATGTGTATCGTCGCCCTTGGTTGAAAACTTCGGATGTGGGTCGATCGTTGCTGGCGATTATTCAGAATTTGCAGCTTAAACAAGTCACGGCAGAAATCGAATCCGGTTTGGCGAATTGGCAGAATCCGTTGCTGATTGGATGGGGAAAGCGCGATCCTTGGTTATCGATCGACCTTGCCAAATCATTTCGATCTCAACTGGTGGAACTCGATGAAGTTGGACATTATCCGCAAGAGGACTGGCACGAAAAAGTCAGCGAGGTTCTAATCCCGTTTCTAAAACAGCAGATTGTTTAGCTTATGAGATTGTGAATTTTGGTGCATTCGTTCATCCGACATTCCGCCCGGAAATAAATCTCCGGGCTAATTGAGGGAACCCCTCTAAAGAGGGCTGAAACTACAATCTGAGGGGGCTTCAGCCTCCTTTCTCCGATTAGCCCGGAGATTCATTTCCGGGCGGACTCAATCGCAGCGACAATCCTCATCAACACAAAGTTTTGAACAGACTCTAGCCCATTCTGAAACAACCAGGTGCTAGACTCGTTCAAAAACGGCAGCACTATCTTGATTAAGTCATGCAGTATCGTGGGTGGCTCCTGGTTGGAGTATTGAGTTTTGGAACAGTGCCCGTCGCACAATTACAAGGATTGGCACAAGAATCAGGCTGTCCGGCTGCCGCTTTGTCTCGGTTGTCCCGGCACACCGTGAGATCGGGAGAAACATTGGAATCGATCGCGTCTCGCTACAATCTAATCCCAGCGACGATCATGGGACTAAATCCGAATGTCCGATCGGGGAAAGCAACTCCCGGACAAACGCTTTTGATTCCGCCTTACAACGGAATTCGCGTCGAAGTTCCCGCTGGACAAAGTTTGAAACAGTTAGCAGCACGATATCGAGTTCGCCCAGATGTACTGTATGAAGTAAACGGCTGTCAGCGATCGCCAAAAGTTGTATTTGTTCCTGGAGTCAATTGGTCGCCGAATGAAGGAGCAGCCCCAACATTAGTCGGGGTTTCGAGTGTTTTATCTGGGTCGCCATTAAAAGGAAATTCTGCGATCGCGCTTGGTTTTGGTTGGTATTTGCCAAATGGAGCAACGAAACCCGTTTTTCATAGTGGCATCGATATCTTGGCGAATTTGGGCACTCCAGTTCAAGCGATCGGGGATGGAACGGTTGCCTTTGCGGGAAATCAAGGCGCGTATGGAAACTTAGTCGTGATCAATCATCAGCAAGGCTATCAAACCCGATATGCTCAGTTAGCCAAAATTAACGTCAAAGTGGGTCAGAAAATCAAGCGAGGCGCGATCGTTGGAACGATTGGACAAACTGGAACTCCGACGACCCCACAGCCGCATTTGCATTTTGAAGTGCGATCGAATTCTAAATTAGGATGGGTTGCAGAAGATCCGCTCGCATTTATTCGGCGGTAAATGATGTCTGGCAAAGTTTTCCTAGTTGGCTCTGGTCCCGGTGACATCGGCAATCTCACGATGAGAGCTTATCAGTTACTCACTCAAGCTGAAGTTCTCGTGTACGATGCCCTGGTCGATTCTCAATTTCTCGAACTCGTTGCCGAAACTTGTCTCAAACTCAATGTCGGCAAACGGGGCGGACAACCGAGCATGAAACAAGCAGACATCGATCGATTACTCGTCGAACAGTGCCAACAAGGAAAACAAGTCGTGCGGCTCAAAAGTGGTGATCCGTTCATTTTCGGGCGCACCACTTCAGAAATTCAAGCCCTCAAATCGGTAGGTTGCGCTTACGAAGTCGTTCCCGGACTTTCTTCCGCCTTAGCCGCTCCCTTATTCGCCAATATTCCTCTGACTGATCCCGTTCTCAGTCGAGGATTCACGGTCGTTACAGCCCACGAACCCGATCGACTAAACTGGCAAGCTCTCGCCCAATTAGACACCCTCGTGATTCTAATGGGAGGAAAACATCTTCCCTTAATTGTCGAACAGCTACACCATCAGGGAAAATCAGAAGAGACTCCGATCGCGATTATTCGCTGGGCGGGTCATCCAGAGCAAGAAATTTGGAGCAGTACACTCTCTGAAATCCTTTCTCTGGTCAATCCTCAGCGATTGTCGCCCTGCGTGATCGTCATTGGAGAAGTTGTTAGACTACGATCGTTTTTATGAAACTTCCTTTATTTGAAACAACGATTGTTGTCACTCGTGCAGCCGGACAATCGAGCCAGTTTGCGTACTCGCTGCAAAATTATGGTGCAAAAGTGATCGAGATGCCCACGATCGAAATTGCCGCGCCTTCAAGTTGGGCGGAATTGGATCAAGCGATCGCAGTTCTGAATGAATTCGATTGGCTGATTCTGACTTCTACGAATGCAGTCGATTACTTTTTCGAGCGGTTGGCAACTCAGCTTCAGGATGTTCGCGGATTAGCAGCGATTAAGACCGCAGTTGTGGGTGAAAAAACAGCACAACGACTAAGACAGCGCGGTTTGCAGCCTGATTTTATTCCGCCTGAATTTGTCGCGGATGCAATGGTCGTGAATTTTCCCGAATCGGTGGAAGGGAAAAAGATCTTATTTCCTAGAGTCGAAACGGGTGGGCGAGATGTTTTAGTCAGAGCGTTTAGCGATCGAGGTGCGATCGTGACTGAAGTTGCCGCTTATCAATCGATCTGTCCAAAAATTCCAGATATGAAAGCGATCGCAGCACTCCAAGATCATGCGGTTCATCTAGTGACCTTTGCCAGTTCCAAAACGGTGAAACACTTCTGCGAACTGCTGCAACAATCGATCGGGGAAGATTGGACTAAACGTTTAGAAACAGTGAAATTTGCGTCGATCGGTCCTCAAACTTCTAAAACTTGTCGAGCATTGCTAGGACGAGTTGAGATCGAAGCGACAGAATTCACTTTAGATGGATTAATCAAAGCAATTGTCGCTCAAGCTAATTCACTGAAATGATTCTGTTGTGCGATCGCTTCTGTGGAACGAACAGGTTTTTGTCCCACAATCTTAATTTTCACGCCTGTACCGGGAGCTAATGTCACTCCTCGACGGCGCGGAACTTCAGGACGACGATCGACTAATGCAAGCTCATAGTTTGACAAAATCGTTGCTAAAACTAGCTTCATTTCAAACATTGCGAGTGCTTCCCCAATACAACGCCGCGCCCCGCCTCCAAACGGCATGAACTCATACGGTGAAAACTGCCGCTCTAAAAAGCGCTCTGGCTTAAATTGGTGCGACTCTGGATAGAGATCTTCACGGTGGTGTAGTAGATAAATGCAGCCTACAACCGCCGTTCCGGGCTGGAGTGGATAGCCCAATAGTTCCAGTGGCTCCTTCACGATTCGGCTAAAGGTCAACATTGCAACCGGGTACAGTCGGAGTGTTTCATTACAAACGGCACTGAGATAAGGTAGTCGAACGATCGACATTGGATCAGGATTCTCACCGAGCGCTTCGATCTCTTGCAGCAACTTCTCGCGCACATTTGGTAAGTGATGCACCCAGTAGAGCGCCCAAGCCATTGCTGTCGCAGTTGTTTCATGTCCTGCAAACAGCAAAGTCATCAATTCATCTCGAAGTTCCGAATCGCTCATCGGTTCCCCGTTTTCATCTCGTGCCGCCATCAGCATCGAAAGAATATCCACTCGATCGCTGTTATCTTGCTGGCGACGATCGGCGATTTCGGCATAAAGCAGCGTATCGATCTCGCCACGATCGCGCAAAAACCGTCCCCAAGGCATCCAGGTTCCCCAATCGCGCTGCATCCAGGGGAAGAACAAGAAACTAGCACTCAAAGGATTGTGGAAAAAGTCACACATCTTAGTAATTGCAGCTCGAATTTGCTCGTACCGCTCTCCCTCAGTCACGCCGAACACCGTCTGTAAAATCACTTGCAAAGAGATTTCTTGCATTGCCGATCGCGCATTAAATGGTTGTGCGATCGCGTACTGACTCATCACTTTCTCGGTTAATTGACGAATCAGATCACCATAATTCCGCATTCGATCGCCATGAAAGGGAGGCATCACGAGTTGGCGACGGCGCTTATGTCGATCGTCACTCAACATAATCACCGAGGCATCCCCGATCAGTGGAGAGAGAATCCGATTGACTTCACCTGGGGCTACAAAGCGTTTACGATCGTTCGTCAGAATTTCTTGAATTGCTTGTGGATGATTCACAAACACGAGATGCTGACCTGAGAGCAGACCTGCTGAAAAGATATCAGGATGTTGCTGCGCCGATTGTTCCATATAGCCGACAGGATCAGCAACCCACTGCCATTCCTGAAGTAATAACGGGTTACGGAGCACATTCGGTAGATTCATAAAACTCTCCACTGCAAGGTGAGTCAGGCTTTGTTCAAGATTGTACCAAACGTTCAGTAGATGTTCTGATGAGCACCGTGGCGAATAGAATTCGGTGGGCGTTTTCTAAATCTTGAGATTCGCGACAATTTCTTTCAAATGTGGTTCAAACTGTTCCAAGTTCGCAAGCTCTCTAAACACGCTACTTTGAGCGGCGGGATCATAGCCAGTAACAACGATTTTTAATTCATTATCAAATGCCATATAGCTCACGTATTTCTCGCGAACTTTACCCGTCGCATCAATGCCCGTAAAGCCATATCGCAATCCTGGAACAGAGCCAAATTTCACTTCTTCAGGAGTTTGCACCCGAACTTTGTAACCTTTGCCGTAAGCTGTAGCCCGATCGCGTTCGATCGTTTTGTAGTAATCCGCAATCACGATTCTCAATGCCTCTAGCACTTTTGCTTTATCACTCGGATTGCTATAGGTGAACAATCCAGGAACTAATCCACGCTGGTCGAATTCGCGTGACAGGATTGGAGACTTATCGAATTGCCAGCGCTGAAGCTCAATACTACCGAGCAGAGGCATATTGCGAGACACACAGAGGAAAGAACTTTCGCGATCGCAAGCACTCACACGCCATCCCGCAGGTGCAGAAGTCTTTCCAAGAATCGTCAACCAAGGATTATTCAATGCAGTCAACGTGTCATAAAGCGGTGTTCCATCATTTGCTAACACCACATAGCGATACTGCCGAAAAGCATTTGCTAGATAAGGCTTTAGTTGCGTAAAACCATCTGCATTCCGAACAGTAACTTCAAAGTATCCGCCTTCTGGAACCCAAGCAATCCACCATCCTTGTTTCGCTTTGTCATAGCCCAGAGTTTCCCAGAATTTAAGCCTTGCTCTGCGTTCATCTTCAGGGTGAATGCTTTGATTGACTTTGCGCCAGCTTGGTTGTCCTGAATTCCGCAGAGCATCGCGCAACATTGCGATCGGCATCTGAACCGGGGGACGAGTCAGATACCAACTATAACGATCGCGTTCTGTGAGAAGGTATGTTCGAGTACAGCCATCGTACTGCGCGGAAACTAATCGCCCATCTGCGGTATACACTTCATAGGTTGAGCCTTCAAGCCTCAAAGTGTTGAGAATTTGCCGTTTAGCGGGTCCTGTTTGAGCATCGAAGACTGGCATTAAAGTGATTCGTCGATCGCTAATCACACCGAGCATTTTCTGTCCAAAAAACTCATTAGGGTCATTCTTAAGCTGGTTCGCACGTTGTCGAACTTCAGCATTAACTACCTCAGGAGGGCGACCAAAGCCTGCACAGTTGGCTTGAACGGGATGAGAAGCAATCGTGACACAAGAAGCAGCAACAATAACCGGGAGAAAAAATCGTTTCAACATAGCTCATGAAGGGCGTACAAGGCTTGGATATCATTCGACATGATTAGAGGGATAGCTTGAGTAATTTTCTCAATCTCCCAATTCCACCAGCTAATTTCGAGGAGTTTAGCAACTTCAGCATCACTAAATCGTTTCCGAATTACAGTTGCAGGATTGCCACCTACGATCGCATAAGCTGGAACATCTTTCACTACAACAGACTTGGCTGCAATTACGGCTCCATCTCCGATTTTGATTCCAGGCATGATCAGTGATTCATAGCCAATCCAAACATCATTTCCAATCACAGTATCGCCTCGACTGGGAAGATTGAGCAGTTGATCCATCGAGCTTTCCCATCCATTCCCAAAGATCGGGAACGGATAAGTCGAAATGCTGTCTAGCTTGTGGTTTGCGCCGTTCATGATGAATTTTACGCCTGTAGCGATCGCGCAAAACTTTCCAATGATTAAGCGATCATTGCCATAGTTGTACAAAACATTGCGCTCAAATCCTTCTGGATCAACCGGATCGTCATAGTAAGAGTACTCTCCGACACTGATATTTGGAGCCGTGATGCAATCTTTGAGAAAGCACACCCGTAGATGGTCAGGAATTGGATGTTTCTGATTGGGGTCAGGACCATTTGGGTGTGCCATGATTGTTTTCTCTACACTGTAACGAATGTGCAGATTAACAGTTGCATCTATAGCAATCCTAAGTTAGTGATGAAGTAGGGATAGTTGTGAAGAAGTAGGGGGTGGGGAGTGGGGTGTGGGGTGTGGGGTGTGGCTCCCGTTTTGATTCCTGACTCCCTACTCCCTACCCCCCACTCTTTCCAATGTTTACGACTCAAATAGGAGCGCTATATCTATTGCAAGTTGAGTTTTGCGTATTCAGTCGAATCCTCGGTTTCACCTGTGGTTGCTGCTTTCACAAAGCCGATCGTTTTAGCGATCCAGCCTGCGGGCGCATCCCAATATTCTGCTTTGATTGCGTTCACTTTTAGCAATGCAATATCTGGCTCATTCAGTTCTTGTGGGAACCAAGCTTTGAGTTCTGGCTTCCAAAGTTCCTGCATCTTGGCGCGATCGCGAACCAGTTCAGCCATTCCAGAGAGTGAAACATAGCGTTGCTTGTCTGGTGCTGAAAAACTGACATTTACCTGATGATGGTGATTTACTTCTGTCACTTTGTGCGAACTAGCGTAAGTAAAAAACCACAAATCGCCATTCGCTTCGACTTCACTGTTTGTTGCCATCGGACGGCTCCGAAGACTACCATCATCATCGATCGTGGTCAACATACAATAATTAATGTCTTTGATCATCTCTCGCAGCTTTTGCAGAGATTGATTAGAATCGGTTGCGATCGTCATTTCTAAAGTTCCTCTGAATGAGTTTACTTAGTTTATGAAACGTTGCGCTAGATGACTTCTTCCTCTTTACGGGTTTTGAATACACTTTTAGAGGATGCTTTAAAGCGATTGAGAAACACGTCTTTATCAACCGTTCTCCAGCCTTTGATGCAATCCTATTCAACTATAGCAATCCTATCTAAGTTGTGAAATGCTCCAAAGCCCCCTAAATCCCCCATTCTGGGGGACTTTGAGAGAGAAAATTCCCCAATTCTAAGAAGTCCTCAGAGTTCAAAGTCCCCCAAATTTGGGGGATTTAGGGGGCACGATCAACCCTGCATTTCACGACTAATTTAGGACTGCTATATGTAGGATTGATGAGTGTATTGATGCAAGGAATTGCCATTCGTTCGCTGATTAAACGAGTGTGTAAATGGAAGCTAACCTTAGCCGGACTAGGATTGATAGTCCTGGGCTACTGTGGTATTGCGATCGCGGTCAAATAGCGTGGAACGCAACATCAAATTAAACATCTTTGCCGCGTTTCAACCACCAAAACCAGTTGCCACCGATTCGAGTGTGGTTGATTTTTGAGGTCGTGTCGCGAAATGCTGTCTGCAATACATCAGAATTAGGCAGCTTACCGCCGGGGAAGTAGGCAAAGCCAAACTGATCAAGGCAGCCAGTGATAAAACAGGTTTCTGACGTTTGGAATTGCATTCCATCGGCAACTTTCTTGATCGCTTGAGCTTGAAACACTCCCACCTGACGCGGGGATGTGGTTGCTGGTGCATTAGATTGTAGAACTTGTTGGGCAAACTGGTTCATCTGGGAACGACTCATCACAAACGCCAATCTCAGAGGGATTTGTAGGTTGATCAGGAGAATTGTGACACCCACAAGAACAGGAAATATCAATACGATGCGCCAGTTCATCGCGTTCTTGGCTACGTGCGATCGCGCTCTGAGCAATGATTGACACAGACGAACTGTTGCGGCAAGCTAGATGATCCCGACAACAAACCAAAGGCACAACGTTGCTAGACGGAACATCGGATCAACTACGCCTTTGAATACTGCGGCATAAAGGGTTGTTAGGCAGGCGAGACAGACGATCAGGGGAGCTAGCCAACCAGGTAGGAAGATACGATGAATCACTCTAGTCATGGGAGGATTGAGAGTAATAGGAGGGAGGCTTTAAGCGGGTATCTGAACAATAAAAAGAAAAAAGACCAGGTGGGCAATACACCATCAGTAACGATAACTTAACTGCACTCAAAACAACAGAAACATTACAGAGACACTCACAGTTCAGTTCAACAAGTGCGATTTCTCTCCCGTTCCTGATATGGAGCAGTTTCTCACGCGCTGAGGGTCTACTGGAAAGCTGCTCCGTTTAGGTAAACGATTTTGTCAAGGATGATCTTCTATGAATTTTTTTTCACAGACTATTCATTTCGCATTCATGCTCGACCCCGAAAGTAATAAGTGTAAGGCAAAGAAACCTTACTGCACACCTTAACCCTAATTCAATTCGGAGGTTTAACTATGAAGCGTGTCATTCTTTCTGCTTTGTCAGTGTTAACTCTTTCTAGTTTTGTTGCTCCAGCTGCATTTGCTGAATCACCCACTGAGCAGAAAACAGCCGTTGTTTCTTCCACATTGAATCGATCGACCTCGTTGCAAGTCACACCCAATGTCTTAGTCACCTCAGCCTATCGGGGAAGCTATCTCAATCAAGGCATTCCTAGCCATGCTCAACTGCATCATGCGTATGTGAGTGGACAAGTGACGGCTGAAGATCTGATTCGAGTCGCGATCGCGCAAGGACAACTTTCACCAGAAGCGCTTTCGGATACTGGCTATGTCAATACGGTCGATGCAAAGTTGGGATCGTTCAGCCAGTAGTTAGGGACACGATAGATCGGTAGAGATGTCTTGTAGAATTGTCTCTACCGATTTCGGCTGCCAACGTTCTCAATGGAGTGTTCTATGCAGATTGAAGATGTCGCAGGATTGATTCATCCCCTGATTGCAGTTGCGTTTGTGTTTCCGATCATTGGAATTGTGACGAACTATGCTTGGCAGACTCGGCAGCGTCGTCTTGGAACGGATAAAAGTAGTAAAAATAAGATTGCTCCGGGTGTTGGTGCAGAACATCTGCGATTGGGACAATTGCTGAGTAATGCAGTTGTAATGGTTTCGCTGGTTGGATTAGCTCATCCGATCGTATTCAAAATGATTGCGAGTAATGCTTGGGGACAAGAGCCGCTTCGAGTAGTGTTTGTTGGAACTGTGTTTGGATTGACGATCGCATCTTTAGCAGGTTTGAATCGGGCTAGTAATCGACTCTGGCGGGCTGTCTTTGCGACTTTAACCGGAATGGGAATTATTTTACTCGGCTCTCAGCCTGAAGTGTTTCGCCGCGAGTTTGAGTGGTATGTCTCGCACTATTACTATGGTGTAGCAGTTTCATTGTTGATGATTTTTTCGCTGGCGATCGTTCCCGATATCTATCGCGATCGCAAAAATCGCTGGCGTAATATTCACATTATTCTCAGTTGTCTTGCTCTTCTATTCTTTATTGGACAAGGCTTTACCGGATCTCGCGATTTGTTGGAAATCCCGTTGAGTTGGCAAAAATCGCATATTCAAAAATGCGACTTTCAGAAGCTAACTTGTCCATGAGTTCACAGTCCTTTAAAGCCCGTTTTGTTTTCAATGGTTTGTACGATCGAGGCTGATTTCGGAACGGTTCGCGATTTCTGGTGAGCGATCTGACTCAGCCCGATTCCGACTAACACAATGCTACCTCCAATGTAGTGTGCCATTGTCGGAGTCTCGCCCAAAATTAAATAAGCAAAAGCAACACCCGCGATCGGGGTAAACGAACTAATCAAGGATGCTCTTGAAACAGTAGAGCTTTGCAATCCTAGAAGCCAAAACGACTGACCGAGTACAACAATCACGGTTCCATAAACGAGCATCCACTTCCATAGAAGCGGCGCAAACACATCCATAAAGTGATGATGACCATAGAGTAGGAGAGCAAGGACAAAGAAAACAACTGTACCGAATGCGGTGCGAACAATGCTATAGAGTCCAATCGGAACTTGAGTCAGTTTTGTTTTAGAAATCACGGTCGAAACTGCAAGCGCGATCGCACCCAGCGCTGTCAATGCTTCCCCTTTTCCAAAGCTTAATCCAGCCATCTCAATCATTTCTGTAGGGGGCTGCAAAAGTACAGATAGCATGACCCCGATTAGAACCACGATCGCGCTTAATTGCTCAAGGAGAGTAACCCGTTCTTTCAGTAACCAGATTGAAAGAATAAGTGCGATCGGGGGTTCTAGTCGCCCAACTAACACCACATTATTTACGGCAGTCAAAGAAAGGGCTTGAAAAATGAATGCGGGTGCGATCGCGCCCGACAACATGGCAACCGTAATCAATCCCGTCCATTGTTGCTGTGACAAATCCTTGAGTAATCTGAGTTGCTGTCGATGCAGTAAAACAAGGACAAACAATGCACAAATGTTACCGACAAACAGAACATTACACAGCGAGACGGGATTTCGCCCATCAATCAAATTTTGCGCTCCAATGTCCGTTACTTTGCGGGTGACAGAATTTGCAGCCCCAAAAATCAGGACAGCAAGCCATAGATACACCTGACCTGGAATCGTTCGTTTGAATCGATCGACGAGTTGTTTGAACATGAATTTCTTTTCATGAACCGTTCATTTTCGCTTCATACCAGTCTGCGATATTCACTGTCATAAGGCAAATCGAAACCTAGAAGACCTCAAGGAGTTTTTGACATGAAACGCCGTTTTCGTTACGTGCTACTGTCCTGCCTCGTTGCGATCGTCATTGCAAGCTGCGGAGGAAAAGCAACGACCCAAACCCCCAGTCCAGTGCCCCAAAGTACAGCGATCGCTTCTCCAACGACACCACAAGCTGCAACAGCAAAATCGAGTGTGATTTCTTCTGGTAACTTTGTGAACGGCGAACACCCAACCCAGGGCACAGCAGAAATTGTCAATCAAAACGGCAAGCGAATTTTGCAACTGAATGACCAATTTAAGACTTCGACCTCTGGACCTGATCTCGTCGTGGTGCTGCATCGTTCTGCGAATGTTATTGGAGAAACAACGCCACCTGCCTATCCGCTTAAAGAGGGTGACTATACAGTTCTTGCGCCGTTGAGAGCATTCAGTGGAGCGCAAAGCTATGAGATTCCAGACAATCTGAACTTAAACGATTTTCAATCGGCAGTGATTTGGTGTCGTCGGTTTAACGCGACCTTTGGCTCTGCCGCCTTGAAATCTAGCAGCTAGGATTTGACCGATTATGAAAGAGACATAATCCTTGCCGAAGCTACACACCTCTGCTCCTGCTGAAGTTCCATCTGACTCGCTAAGAGCAGAAAAAAGATCTGACTAGAAGCCTATCGCTTAGAGGTAATGATACCTGAGATAGATGGACTGACTACCCTGAAAAAGCTAAAACCCGCAATGGAACTAATGAAGGAGGCACAAGTAGGAGTTGAAGAAGCTGAATCAATGATAGAAGGTTTAAAGGTGTAGCAAAGGTTATGAATCGAGAGCCAGAACCGAAAAATCATTCACCTCTATGGAGTCGGATTAGCACGAATTCTTTAGTTCGTTTTCTGCTATTCTTTGCATCCGGTTGGGCATTTGTTACCCTCTTTCAATACTTTGAGTATGTCATCTTCGTGTTTGCGATTTCAGCAATTCTAGCCCTGATATTGAGCTACCCGGTGCGTTATTTAGAACGCTTTGTGAAGCGAAGTATTGCATTAGGTCTAGTCATTGCTTCAAGTCTAATCATTATTCTTGTTGCGGTTGTTGCGATCGCGCTCACGCTAACGAATCAAATTCAGCAGTTGATAACACTATTACTCCAAACTCTCAATACCGCGAACAATCCATTTGATCAATTGCAGAATGCGTTAGTAACCCGAAACATTCCGCTGAATCTGGATGCGATCGAAGCTCAGATTCGCAATCTATTTACAATTGGATTGAATTGGGCGGTGACTTCTCTGCCGATTCTGTTTCAGAATTATGTCACATTTATCATTATTCTCGTTGTTGCCTTTTTCATGTTGATTGATGGTACAAAGCTGTGGCAACTTGTTCTAAAGTTAGTTCCGCCTCAACATCGAAGGCGAGTTGCAACCTCGGTACAGACGAACTTTGCCGGGTTTCTTCGGGGTCAGTTGCTGATCTCGTTTTTGCTGAGTGTTGCTACCTTTCTCGTGTTTGTGCTGTTTCAAATTCCGTTCTCATTTTTGCTTGCGGTGACAGTCGGTGTATTTGATTTGATTCCTGGAATTGGTGCAACCTTGGGAGTGACACTCGCTTGCTTAGTTATTCTGGTACAAAGTGGCTGGTTGACTGCGCTTAAAGTTCTAGTGATTTGTGTGATTCTGCAACAACTACAAGACAATCTACTTTCGCCGCGTGTGATGCAAAATACAGTTCATCTTAGTCCTGTGATCGTGTTTTTTGCGCTTTTAGTTGGAACACGAGTTTCAGGATTACTAGGTATCTTTTTATCGGTTCCGATCGCAGGTGTGATCGTTAGTCTATTAGAAATTGAAGAGGCACAAGGAGATTGAGTACAGGAGTTGTAAAATCCTGCAATTTACTAGGTCTAATTTTATAGACAGAGGCTTTTATGCAAAAAAATCGCAACCCTGTGTTCGTTGACTTTCAGAAAGTTCGCTGTATTCTGTTCAGAAAGCCGATGGCGGGATTTGAACCCGCGACCGCTCGATTACGAATCGAGTGCTCTACCCCTGAGCCACATCGGCAAAAAGCTTCAGAAATTATAACAGGTTATCGATCGCACAATCACATGATTTGCACAAAATTCCATCCCGTGACACGATCGAGAAAATCATACCGCCTTTTATGAGTCAACAATCTGAACGCTTACGCCAATCTGACCCCGAAAAATACGCTCGATTAAAAGCCGAAGCCGCCGCACCCTATCGCGGATTGCGGAAATTTATTTATATTGCCTTTGGTGGATCAGGCGCGATCGGGGCACTGGTCTTTTTTGCTCAAACGATCGTAGGGCGAGACCTCGAAACCGCAGTTCCAAATCTCGCCCTACAAGTTGGACTCGTTGCCCTCATGGTTTGGCTATTTCGGTTAGAAAGCCGCAAAACCCGTTAGGACTATCGCGCTCCCACGACATAAGGAGAAGGAATCGCTTGAGCTTTTCCTTGAGCAACCAGCGCTTGATAGATAAACGCCGCTACTTCTCCACGAGTCGCTTCCCGATTCGGATTAAGCTGTCCGACGGTCGGATAGTTCACCACAATCTGACGCTGAGTTGCAGCCGCGATCGGACCTGTTGCCCAACTTGGAATCGAAGCTGCATCTTGGAAGCGCGAGAGCAAACTGGGATCGCCTGCACCGTATTGCAAGCCATTCGACAAAGCGACTAAGGCTTGAACTTTCGGAATTCGCTGATCTGGGCGGAACGCGCCACCAGGGAAGCCTGCCATGAAGCCCGCACGAGAAGCCGTTTGAATGGCTCCAAAGCCCCAGAAATTACTGCGAACATCGGTGAAATTCACGGCTGGATTTCTGGGGGCTGGACTAAAGGCTTTTGATACGATCGTCGCAAATTGAGCGCGAGTCACCGGATCATTCGGTTTGAATGTGCCATCGGGGAAGCCTGTGATAATGGCTTGAGAAGCAAGAGCTTGAATGTACTGCTGTGCCCAATGCCCCTGAATATCAGAGAATGCCGTATTTGTCCCGCCTGCAACAAAGTTAATTCGACCTGCAATCTTTTTCGGATCGATGCTGTTACCAACGGCTTGCAACGTATTGCTTGTCGTGTTGTTGAGATCCACTCCAAGCGGCTTGCGCTTTGCATCTCTGCCATTGTTGCGGATGGTATTGTTGCCTAAACTATCGGCAGTTCCCAAGTCAGGAAATGCACGATTTAGGACAACGATGCCATCGCCTAAACTATCGGTGATCACATTGTTGCGGAGGATCGGACGAGTGGAGCCATCCATATAGATGCCCGCTTGGTTTTGTGTGATCTGGTTGCCTTCAAGTCTGGGGATGGAATTGCCACCGAGCGCTAGTCCGAATCCAGTATCGTTAAAGACATTATTTCTGATCACGCCGCGTGAACCGCTCGTGATCGAGATGCCATTGCCGCCATTTTTCGTAAATACGCTGTCTGCAACGATCGGGTTCGAGTTTCCAGTTGCAAATATACCTTCACGGTTGTTATTGGTAAACGTGCTATTGGCAATAATGCCATCGACATCTTCGACCCAAATCCCGGTTCCGCGTGTCGCAGTGTTGGTGACAGTCACGCCCCGAATCTCGCTACCATTGGCGGCTCGAATGGTTGCATTTTGTTGACCAAAGGTTTTACTCAAGGTTGCTCCACTGCCTTGAATCACAACGTTTGCACCTTTGCTGTTTTCGTCGCCGCGCAGGATGACACCCGGTTTCATCACGATCGGGAATTGTTCACCGCTTTGCTGCGTGTAGTTGCCGGGTGCGAGTTGAATTACGGTGCCTGCATTGGCTTGCTGCATCGCAAAGGTGATCGTGCGAAATGGAGCCGCATCAGTTCTTCCAGAGGTCGCTTGATCGCTTCCTGTGTTGGGATTGACGTAGAGAACTGAGGTTACAGCGGGCGGGGTAGGAGTGGTCGGAATGGGAAGTTGGCTAACCGCAGGAGCTTGGGCGATTAGCGGAGTGCTAAGAGCGAGTAAAGCGAGTAGTGCTAACTGGGTAGGAACGATCGTGCGGAACATAGAATTTTTGCGGGTGCGAACCATAAGTCCTCTCATCTCAGAGTGGTGAATGCGGCATTGTGACTAATGAGGGATGACAAGCGAAGGTAGATGCAAGTTCCCTAATTCGTAAGCTATTGCAATATACACAAGCTAACGAAAAGTGGCGCATCTGTAGATCGTCAGGATTTTACAAAATTGTGAGAATTTAGCGATCGTTCTTCTCTTGATAGTGGTTTCTCTACGGTTTTCCGAGATACTGGGAAAGGCGACAGTCAAAAGTGAGAGTCACTATGCTATCGAAAGGATTTGAGATTGAGGTGTATACCGGAACCCCGCAAGGCGATATCGTCGGACTGTCGGATCAGATTGTGGCAGCGCTGGATGGTTTTGTGCGTGAGCCGGATAGCCGCAATGTGGAATATACGACTCCGCCTTGTTTTCGGTATGAGCGATCGCTGTGTGATTTGGTGATGCCGCGCCTCCACTTGCGGCAATTTCTCAAGTCGAAAGGGGACTATACGCTGATTCCTGGAAGTACGTTGCCGCTGAAGGGACAGGGCGATCGCTTTTGGCGGTCTGATCCTGCAAATCCTTATCACGATTATATTGAACAAACTTACGGCACAAAAGTTGTGACTGCCAGCGTTCACATTAATGTTGGTATGAGTGATCCAGAGACATTGATGAGAGCGTGTCGATTGGTGCGAGTGGAAGCGCCGTTATATTTAGCTTTGAGTGCTGCTTCTCCGCTGTTTAATGGTGAAATGACTGGATATCATTCAACTCGTTGGGGATTGTTTCCGAAAACGCCTGCTCATGTGCCGCTGTTCGAGAGTCATGCTCACTATATTCGCTGGACAGAAGAACAAATTGCGATCGGAACCATGCAGAATGTCCGTCATCTCTGGTCTTCAGTGCGTCCGAATGGTGATCGACGACCTTACAACTTGAATCGGTTAGAACTGCGAATCTGTGATTTAGTTTCTGATCCGATCGCGCTTTTAGCCATTACTGCATTATTAGAAGCTCGATTGCATCAAGTGATCGAAAATCCGAGTCTTGATCCGCTGGAATTAAGCCAATTGAGTCCAGAAGATTTAGTTGAATTGACGAATGAGAATGAAGCGGCTGCTTCTCGATCGAGCCTGGATGCCGAGTTGAGACATTGGAAAGATGGACAACCGATTTTGGCGCGGGACTGGATTGAGCAACTTTATGCAGAAATGTTCGCGATCGCGAAACCCAAAGGATTTAGCTGTTTCTTATTGCCCGTGAAGAAGATTCTGCGAGAAGGCAATGAAGCGATGCGCTGGATTCAAATGAGCGAACAAGGATTAGACAGTCGTGAAATTATTATGCGATCGATTGAAGCGATGCAGGTTCGGGAAGGAGAACTCGAAGGGCAAATTTGTCGATCGCTCGTGGCTTGAATCTTGTCGATCACTTTACTAATGCGGAAAGTGTTCGATCGCAAATTCAACGCAATTCGGGGCAGGGTTAAACCACGAGATATTACTCGGTTTTCTAACTTGCAAAAGGATTGAGAATTTGAACCCCTGTTTGATCAAAATCCTTCTCATTGCGAGTAACGAGGCAAAAAGAGCCTTGCAATGCGATTGCAGCAATTAAAGAATCAAAGATCGGCAATGTTCTGCCCTGGGACTCTAATCGACTGATGAGATCTCCCCACAGCAGCATTGTCCCTGTGTCGAGTTGAATGATTCTCTCTTGAAACTCAATCAAAAGATTCTGCGACAGCCAGGTTTCTAAATCATTTTTTCGCCGAGAAGCTGGCATTTTGCTAACTCCTTTGGCGATTTCTCCGATCGTGATGACGCTAAGATAAATCGTCTCTCGCCGCTGACTAGACAGCCAATCAATTACTCCAGAATTTGGTTGTTTAGCTGCGGCTTCGGAGATTGTGCATGTATCTAGCAAATATCTCATGGCATAAAGCGATCAAGAATCGGACTCTGATCGCGTGAAAGATCGAGTTCTCCACTTGTGATCGCTTCACCTAGTGGAGAACTTTGGAAAAAGTCAACCAACGTTTGAGAAGCGTCGCCCTTACTAAGGGTTGGCTCAGACTTCAAACTGTGTGCCAAAAGTTCAATTATCCGGAGCTTTTCTGTAGGGCTAAGTGCAAGGAGTTGCTGCTCTAGTTCTAACTGTGTCATTCACTCAGGTTTTATAGCGGTTTGTATGTTCTAGTTTAATCGACCTGATGGAATGAAGCTTTCTCGCTCGTTATAATTCACCCTCAGAAATGCTGATATCTTTAAGCTTTATGACTCGATCGACGATTATTTTCGGCAGTATCAATATGGATCTCGTGGCGCGGGTTCCTCAGTTACCTAGACCCGGAGAAACCTTGTCAGGATATTCGTTTTCAACGGTTCCGGGAGGAAAGGGAGCCAATCAAGCGGTCGGAGTTGCAAAATTGGGTGGATCAACTCAGATGGTCGGGCGAGTGGGTGGCGATGCGTTTGGCGAAGAATTGCTAAAGAGTTTGCAAGAGGCGGGAGTTCAGACGGATTTAGTAACAGTCGATCGATCAGTTTCGTCTGGAGTTGCGATGATTGCAGTGGATGATCAGAGCGAAAATCACATCATTGTGATCCCAGAGGCAAATGGCAACGTTGATGAGCAAGATCTTGAAAAGCTTGAATCTGCATTAACGGATTCATCGATTTTGCTATTGCAGCTTGAGATTCCCATTACGATCGCTGAATCTGCTGCTCGAATTGCGAAACAAATCGGTGCAACAGTGATTCTCGATCCCGCTCCTGCACCTGCGAATTTTCCAGAAGCACTTTATTCTTTGATTGATATTCTGACTCCGAACGCGATCGAAACTGCTCAATTGGTAGGATTTGCGCTTCAGGATCAAGCAGATGTCGATCGAGCCGCGACAATTTTGCAACAGAAAGGGGCGAATACGATCGTCATTAAGCTTGGTTCCCAAGGAGCATTCTGCGCGACAGAACAAGAGCGATTCTTTGTTCCAGCCTTTTCGGTGAATGCGATCGATACGGTTGCGGCTGGGGATGCGTTTAATGCAGGATTGGCAGTCGCATTATCAGAAGGATTACCAATTCGGGAAGCAATCGTTTGGGGAGCGGCAGCGGGAGCGCTTTCAACGACAAAATCGGGAGCGCAAACTTCGTTAGTCGATCGAGTAACCTTTGATCAATTTCTCAAGCAAAAACCCTGAGTCTCTGACAACTCAGGGCGGACTTCTGACCAAACCTTACTAGAGAGAGGAGAGTAGGTTCTTGATGATTAAACTGTACAAAAGATCACCCTCACTTCGTCCCTTCCTTAAGAGCAGAATCGCTCCTCAACAAAAGTTAGAGAGTTTTATAAACTGGCTCATGCTATTGATAGAAGGCGAATAGAAATGTACGGTGGCGTACTTAAATTTTCAAGCGCAGCAAATCCGATCGAGTTTTAAGCTTTTCCACGTTTGCCAGAAAAACTTCTCCCCCCTTAGATGGACGACTGCCCCTACCGTAAGACGTAGCCTAGATTTCACTCTGAAATTCTTAAAAATTCCTCTAAGGCTCTTCTTCGCAACGGGTAGCAATTAAAAATGGAATCATTGCAACGAGTCAACATTTTCATCGTGGACGATGATCCTGATACACGAGATCTTCTGCGATTTATGCTGGAAGGAGAAGGAGCGATCGTCACTGTTGCGACGAATGCAAAAGAGGCTTTATCCCTGCTAGAAAAAGAGTTGCCAGCGGTTTTGGTCAGTGATGTCGCCATGCCTGAGATGGATGGATTTCAACTGATTGAGCAAGTTCGTGAACTTCCTCAAGGTGAAGAACTTCCTGCGATCGCATTAACCGCTTATGCCCGCGAAGAAGATCGGATGCAAGCGATCACTTCGGGTTTTAATGATTACCTCACAAAGCCAGTAGATCCGCTTGAATTAATGCGTCTGATTCAGCGATACTGCTTACCAACCTAAGTAAATTTAGTATTGAATGTTCTCTGAATCTTCGGTCTTAATCGTTGACGATGATCAGTTCAGTTGCGAAGCTTACCGTCGCTGTTTGTCTGATTGTCCATTTGGTGTTGTAGCACTAAATTCTATCGAAGATGCGGTGAGAACTTGCCGTGAAACGTCGATCGACGTAATTCTATTCTCGGATCTGGCATTTATTGAAGCAATTAAATCTGCATTGGGTGATTTGCATCCGCCCTTGATTTTGATGACAAAACAAGGGGATTCATCGATCGCAGTTCAGGCGATGAAACAGGGTGCAGAGAATTATTTAGTCACAGATTATATTACTGCTGAACTTTTAGAAATCACGCTACGAAGAGCGATCGAGCAATCACAATTCAAACGCGAACTCACTCAAAAATCAGAAAAAGATCGGCAGTTTATTCAACAACTCACGGATGCCATTCCTGGGATTCTTTACATTCACGATTTAACAACTAGTCGCAACATTTTTGTGAATCGCCAAATCGCTAATGCTCTTGGCTATACCCCAGATCAAGTTCAGGAAATGGGCAGTGATGTTTTGCCAAAATTAATTCATCCAGATGATTTTGAGCGGGTTCCTCAACATCTGGCACAGTTTCAGACCGCTGCAAATCATCAAGTGTTCGAGTTTGAATACCGAATGCAATCGGCAGATGGTGAATGGATTTGGTTTCACACTCAAGAAGTCGTGTTTCGTCGATCGTCAGAAGGTGTACCGATCGAGATCTTGGGATTAGCTCAAGAAATCATGCAGCGAAAGACGTTGGAATTGTCTTTAACGAGATCGAATGAACGATTTGAACTAGCATCTGAGGCGGTTCAAAGTTTGGTGTATGACCTCGATTTGATTACTGGAATCGTAGAGCGAACTCGTGGTCTAGCCGATGTGGTGGGATATTCGCCAGAAGAAGCAGAACCAACGGTCGAATGGTGGCGCGATCGAATTCATCCTGATGATTTGGCATCATTCGATCGAGAAGAGTTTTTTGAACGAATGAGAGATCAAGATCGGTTTGAAGGAGAGTATCGGATTCGACATCGAGATGGATATTATGTTTGGGTGCAAGAACGCGGCATCGTCTTGCGGGATGCGAATCGACGACCGATCCGAATGGTGGGAAACACGATCGATATTAGCGATCGTCGATCGGCAGAACTAGCACTGCGAGACAGTGAGGCGAAATTCCGTCGCTTAGCGGACTCGAATTTGATCGGGCTTTTCTTTGCAGATTTCAGCGGACAAATTTATGAGGCGAATGATGCCTTTCTAAATCTGCTAGGCTACACCCGCGAAGAGTTAGAGACTGGAGTACTCAATTGGATGACTTTGACTCCTCCTGGCTATGAAGCACACACGTTAGAAGTCGAAGCCCAGTTGAAAGCGACCGGAATTGCTCCACCTTCTGAGAAAGAGTACTACCACAAAGACGGGTCTCGTGTTCCGATTTTGATTGGCACTGCGATGATGGAAGGACGCGAACAGGATGGATATAGTATCTGTTTTGTGTTGGATTTGCGCGATCGAAAACGGGCGGCTCAAGAGCGGGAAAGACTGTTAGCAGAAGCAGAAGCGGCTCGTGCAGAAGCGGAAGCGGCAAATCGAAGTAAGGATGATTTTTTGGCGATCGTCTCTCATGAATTGCGATCGCCTTTGAATTCGATTTTGGGCTGGTCGAAACTGCTGCAAGCTCGGACGTTTGAGCCTGAAACAATGAAAAGGGCATTGTTAATCATCGAGCGAAATGCTCAAGTTCAGGTGCAACTGATTGAGGATTTGTTGGATGTGACTCGAATGGTTCGCGGAACGGTGCGAATTGCGCTCACTCAGGTTGATCTCGCGCCAGTCGTGGAAACAGCGATCGCGAATGTGCAATTGTCGGCAGAAGCAAAAGGAGTAATTGTACGATCGCAGATTGAGCAATCGATCGATTCTGTAACAGGTGATCCAGCTCGATTACAGCAAGTGATCACAAATCTATTAACGAATGCAGTAAAGTTCACTCCGAGTGGTGGTCGCGTTGATGTTGAATTAAGCGTTGTAGATTCATCCACAGTTGAGATTGTGGTGCGAGATACTGGAAAAGGAATTGAGCCAGAATTTTTGCCGCATGTGTTCGATCGATTTTCTCAGGCAGATGATGATTCTAGTCGCTATAAAGATGGATTGGGCTTAGGATTAGCAATCTCGCGTCACTTGGTCGAATTGCATAAAGGAACAATTTGGGCGGACAGTGCAGGACGAGATCAAGGCGCAACGTTTACAGTCCGATTGCCGTTAGCCAATTGAATCTCGGAGCATGTTTGAAACGTATAAAAAGTTTCCTCGCTTCGTTGCGATTTCGCCCCGGAATAGAATTCGGGGCTAACAGAACGAAGTCCACTAAAGGGGACTAAGAACCAAATTAAGTCGAGTCTTCAGTCCTTTTCAAAGGACTTCGCACCGATAGCCCCGAATTCCATTCCGGGGCGGATGAATGCAATAAACGATACTTTTCAAACATGCTCTTATGCGATCGACAAATCTCACTTTAACGATCGTGCTGACGATCGGAATTCTCTCCGTTTCCACAGCAGCAATTCTGATTCGATTGGCATCCAATGTTTCAGGCGCTTCAGGAGTCGGATTTAGTCTGGTATTAGCGGCATCAAGGTTGTCGATCGCGGCTCTGTTTCTCGTTCCCACTTGGAGATCGTTCCAACCCGCTTCACCGAATGCGATCAAGTTTGCGATCGGGGCTGGAATTTCTTTAGCGGTTCATTTTGCAACTTGGATTTCGTCGTTGTCGTATACGTCGATCGCCGCTTCTACAACGCTCGTCACCACGAATCCGCTTTGGGTCGCACTACTTAGTTGGTTCTGGTTTCGAGAAAAGCCAACTCCTGCAACTTTTTTAGGAATCGGAATTGCAATGGTTGGTGGAATTCTAATCGGATTCGACGACACAAGCCAAGATGGATCGAATCCGCTGTTAGGAAATGGATTAGCGATCGTCGGTGCGTGGGCAGCAAGTTTGTATCTGTTACTGGGAAGAGAAGCCCAGAAAGGCTTAAATGTAGGGAGTTATGTAACGGTTGCTTATACGACTGCTGCAATTGCACTATTTCCTTTGCCGTTCCTATTTGGTTCTCCGTATCTTGGCTATCCCGTTCCTACTTATGTCTATATTGCGTTAATGGCAGTATTTCCGCAATTAATCGGACATACGAGTTTTAATTGGGCGATGCGACATTTACCGCCCACGATCGTGACCTTGATTATTCTTTTAGAACCTGTTGGATCGACAATTTTTGCGATCGCATTTTTCCAAGAAATCCCTGGAACGCAGATCATTATTGGTGCTCTGGTTCTGTTGGTGGGAGTTGCGATCGCAATTTTAGGAAATTCTGCAAAAGTGTCCTGATCTACGGGAATTCTGAAGTAGTAGATATTGGTAGATGCACCCTGATTAATTACCCCTGACTTCGGTTGGGGGTTTTTTGTTGCAAGGCTTCGATCGCAGCTTCAAGTGCGATCGCTACATGCGTCCAATGCGTTCCTCCTTGGCAGAACACCACATAAGGTTCTCTCAACGGACCATCCGCCGAAAATTCCGAAGTACTGCCATCGACAAACGTTCCGCCCGCCATCACCAATTCGCTTTCATATCCCGGCATTCCAGACGGAACCGGATCGAGATAAGACCCGATCGGGGAATTTTGCTGAATCGATCGACAAAACGCAATAATCTTCTCCGGTGAACCTAGTTTAATTGCCTGAATCACATCGCGTCTCGCTGCAAATGGAGTCGGATTTACCGGATAGCCTAACTTGTCAAACACATACGCGGTTAAATGATTGCCTTTCATCGCTTCCCCGACCATTTGCGGCGCGAGAAACAATCCTTGAAATAGAAGCCGATTTTGATCAAACGTTGCCCCTCCAGAACTGCCAATTCCTGGAGCCGTTAACCGACAAGCTGCCATTTCCACCAAATCCGCTCGACCTGCGACATATCCGCCAGTCGTAACGATCGTGCCTCCGAGATTCTTGATCAACGATCCTGCAATCAAATCGGCTCCTACCGCAGTCGGTTCACGATCTTCGACAAATTCGCCATAGCAATTATCGACAAAGCAAACCGTATTCGGATTTTGCTCTTTGACGATCGCAATAATTTTCTCGATTTCCACGATCGATAAACTCGGTCGCCAAGAATAACCACACGATCGCTGAATCGATACCAATTTCGTCTCCGGTCGAATCGCCGTCTGAAGCGCGTGCCAATCAATCAAACCTTCTGGGGTCAATTCCAACTGGCGATAAGACACGCCAAGATCCTTGAGCGATCCTTGATTCTCGCCTCGTAATCCGATCACTTCCTCTAACGTGTCATACGGTGCGCCTGCCACACAAAGCATCTCATCCCCAGGACGGAGAACACCATAAAGCGCAGACGCGATCGCATGAGTGCCAGAAACGAATTGAACCCGCACGATCGCGGCTTCGGCTTGCATCACTTCCGCGAATACTCGATCGAGCACTTCTCTGCCTAAATCATCATGACCATAGCCAGAGACACCCGCAAAATGGTGAACGCCCACTCGATGATTGCGGTATGCGCTCAACACCTTATATAAATTTTTCTTGACCTTTGCGTCAATACCAGAAAAGATTTCAGATAGTGCTTTTTCCGCTTCTTTTACCAGAATCGAGCCGTTCATCATCTGCCTCGTTAATTAAAAGTTACAGTGGAGATTGCGCCGTCCCGAACTTGAACTCGTCTTCGGTTAAAGCGGGTTCTATTGTCGCGCAGATCGAGCATCGTATTCCGTTTAGAGACTTTTTCATGACTATCGCAACTTCTGAAAAACTGAAAATAGACTATCCCACGCTCGCCTTCATGGTGGCAATTCACATTGGCGCATTGTTCGCCTTTTTGCCTGGAAACTTTAGTTGGAGTGCTGTTGGACTTGCCATCTTTCTTCACTGGCTCACCGGGGGGCTAGGGATTACTTTGGGATGGCATCGTCTCATGAGTCACCGCAGTTTCCAAGTTCCCAAATGGCTCGAATACACGCTGGTATTCTTTGGGTCTTTGGCAATGCAGGGCGGTCCGATCTGGTGGATTGGGTTACATCGCCATCATCATCTTTATTCTGACAAACCCAACGATCACCACGATTCGACCAAAGGCTTCTGGTGGAGCCACATGGAATGGATGTTGCGGGATGTCCCTGCTGAAAATGAGATTCCTAAGTTCACCAAAGATATTGCTGATGATAAGTTCTATCAGTTTTTAGAGAATTATTTCGCGCTGATCCAAATCGCATTGGGTGTTTTGCTTTATGCGATCGGGGGTTGGTCTTTTGTCACCTGGGGTATTTTCGTCCGCTTGGTGTTGGTGTATCACTGCACGTGGTTGGTGAATAGCGCGACTCATAAGTTTGGCTATCGCACGTATGATTCAGATGACAATTCCACAAATTGCTGGTGGGTGGCTGTCTTGGTGTATGGCGAAGGCTGGCACAACAATCACCACATGTATCAATACTCTGCCCGTCATGGTCTGAAGTGGTGGGAAGTTGATATGACCTGGATGACGATTCGTTTGCTGCAAATGTTAGGGCTGGCAACGAAGGTGAAATTGGCAGAAGATAAAGCTTAAGGTTCTCTTTTTCATCCCAAAGAATCCCGAATGCGTCTCTAAGTGACATCGTTCGGGATTTTTTGTGTTCATTCCTCCTTCAGATTGGAATGTTCCCTCTTGAAGTGGCATCATCTATTGAAAAAGAGGAAACGATCGCTCTTTAAGTGGCATCATTCATCAAAAAAGAGGAAATGTCCTCTTTTGTTCTGAGAATGTCTATCAAAAAAGAAGAAACGATCGCTCTTATAAGAGGAAACGATCGCTCTGTAAGAGGAAACCGAGGCAGTTCAGCATAGAAGATTGGCTCTTTATGGAGAAACGCCGATATTTTTTGGAGAAATACTCGTTCTCTGTGTAGAAAAGATACAGAGCGATCGCGGAGTTGCCCCAATGAATGCTGGATCGAAGAAGGATTTTTTTGTCAGCTACAACCAGAACGATCGACGAATCGCAGAATGGATCGCGTGGGTGCTAGAGGAAGAAGGGTATTCCACCGTGATTCAGGCTTGGGACTTTGGCGCAGGTGGGAACTTTGTACTGGATATGCAGCAAGCAGCGATCGACGCAGAAAGAACGATCGCGGTTTTATCAAGAAATTCGCTGAAATCAGAATTTGTCCAAGCAGAATGGGCAGCCGCGTTTAAGCGAGATCCATCTGGAAAGGAACGCCGACTGATGCCGATTCGAGTAGGAGACTGTCAGCCTCTGGGATTGTGGGCACAGATTGTTTATGTCGATTTAGTAGGGAAAGAAAAGGAAGAAGCGAAGGAATTGATTCGATGTGCAGCAGTCGCAGCCGTAAAGAAGGTGCGCGGAAAGCCGAGCCAAGAGCCAGAGTATGTCCTGTCTTCTCACAAACCAGAACCGATCTATCCGCCCTCGATCGCTCAGAATCTCCCCCGAATTAACGATGTGTTTGTGGGTCGGGAATTGGATCTTGAAGAACTTCACCAGAAACTGCAAACAGGAAGGGCGACAGCGATTTCTGCGATCGCGGGAATGGGCGGGATTGGTAAAACCGAATTAGCCGCGCAATATGCAGTGCAACATCGAGATCTGGGAACTTATCCGGGTGGGATTTGCTGGCTGAAAGGTCGCGAGGAGTTAGGAACGCAAATTGTCGGATTTGGTCGATCGAGGTTGCATCTTTCTATCCCTGAAGAGGTGGAGTTAAGCGAACAGGTGCATTTGTGTTGGGCACAGTGGCGAGCTGAAGAATCACTGATTGTATTTGATGATGTGCAGGAGTATGTGGAGATTGAGCCGTTTTTGCCGCCACAACGATCGCATTTCAAAGTGCTGTTGACGACGCGATCGCGCTTTGGCTCTCCGGTACAAAATCACGAAATCAAGGTACTTTCAGAAGCGGCATCGTTGAATTTATTGAGAGCGATCGTATCTGATGAACGAATCGATCAAGACCTAGAGACAGCAAAGCAGGTTTGTGAATGGTTGGGCTATTTGCCGTTGGGATTGGAGCTAGTTGGGCGGTATTTGGCGCGACGGAAAGGAACGTCGATCGTGAAACTTTGGGAACGGTTGCAGGCGCAGAAGTTAGCAGCGAAGGCATTGCTAGAGGCGGAACCCGGAATGACGGCATCTTTGGGAGTCACAGCGGCGTTTGAGTTGAGTTGGCAGGAATTGGATCTGAAGGCGCAACAGTTAGCAGCACTTTTAAGTCTGTTCGCGCTGGCTGAAATTCCGTGGTCGCTGGTTCAGGCTTGTTTACCGGAAGCAGATGAGGAAGAATTAGAGGATTTGCGCGAAGAACAGTTAGTGAATTTGAGTTTACTAAGCTTCGAGGGTGGAGAGAATTATCAATTGCATCAGTTGTTGCGGGAGTTTTTTGCGGTGAAGCGATCGCAGATGCCAGAAGATGAAGAATGGAAGCGATCGTTTTGTGCGGTGATGAGTGCGATCGCAAATCAGATGCCAACGACCTGGACACTCGCATCGATCGAGCAGTTTTCAGCGACGATTCCACACCTTAAAGAATCAGCGACAACCTTAGAAGCTTGGTTGGCAGATGAGGATGTTTATAAGCCTGGAAATCGGCTTGGTCAGTTCTATGAAGGACAATCAGTATTTTGGGAAGCAGAGGAATGGTATCTGCACTGTCGATCGCTCTTGACTCAGCGATTAGGCAAGAAACATATCGGTATGGCAATAAGTCTGAGTAATTTGGCAAGATTGTATCAGTTGCAAGGACGGTATGAGGAGGCTGAACCGCTCTTTACCCAGGCTTTGGAATTATGTCAATCGCTCTTTGACAAGTACCACCCGTACATAGCACTAAGTCTTAACAATTTAGCATTATTGTACGAGTCGCAAGGACGGTATAAGGAGGCTGAATTGCTCTTCATTCAGGCTTTGGAACTACATCAATTGCTCTTTGACAAGAACCGTCCAGAGGTGGCAACAAGTCTACACAATTTGGCAAGATTGTATCGATCACAAGGACGCTATGAGCAAGCCGAACCACTCTTCATCCAAGCTTTGCAGTTAATGAGATCGCTCCTTGGCGAGAATCATCCCGATGTGGCAACGAGTCTGGGCAACTTGGCAGAACTGTATTTCTTACAAGGACGCTATGAGGAAGCTGAACCGCTCTATATTCAGACCTTGCAGTTAACACGATCACTCTTCGATGAGAAACATCCCCATGTAGCAGCGAGCCTGCACAATTTGGCAGCATTTTACAAATCGCAAAGATACTATGAACAAGCCGAATCGCTCCTGATTCAGGCTTTGGAATTAAGGCGGTTCCTCTTTGGCGAGAACCACCCGGCTGTAGCAGCAAGTTTGCACAATTTGGCAGAATTGTATCGGTCACTAGAACGCTATGAGCAAGCTGAACCATTCTATTTGCAGGCTTTGCAGTTGATGCGATCGCTCCTTGGCGAGAATCATCCTGATGTGGCAACGAGTTTGGGAAATTTAGCAGGATTGTATCGGTCACTAGAACGCTATGAGCAAGCCGAATCACTCTTTATTCAGACCTTGCAGATTCACCAACGAATATTAGGACAAAACCATCCCCATGTTGCTGCCGGACTGAATAATCTTGCAGGACTTTACATAACATTAGAGCGCTTTGCAGAAGTTGAGCCATTGTATCTACGAGCGATCGCTATCCTCTATGAGCAACTGGGAGCAAACCATCCCACCACAGAAACCGCTTGGGGGAACTTTCTTGAGTTCTTAAGGCAAGTGATACAGCGCGATCGCACCGCAGAACTCTCGAATCATTCGATAACACGATCGCTTCTCCAACAACTTCAGAACGAAGAATCGTAGAGGGTCGATCGTAGGAATGGAGAGAGCGATCGCACGACAGTGCCCGTACAATAGACCTCCTGCACGAATCAAATTGGATGAGCAAGCTCATAGTTCAGCAAGCCTGCGATCAAGTTGAACCGTAGCCCAAATCGCCTGCGACGGTTACGGTAGCGCTCCGATAAGATGCGAAAAATCTTCAACTTGCGAAAGGTATGCTCCACCGTGATACGAACTTGCGCTAATTGTCGATTAAACTGACGTTCTTGCTTGGAGAGCGGACGCTTGCGCGATTTTTTGTAGGGCGTACAACTGTAAGCATGAAGTCTGGCGATGCCTTGATAGCCTCGGTCTGCCACCCAGAGTTGCTCAAGTTGGGTCGGCAACTGCGAGTCCTTGAACAAGCGGAAATCATGCTTGCGCCCTTTGCCAAATGCGGTGCAGACAATTTGACCGCTGAAATAGTCTACGACGACTTGCGCTTTTAGTGTGTGCCATTTTTGCTTACCACTGTAGTAAGGTCGCTGTTTTTTTTTGGACGTTCAATCGGACTTTCGCTGACATCAACTAACAGGAGGTTCCACCCTGCATCAGGCGAGTGCAGCGCCTTCTTGCCCGGAAGCCGAAATTCGCCCGACCGAATCAAACTGTTCTCAACTTTCCGCACAATGCGCCCCACGGTCGTTTCATGAATCCCCCAACTTTGTCCGATGTGGAACTGAGTCCGATACTCGCGCCAATATTCCATCGCAATCAAGAGTTGATCTTCGACTCCAAACTTGCCTTGTCCGCCTCGTTTGCCTTTTCGGATCAGCTTGGGTTTGAGAATTTCAACCATTTTCTCGAAGGTTTCACGCTTCACTCCGCACTTGCGTTTGAACGATTTTGGTGGCAGGTGTTGAATGCGATCGTACATTTGATCAGTCTCCTGAGTGGCATCTAGTCCTCTTTTCAGGAGTTCAAATCTGTGATCAGGATTCGTGCAGGAGGTCTAATCCCCCTACGAGTGCTTCCTAGCATAAATAGAAACGGTCAAAAATACTAGGTGTTTATCTGTAAGTTTGGTTTGCGGGAAAGTGCAATCTATCAGTCGCCTTTATTTCCAAAACCATCTGCGATCGACTGACCAATTTAGCTCACAGACTGTTCCTCTCAGTTGATTTGGATAACGCTGGAACTTTCCGCCGAGTTGTTTTGCCAAGTTCTGTGCCAGTTGTGTCCCCAAGCCCGAATTCGGACTTCTATCTGACGAGCCGATCGTCGCTAAGCCGTTGTCAATGACTCGAATCACTTGCTGGTTGTCTTCCTGAGTACATATCACAGTTAGGCGAGTCGCTCCAGTAGCGTGTTTTCCAACATTGCAGAGTGCTTCTTCGAGAAATCGGCAGAGTCCTCGTTTATGCTCCAATCGCAAGTTTCGAGTGTTTAAGGGATCGAATTGAACAATTTTAGATTTGAGCGTTTTGAAGTGAGGTAATTCTTGCTCTAATGTGTTGCAATACACTTTGTAAAGTAATTCATGCAGGGGTGCTTGTAAGGCAAGTTCGATCGCGCTACCTAACTGTAAGTGTGCTTCAGTCTCGATCGTTTCTCGCTGTACTGACTCATAAATCGATCGTAATTCTTGACTCAACCGCTGCAACTCTGATAGAAATGACGGCGCTTCTTGCGACTGAGCCATTCTAAGAATCTGAACTAATGTTTGCAGGGGTCCACTATGAATTGCATTAAAGGTCTGTTCGATCACAAATTGTCGCTCCTCTAATCGCAGTTGCAGTTCTTGTTCACGACGGTAAAACATGGCTGCAGTTAAGCCAGTTCCATTCAGTACCAGAATCAGCAATACCGGAACGATCGGCACCCACCATCCGAATAGAAGCAATCCATAGCTAATCGCGATCGCACTAGCACAAAGCAAAATTAGTCCAAGAAGAATTTTCCAGGGCGATCTCACAAATCGTCCGAAACTCATTCCCAACAGTCCCCACGCCACGATCCAAACTAGCTCCCATCCTGGTGCCCAAACTTGTAGTAACGGTCGCTGATCTAGCACTGCACTAAGAATCTGACTGATGGCATGTGCTTGCATTTCAACGCCATACACTCGCCCCGGATTGATCCCTACGATCGCTCCAGAACTCGCCAGATCTTTCGCACTGAGAGACATCACACCCACAAGCACAATCTTGCCTCTTAGCCATTGTGGATCGACTCCTGCCTCAATCTGGGCGAGAGACAGTACCCGAAATGGCATTGCCCCCCTGCGAACATTGAGCAAAATCTGATTGCCCCCTGCATCTACGTTGACATATCCACCAAAGTTAGGCTGAACTCTCGTCAGTTCGACGCTCCCAAATCTCATGGCATCCGGATCACGAATGCCATTCTCTAGCTCAATTCCTTGGGCAGCTAGATAGTGTTCTGCGAGTCGGGTCGTGAACGCAAAACGGTACTCTTGCTGCGGATTATGAGCACCGATCAGACTGCGACGCTGAAAGCCATCTGCATCCAAAACCGCATCGGCAAACCCAACTTGCTCAGACGGCAGGGCAGGCGGCGGTGCAACGGTAAAACCGCTACGATCGGGAAAAGCAATCTCGACTCCAAACACGTTCTTGGTCGTGCGAAATAGCGATGATAAGGCTGCATGACCCGGTTCAACGGGCACATCCCGTACAATATCGAGACCGATCGCACTCGGTTGATACGTTTGTAATCGCTGGATCAACTCAGCCAAAACGCGATCGGGAATCGGGTAAGTTCGAGCACGTTGAATATCTTCTTCGGTAATGCCTACAATCACAATGCGTTCGTCTTGGGGTTCTGGTGGGCGCAGTCGGAGAAATTTGTCTAACGTGACTAATTCCAAAAACTGAAGCGACCCAGTTAAACGTGCAAGAATGATGCCAACGATGACCGCAAGACCTGGCAGCGCACCCCGTCGTCTACGATTCATCGCAATGATCATTTCTCTTAAGAACTTAGACATAAAATCGTAAAACGCTTAATCTAGCAGTCCTTCTTCTCTGGCTCGTAATTCCGTTTGAATTCTCAAATTTTTGTTGTCATCCGGATACACCTCCAACACATCCCGAATCTTTGTCCAGTAGTATTGCACCGTTCGTTCTGAAACATTCATTCGTTTGGCGATCGCGGTATCCTGCAAGCCTTCTTGAAATGCCAACTGCAATACCTGCATCCAAGACGGTTTAAGTTGTACCCCGTTCCGGATCTCTTTCGGCGTGTAAGTTCGCTCTCGCAGCGACCAATCTATCATGGTCAGCATATCTTTTACTGGCTGACTTTTATCCACGACTGTGAATCCGCCCTGATGATTATCGATCGACGGTTTGAGCCAGATGAGAGTGCGAACATGAGCACTTTGAACGACAAGGTTCAAGTGGGGATAGCGTTCCATTAAAACTTTGAGCAGTTGAAGTCCAGAGTTTGCTTGGGCAACTTCTCCGATCGCATCTGGCATCACCAAATCGACAATCACCAGATTCGGGTGAGCTTGTTCAACCTGCCGTAGCGCTTCCTGTGCGGTTGGAGCGGTCAAAATTTCCGCTTGTGGATGCGCTTGCTTCAAGATGTTAAGTGTGCCGCCTAAGACGAGCGCATGGTCATCCACGACTAAAAAAGTTTGTTTTTCTGGCTGAGAAATTTGGGACATTGTTCACTTCCAACAAACAGGAGCGATTACAGTTCGTGCAAAGCATAACTTCGCAAGAACAAGATATCTCCTTACAGTAGACGAATCCTTTCGATCGTGCACTGCGACTGTGAGCCAGATTATGCTGTGGAGATCCGCAGCCAAGTTTGCGGGAAAGCGCAATCGAATCTACGGTGCGTTCAAGGTATTGTTGATATGTAATGAAGATTTCTCTAAGTCTGCATTGTTACCAGTGTGAAGTAAGCAACGGAAATTCCTGCCAAAACTAAACTCGATAGTAGTTTTCGTCGCTCTCTCTGAGCAATGACCACAACCGCATGAGCAATAAATCCTGCTGCCATTCCATCCGCGATCGAGAATGTGAGGGGTGTAATTAAGATCACGAGAAATGCTGGAATTGCTTCTGCTAAATCATTCCAATTAATCGATCGTACACCACTCATCATCAAGACCCCAATCATGATCAAAATAGGAGCCGTCGCAAACGCAGGAATCGCAGCAAACAAGGGTGTGAACAATGTTGAGATGAGAAAGAGGATTCCAACCACGATCGCAACGAATCCACTCCGCCCGCCTTCAAAGATGCCAGAAGCAGTTTCTAGATACGGAATCACTGGAACGCTACCGACGATCGCACCAAAGACAGTTCCAAGTGCGTTAGAGAGTAGGGATTGCTTAGAGCGGCGTAGCTCTCCATCGGGCTTAATGCAGTCGATTTGTTGCCCTAATACATTGAAAGAACTCATCGTATCGGACAAGGAAACAAACAACAGCACAAAGACGACTGCTACAAAATTTCCCAGTTGTGCCCCATTGAGATATTGAATTCCAGCGATCGCTTGTCCAATCAAATCATGAGGCAACTGAGGTAGAGCAAGAATGCCATGAGGCAGTGGTGCAACTCCAGTGAGCCAACCGATCGCAGCCGTACCAAAAATCACGAACAGGAACGCGCCCTTGACCTGTCGCACCATCAGCAATGCAGTTAATAAAATTCCAAAAATACCCATTAGCGTCGCAGGCTGTTTCAAGGTTCCTAAACTGGTCAGTGTGGCAGAATTCGCAACAATAATGCCTGTACCGACCTGAGAAGAGGTTACTTTTCCTGACAGAGCAATATACGAGAGGAACAAACCCAAACCAATCACCATTGCTTGTTTGAGCGAATTGGGAATGGCATCATCCAGGTGGCGACGGAGCGGACTTACAGACAAAGCCGTGAAGAGAATTCCCTCGACTAGGACAGCGGTGAGTGCTAATCGCCAATTCATGCCCATGCTGAGCACGATCGAGAAAGTAAATAGCGCACTGATGCCAGTCCCCGCCCCTAAGACAAACGGATAGTTCGTTAGCAATCCAATGAGGAAGCTAGACACCGCAGCACAAAGCGCGATCGCGACTAGAATCTGAGCAAATAGATCGCCGCTCTGCTGTAAAAATATCGCATTCCCTAGGATATGAGCATTCACGACGAGAATCGGAGCCGTAGTCATAAAGATAGTAAAGCCAGCGAGTAGTTCGGTGCGATAGTTCGTGCCCAACTGTTCAAACTGGAAGAACTGACCAATGCGATCTGAAGGTGAAAATCTAGAAATTTGTCGATTCATAGAGCAAAGATTAGGTGTAATGCCAAGCTGCTGCCTGACTTGTGAAATGGTGCAATGTTGGTACGTGCTGAAATCCGTTTGATTTAGATTTCTCAAGGGGAGCGATCGACCGTAGCTGAAGCCTGCATCAAAGTGAGGGGAGACTTTCCAAGGAAGGCGATATTTTTTGGGATATAGCTGTGAGGAAACCAGCTTGTACAGGAGTTGATGTATCCCATTCGCTTGCGTTGTGTTGCCCATTGTAAAACCGCCAACAAAGGCTTCATCTGCGGGAGAATGTCCCCGGTTGAGAATGGCGTGAAGGCTATCATGACCGTAAAGGCTAGTCTTGCCGGGTAATGCGATCGCGCTATTCACATCTTCAAAGACCCAGACAATCCAAGGCTCATCTTCTGGTCGATCGGTAGCTAACTGTTGTACAGCATCATGCAGACTACAAGAATCTGGGTCAATATAGAAATCCGGAGCAATATGATCATCTGGTAAGGATTTGAATTGATCAGTCAAATTTAATGAACTATTCATCTGAGAGTTCTGGGTTATGAGTAGGAATAGAGGAACAATCAGGCTTAACTAGCTTTATCGTAGAGATTTAGCTCAAGCGATACATCTAAAGAACGTCCCGATCTTTACGCAACGAAATAGAGTCAATCTAGTTAACATTCGTTGATTGACTGAGCATGATTACTTAGGTCTTTTGTCGCAGTGCTAGACGTGTTGGTGGCGATCGCTTCTCTACAAGACGAAAGTTAACAAGGGCTACTTTATTTCGTTTAGCGGAGGTCAAGACGATCTCCAGATGATTCTTCTCAGTTCAATCTCTAGGATAAAAACAATTCAGCATTGAGACTGAACAGGAGAACAGCATGATTAATAGTTTCCAATTGATTGATGCTTATCGAGGTTTAGCGATCGATCAATCTTCTCAAGATGCTCACATTGATGCCTTTCTAGATCATCTAAAGCCTGACGAACTACAAGGAGACTACCGCCGATTTTCTCAGCTTTTTGTGTTTGGAGATAGTCTATCAGACATGGGAAATACTTTTAAGCTCACAAAGCAAGCATTCGGGCAAGGAATTCCACCTGCGCCGCCTTATTTTCCAGGACATTTTTGTAATGGTCCGGTTTGGGTAGATTATCTTGCTCGCTTTCTCAAACTGTCTAGTTGTGAACATACGACCTTTGCGATCGCAGGAGCTACAACAGGCAGCATCAATACTCTTCCTGATACCCCTGCAAATCTGGTTCTCCCTGGATTGCAGCAACAAATCGAGACGTTTATCACATCGCTCGAAGGAACCCAAGCAGATTCAGATGCACTCTATGTGATTTGGGCAGGTGCAAATGATTATTTGAGTGGACAAATTACAAATCCAACCGGATCGATCGAGAACTTGATGCAGGCAGCAAAAAACCTGATTGATGCAGGCGTTAAAAATCTCATGGTCGCGAACTTACCTAGCTTGGGAAAACTGCCAAAACCGAGACTAGATAGCGATCGTGCGAAGGGTCTCAATGCTTTGACGAATGCCCACAACGCATCATTAGCAACAGCACTTCAAGCTTTACAACAATCTGTTAGTTCTGAGGTGAGCATCATGCTTTTTGATGTCAATTCCTTACTGGAGCGAGTACTGGCTGAACCTGAACAATTTGGGTTTACCAATGTTACTGATGCTGAAATGACTGTATTGGCTGACCTTCGGGGCTATACCGATAAATTCTTTTTCTGGGACGCAGTTCATCCAACGACGATCGCGCATTTGATTCTGGCAAAAGAGGCAGTCTCTCTCTTAGCCGTAAAGACTGAAGCACTTGTTTGCTAATTCATTTCATAACGCTCATCTATTTCTACAACAAGGAGATTACTATGCCCGTCGCTACTATTTTGTCTATGCTCGCAAACTCTCGTCAAATGATCGACACAATCAACAATGCTTGTACCGCAAAAGGTCTACCGCCAGCGCTCAAGATTGGGGAGAATATCACTGACATTGAAGGACATCGAGATTATCGATTTGAAGGATTTGGGCTGATTGCAGGGTTTCCTCCGAGACTTTCATTCTGGGTTCATTACAAACCAGAAAGCTCTGAGCACATCAATATGGGCAGGTTCACAATGCCGATTAGTATTGGCAAACTTTCTGAAATTCAATCCCTGATTGGGCAAGTGTAACGCCGATCTTCAAGGTAAAAAGTTGGTGTTGCGATCGCTAAAAATAAACAGCGATCGCCAAAATTACAACCATTCGCCCAAAGCAAGGGGCAAAATCTTTTCAACTCAAACTGGAGAAATCATGAGCAAAGTCTTATTGTCTGTTCCGTACTTTTCGCAAGTAAACAATGCAACGGAGTATCACGGTGCTGGATATCGCCAATGTAATCTCACTGTTCATGCAATGGCGATCGATTTTCTGACGAAGGGAGCGTTGAGCAAAAAGGCGAAGGAATTAGGCTTCTGTGAGCCTGAGAGCTACTACGGTAAGCTACTGGCGAAGTACGGAGACACCATCCAGCATCCGCCCCATACGCAGTGCATCGCTCAGGAATTTGGAATTGAATCAGAGTGGCGGTATAACCTACGCAAGACGGACTTGATCACCCAGTTAGACAAGCAGATTCCAGTGCCGATGGGTGTTGCCTACAAGGAAGGAGGACATATCATTCTAGCAGTTGGCTATGAAGAGGCGGGATTGTTAGTGCATGACCCTTATGGAGTGAGACATGGCGCATTGAATCGCTATGACGTGGGTGTAAAAGGCGCGAATGATCGCTATACCTGGAATTTGCTCAATCAAATTTACTGGGATCAGGGCAGCAATAGCGGCTGGGGAAGAATCTTTGTTCAATAAAGCGATCGCATTATACCAAATTGATTTTTGAGTGCTACAGATTCGCGTTGCCCCCTAACCCCCAATTCTGGGGGAACAAGAATCAAAGTCCCCCAGAATTGGGGGATTTAGGGGGCTTCCAAAATCTGTGGCATGAATAGATTGATTTGGTATTACTTCTGAGCGGGTATTGAATCCTTGAAAACAGGGGACAGAAGCCCGCTCAGGATAAACCAAGCTAAGTTCGATCGTGCTAAGTTGCTCAAGCTATCAAAATTCTGCGAGGTTGCTATGGCAAGAGACACATCTAGAGATGGATTTCGCAATCAATTACAAAGCTTTGCACTGACTAATTTTGCAGAGTTGTGGAACATTGTGCAAAGCAATGATTTTCTAAAACGTCAGATCAATAAATTTATTACGAACAATGCGATTTATGATGCGCCAACTCGTCCTCATCCTTTCAGCTTAATGGCTCCCTATACCTCTTGGGACTCTTTAACCGATCGTACTTACACGGGGCGGCACTTAGCTGCTAAACCCGAATGCAATCAGGAAAATCTGCCCCAACTTCAGGAACTAAGTTTTCTATTCAAGAAAAAGGGCGAAACCAAATACTCAGATAAATCTACGCTGCTATTTCCTTACTTTGTTCAGTGGTTTACCGATGGCTTTCTGCGAAGCGATCGGAACAATCGGATGAAGAATACTTCTAACCATCAAATTGATTTATCTCCAGTGTATGGTTTGAATCGGAAATCCACAGAATTATTGCGATCGCATCAAGGTGGTAAGCTCAAAAGTCAGATCCTCAACGGCGAAGAGTACCCGCAATTTTACTATGCAGATCCAGAACGAGGCATTGCAAAACCGGAATTTGCAGAACTCTACACTCCTGTTCCCCAAGAGCAAGAACGTCCACCAGCACAAAAGGCAAAACTGTTTGCAATGGGTGTAGAGCGAGCGAATGGGCAAGTTGGCTATGTGATGCTGAATGTGCTTTGTCTACGAGAACATAACCGGATTTGTGATTTACTAGCTCAAGAGTATCCGACTTGGGACGATGAACGTCTGTTTCAAACGGCTAGAAATACTGTGATTGGCATTTTGTTGAAGCTAGTCATTGAGGAGTATGTCAATCACTTAACGCCTTATCACTTTAAATTCATTGTTGATCCCGCAGCTTTTACAAATGAACGCTGGTATCGGCAGAACTGGATGTCGATCGAATTTACGCTAGTGTATCGCTGGCATAGTGCACTCCCCGATCAGTTGAGATATGACAATAAACTCATGCCCATGCCTGAGACATTATGGAACAACGATTTATTGATCAATAAAGGATTAGGAGCACTGTTTGAAGAAACTTGCACTCAACCTGCGGCGCGAATCGGATTGCATAATACGCCTGAATTTCTGGTTTCGGTTGAATTAGCAACGATCGATTTCGGGCGGCAGGCGCAGGTTGCCAGCTACAACGATTATCGTGAGATGTGCAAGTTTCCGCGAGTCACTGATTTTGATCAGATTACAGAGGATGAGGAAGTTCAGCAAGAACTGAAACACCTTTACGGTCATGTGGAAAATCTCGAATTCTATGTTGGGCTATGCGCCGAAGATGTGCGAGAAAATTCTGCTCTAGCTCCGTTGATTGGTCGATTGGTCGGAATTGATGCTTTCTCTCAGGCATTAACCAATCCGTTGTTAGCTCCAAGTATCTTCAATCCGCAAACATTTTCTCCGTTGGGATGGGAGATTTTGCAAACCACGAACAGCTTATCTGATTTAGTTAATCGTAATGTGCCTCAGGATAAGCGGTTTAACGTGACATTCTACCAAAATCGAAGTTGACAGCCGGCTTAAAGAATCCGAACATTTATTTGCAGTAGACTTCGTTTGGTTAGCTCACATCTTGCACCAATCTCAAGAAGACGATTTCTAGATGTTTCATTCACTGCTCCATTCCGCCCTCGATTGAAATCGGGGCTAATTGAGGAAAGTCCACTGAAGTGGACTCAAGCATTACAATCTGGCTCTCAGTCCTCTGAAGAGGACTTTCCTCTGTTAGCCCGGAGATTGATCTCTACCGTGTACACACAAGACTGAGTCGCTTCGTTTCGAGCGGCTAGTGCCCCCTAAATCCCCCAAATTTGGGGGACTTTGAGATCGAAAAATTTCTAGAAGCCTAGAACGGTTTCACCCTTCAAAGTCCCCCAGAATGGGGGATTTAGGGGGCGAAAGAGTTCTGCAACAACAGATTAATCAATTTGTGTGTACACAGTAGAGATTGACCTCCGGGTGGGGCGGTAGACTCACAGAACGATCGAGGTTGCATAGATAGCAAGCTGCGATCGATTCCGAAAAGACAGACGACCTAATAATCGAGTCACATAAGTTTTGACCGTACCTTCTGCAAGATGTAGCTCAGATGCAATTTCGCGGTTTGTACAGCCTTGACCAATCAGACGTAAAATATCTTGCTCTCTGGGGGTAAGAATGACTCTCTCTATCTCTGGTTGACTCACAGGAGTGGGAATATTAGTCAGCAGCTTTTCCATCAATCCTGGAGCCATTTGACTATAGCCGCAGTGAATTAGCCGAATTGCTTTTACAAGTTCCGAAATTGGCATATTTTTTAGTAAATATCCTTTTGCACCTGCCTGAATTGCTCGGAGAACATCTAAGTCTTGTTCGTATGTGCTTAATGCTAGAACTTTAGTCGATGGCAACTGATCGAGAATAGATCGAATTGCATCCCAACCATCTAAACTGTCGATTAACACAACATCAGGCTGCAAAACTTTGAGTTGTACGATCGCGCTTTTTGCATCTGCGACACTGCCAACAATTTGAAAGTCAGATTCCATCTCTAACATCGCTTTCAGCCCAGTACGCATGAGGCTTTGCGGATCAATCAATAGAACTCGAATCGTCGAAGCTTTGATTTGGGTTGTCGGAGTCAGTTCTGAGGTCATCATGGCATTCACTTGAAAAGAGCATTTCTGTCACCTCCTCATCTTGGTCGATCGACTTCGTTTTTCAAATCCATAAACCTCATCTAAAACCTCATAAGATTTTCGTGATAGAAATCCACTCTAGTATTATTTGCAGCACTGGATACTGATATTAAAAAATGGAATTTCTATTGTTCAGAATCGTTGCTCAAATTGGCTTATTGTAATCTTTGAAACCCGCATTGAAAAAACGAGCAATTCCTGATTGAATAAGAAAAAATATTGTGCTGGTGTACCGATCGCAGAAATATAGCAGTTATACAGGGGGTTATGTAGTGAGACAACGAAAGCGATCGAGAATTTGGCATCTAGCAATTCTCGCTATGTTGCAATTCTTTTGTGTTGTCGCTTGGAGCACTTTTATCCCAGGAATTGCTCAAACGGTGGCGAATCCTTCTGTGATTGCTCAAGCTTCAAAGAATGGTTCACCCGAATTAATTCGCGCTCAAACATTGAATACTCAAGGTGCAAATCAACTTGCATCAGGACAAGTAGAGGCAGCACTCGAAACCTGGAAACAAGCCGAAGCAGCATACAAAGCAGCGTCAGACGAACGGGGAATGCTCGGCAGCCAACTCAACCAGGTGCAAGCTCTTCAAGCGCTTGGACAGTATCGACGGGCTAGAACGAATTTAGAACAAATCAATGCTCGATTACAAAGCTTGCCTGATTCTGTTTTGAAAGCTGATGGGCTTAGAAGTTTAGGAATCACACAGTTTAGAGTCGGTGATCTAAAAGAATCTCAAGCGACTTTGCAGTCTAGTTTGACCCTCTCTCAGCGCTTAAATTCAGATCAGAGCTATACATTACTAGCATTAGGTAATGTGACTAGAGCACTTAGGACACGTGAGAAAAAAGAGAGCGGAAAAACGAATGAAGCGATCGCATTCTATCAACAAGCCGCGACTCTAGCGCCTGATGCTCTAACGCGATCGCAAGCCAAACTCAATCAGTTGAGCCTTTTAGCCGAAACAAACCCAACGCTCAATCAAGCGCCTCTAATTGCAGAAGTTCGATCGCTACTCAAGACTTTACCGTTGAGTCGTGCATCAATCTACGCTGAAGTGAATTTAGCAGAGAGCTTGACGAAACTGAAAAATCAGGATCAACAAGCGATCGCACAAATTCTCGCCAATGCGACTAAACAAGCGCGAGAACTCAAAGATCCGAGAGCAGAAGCTTACGCATTAGGACAATTAGGGCATCTCTATGAAACACTGCGCCAATGGTCAGATTCCCGCAAAGTCACCGAAGAGGCACTAAAAATTGCTCAAACAATTCAGGCGAATGATATTGCAGTCTCTTGGCAATGGCAGTTAGGACGAGTTCTCAAACAGCAGGGACAAATCCCGGATGCGATCGCGGCTTACAATCAAGCGGTCGATACGCTCGCAATCCTCCGAAGCGATCTGATTGCAATGAACCCTGAAGTCCAGTTTTCTTTCCGAGAGCAAGTCGAGCCGATTTACCGCGAGTTAGTGCAATTACTACTGCAAGACGATCCGAACCAAAAGACGCTACAACGAGCCAGAGAAGTGGTCGAAGCACTTCAACTCGCAGAACTTAACAATTTCTTTCGAGAAGCTTGCTTAGATGTGAGACCGCAGCAGATTGATCAAGTCGATCAAAATGCCGCCGTTATTTACTCGATTCTTTTGCCCGATCGATTAGCAGTAATTCTATCGCTACCCGGTCAGCCGATTCGCTACTACACTCCCTCAATCCCATCCGACTCTGCAACGATCGAGAAAGCCTATGATGATCTCTTTGCTACCCTTAACCCATTTGTTGCCAGCCCAAATCCGCTCCGCGCAAATCAGCAACTCTACGATTTTTTAATTCGCCCCATTGCAAAAGATCTTGCTCAAAGTCAGGTTAAAACGCTCGTATTTGTTCTCGATGGTGTTCTGCGCGGAATTCCGATCGCAGCTTTACATGATGGTCAACAATACCTGATTGAACAATACAGCATCGCTCTATCTCCTGGTTTGCAATTGTTACCTCCGCGCTGGCAACGGAGTACACTAACCGCCAGAGTACCTTCAGATCAGTTGCAAACTCTAGCAGGAGGAGTCTCTGAAGCCCGCCAAGGATTTACAGCACTCCCTGGCGTAGTGAAAGAAGTAGAGCAAATTTCGACATTAGTTCCAACAAATGTTTTACTGAACCAAGCTTTTACACGCACTCAGTTTGAAGGCAAAGTCGAAACCGTTCCCTTTCCGATCGTACATCTTGCCACACATGGTCAGTTCTCCTCTGAAGCAGAGAATACCTTCTTGCTAACCTGGGACGGGCGCATCAATGTAAAAGAGTTTGACCAACTGTTAGAAGGTCGCAATCGTCAGGATCGTAGACCGATCGAACTCTTAATTTTAAGTGCTTGTCAAACTGCGACCGGAGATAAGCGAGCGGCTTTGGGACTTGCAGGAGTAGCCCTTCGCTCTGGTGCAAGAAGTACGATCGCAACGCTTTGGTCAGTGCAAGATAACTCTACCGCGATTCTGATGAGCCAACTTTATGAAGAACTACGTCAGCCTGGAACGACTTTAGCTGAGGCACTGCGACGCGCACAATTGAAGTTATTGCGATCGCAAGATTATCAACAACCTTTCTACTGGTCGCCCTTTGTTTTGGTGGGCAACTGGCAGTAGATCAACGACAGAAAGCTAAGAGGGCGTTTGAAAAGTATCGTTCATTGCATCAATCGCCCCTCGAATGAATTCGGGGCTATCGGAACAAAGTCTGTTGAAACAGACTGAAGAACCTGAGTTCGGGTTAATCAGGTGCTTGAAAAGATATCGGTTGACGCATTTACCCGCCCGGAAATGAATCTCCGGGCTAATGAAGGAAACCCCGCTAAAGCGGGCTGAGCGCGTAAAACAAAGTTCTTAGCCCGCTTTAGCGGGGTTGCCCTGATCAGCCCGGAGATTTATTTCCGGGCGGACTTGCAACGAAGCAAAAGGGATTTGGCTAGGGCATGTCCACCAATTTCTCATCCCGAACTCAGACTGAAGAGACTGCTACGACTGGCTTTCAGTCCCCTTCAGTGGACTTCACTCCGATAGACCGTGATTTCCAATCACGGGCGAACTACAATCGAAGCAAAGACCTTCTTGTACTTCTCAAACATCCTCTAATATTAGACCTGCTTTGAAAATAGATTTTCATGTAGGAGATCTATTGACTGCTCTCTAGCTCCGAATTTGAGCCATCATTGCTGCATCATCCCAGTAAGAAGAAACTTGCTGGATTTTTCCAGATTCGTGTATTTCAAACACACTAATCCCTTCACCCGTTCCCTGCTTGCCGCTCTTTCCTAACGCTCGCATCGTCCATTTCACTGCTGCTCCATTCCCTGCAATGAAAACATTGTCTTGAGAGAGTTCTAGCTTCTCAAACGCCTTTGAAAGCAGTCCAAAGAAAGCTTTAGCATTTTCACGCGCTTTACTCGGTGGATTGCCCACGGGATCATAGATAATCGCATCTTCTGTAAAGTTCTCCGTCCATGCTTCTATGTCCATCGTTTGAAGACTAGAAAAGTACGATGTAACCAGTTTTTGAATTAGCTCAGGTGACATGGGATTTTTCCTCTACCGCGACTCAATTTGCATTGTAACAACGAGGGTAATCATAAGAGTTTTTATGCCAAACTCCATCAGGTTGACTGATCACACTAACATTTGGCTCAAGTGCATCACCGATGTTGTAGATGTAGTTGAAAGCACCTTTGTTATCTTGTAAATGTGCTTGCAAAAACAAGGCACTCCAACGGGCGATCGTGTCGATCGCAGTGTCTTGATCTAAAGTCGGTCGATTCGGTTCGCGGACTAAATTATCCTCATTGGTAATGCCGTAGTGATTTGCGCCTGCGATCGTAATCAACGCTTTAGGTGGATTGCGAATTTGATCATAGGTGTTTTCGCTAGAGAAAGGTTGCACAACGCCATCGCGATCGCCCAAAATTAAGCCAAGTGCGACCCCTTGATTGTTCACGGGTTGAAAAACATTCGTCACTTGATCTCGAAAGCTCGCTCCGTAGAAAATACCTGCCATCAGTTCCGGTGGTTTCGTGTAACTATCAGAACAAATGCCAAGGAGACAAACCTCTTCTTGACTAGCACCCAAACCCACCGCACCGCCAAAAGAGTGCCCCAACAATCCTAATTTCTCGGTATCCACAATTTTAGCGATCGGAGAGCGAGGATTGGTATCTTCCGATCGCATCTGCGCTAGAACATCATTGATCTGCTGCTGTTCAGCGAGTAGTCCTGTAAGTGATTGCCCATTTGGAAGCGCGATCGTTCTTTCGTTATTGGGTACGACGACGATAAAGCCATAGCTTGCAACTTCCGAAGCAAACTCTGAGTAGTCCGCTTTATCCACCAGTGCGCCTTGTAATAGTAGCGCGATCGGGAATTCTGTCTTAGATGAACGAGGGACAACTGGATAGTAGATATCAGCAAGATCACCGTCAGCCGCAATTGTAGTCGTAAATTGAGTTGTCTTTTTGTAGATAGGTTCTGGGCTAAAGAACTTGGAGGAGCAATCTTTAAGGTAACTGGAGCAAGAGCCACGACGACCGAATGATTTTGCCTGAGTCGTAATGTCATCAATCAGGGGTTGTCTTCGGTGGTAAACATTCTCGAAACACAATGCTCTGTTTTCCTGTAAGCTAATATCAGTTATAGATTGAGTGTTGAACATAGATAGTTTCATTTCTGCATTTGCTTGCTGATCATCTTGGCGGTTTCCTCAAGATTTTGAAATCCATAAATCTCATGCAAAATCTCATATTTACTCATAAAAAATATGACCGATGTTGCCAAAAGTATTCGTGTTGCTAATCCCGATCAAATCTGCTTGAATGACCGAAGTAGAGTCTGGGAAAGTCCGGTTTAGGTTGATTTCTTTCCCTAAGCGAATGGCATAGGTTTACCTCTATTCGATACATCACTAAGGAATGCGTCATGATTCACCGGAACTTACTCGCTTGGTGTCTTGGAATCAGTGGACTTTTGATGGCTTCACCCGCGATCGCTCAACTCGTTCCCGATAGCAGCTTGGGATCAGAATCGTCGATCGTCACTCCCGGAACAGTCAATGCTTTACCTGCTGAGGTAATTAGCGGAGGGGCACAGCGGGGGACGCTCTTGTTTCATAGCTTCCGCGATTTTAATGTTGGCGATGGTGGGCGCGTTTATTTTGGCAATCCGACTGGAGTTGGGAATATCTTTACACGAGTGACCGGAACAACGCCCTCGAATATTTTCGGCACGTTGGGTGTAAATGGGGGTGCAAGTTTGTTCTTGCTCAACCCAAATGGGATTTTGTTTGGTACGAATGCGCGGTTAGATATTCGCGGCTCGTTTGTGGCGAGTAGTAGCGATCGCTTAATCTTTAACGATGGATTTGCCTACAGTGCCAGCACTCCACAAGCGCCACCTTTACTCACGATTAGTACGCCAATTGGGTTGCAGTATGGAAATCGTGCGGGGGAAGTGCGATCGCAAGGTGCAATTCTACAAGTTCAAAATGGTCAAACCTTAGCTTTAGTGGGCGGTAATGTTGCAATCGAGGGTGGGCAGTTACTCGCACCTGGAGGACGAATTGCATTAGGCGGCATTTCAGAAGCGGGAACAATCGGATTGAATTCGGATGGGAGTTTGAATTTTCCTGATTCCCTTGTACGCAGCGATACTGTGCTGACGAATGGTGCTTTGGTCGATGTTACTGCTGGTGGAGGGGGTGAGATTGCGATCGCCGCTCGTAATCTCGAAATGAGCGAAGGCAGTCGTCTTCGAGCCGGAATCGGAGCAGGGTTAGGATCTGCACAAGCACAAGCTGGCAAGATCACCATTCAAGCCGCAGAAAACGCCGCCTTTCAAAACTCATTCATCGAAAATTTAGTTGCTGATAACAGTATCGGCAATGGTGGAGACATTGAGATTGACGCGCGATCACTGTTTCTGAACAATTCACCGATATCAGCTAGCACGTTGAGTGAAGGAGCAAGCGGGAATTTGACTGTGAAAGCCACTGAATCGGTACAAGTTATTGGAATATTATCATCAGATGATGAGTTTCCTGGCGGCTTGTCTACTCGAACTCGAAGTCGTGGCAATGCAGGAAATGTAAGCATTGAAACGAGAAATCTCATCGTCCGTGACGGGGCAGTCATATCATCTAGTACTTTTGGTGAAGGAGCAGGCGGGAATTTGACCATGAAAGCCACTGAATCGGTACAAGTTATTGGAGAGTCGGCAGATGGTCAGATTGGTAGCGGCTTCTTTGCTCTGATTAGAAGTTTTAGCGATGGCGATTCAGGGAATATAAGCATTGAGACGGGAACTCTCATCGTTCGCGATGGAGCACAAATATCAACTGCTAACTTTGGTGAAGGAGCAGGTGGGAATTTGACCGTGAAAGCCACTGAATTGATACAACTCATTGGAGAGTCGCCAACTGGTCCGTTTCCCAGCGGCTTGTTTACTCAAACTCAAGATCGTGGTAGTGCAGGGAATCTAATCATTGAGACGGAAAATTTCATCGTTCGCGATGGGGCACAAGTATCATCTGGTACTCGTGGTGAAGGAGCAGGTGGGAATTTGACCGTGAAAGCTACTGAATCGGTACAACTCATTGGAGGGTCACCAGTTGATCAGGCTCCCAGCGCCTTGTTTTCTCGAACTGAAAGTCGTGGCAATGCAGGGAATATAAGCATTGAGACGGGAACTCTTATCGTCCGCGATGGGGCGCAAGCATCATCGGGTACTCGTGGGGGTAGTGGAGCAGGCGGGAATTTAACCGTGAGTGCCGCAAATTTGATACAAGTCATTGGAACCTCAAGCGATGGTCAATTTCCCAGTCGCTTGACCGCAAGAACAACGGCGAGCGGCAATGCTGGAGATATTGCGCTGAAAACCAGGCATCTCATAATTGAGAACGGGGGCGATGTCTCCAGTCAACAAACGACTGCAACGGCAACTGGAAACGTTGGCAATATTCGCATTCAAGCAGAATCGCTGTCTGTTGGAAACAATGCAACTCTCACCGTCGCAGACAGCAGAACGATCGTTGCTCCTCAAAGAACCGCATCTGTTGGCAATATCAACGTTCAGACCAACACGCTGAAGGTCGATCGCGGCATCATCTCTGCCGCAACTGCCAGCACTGATGGCGGGAACATTGGTCTAGACGTGCAGGACGTATTGCTATTACGGAACGGAGGGCGAATCTCGACCGATGCGGGAACGGCTCAAGCGGGCGGCAATGGAGGCAATATCACCCTGAATAGCAACTTCATTGTCGCGGTGCCTGAAGAAAACAGTATTATCTCCGCGAATGCCTTCACGGGTCGCGGCGGTAACATTCGCATCACCACGCAAGGACTGTTCGGGATTGAGCCTCGATCGAGTGCTACCACTGGATTGAGCAGCATTACCGCGAGTTCTCAGTTTGGCATCAGTGGCACAATTACGCTAAACACGCCTGATGTTGATCCGAGTCAAGGCTTAGTGCAGTTGCCCACGGAGTTGCAAGACACGAGTGGATTGATTGCCTCCACTTGTCCAGCCGATGAGGGTAATTCGTTTGCGATCACAGGACGGGGTGGAATACCCGAAGATCCAAGACAACCGTTAATGAGCGATCGAGTCTGGCTCGACGATCGAGCTTCCACCCAAACCTCGACTCCCAGTCCTCAACCTACGATCGTAGAAGCTCAGGGCTGGGTACGCGATCGCAATGGCACAATCGCGCTAGTTGCAACCTATCCCAGTGGCACGACCCAAGCGATTCACTCTCCTTTCTGTGCAGTGCGATCGAGATGAATTGATCCTCTCAGCAATCCTCGATCGTGCTAGTAAAATACACTCGATCCCGACTGCTAAATTTCTATAGTTCGATTAGAGATGAGGATTTGAGTAAGCGCGTCATGATCACAACAGCAATCAGATTCAGCAATCCCAAAATCATAAATAGAAATCCAATGCCTCGTCCCGCTCCTGTTCCAATCAAGACTCCCACACTGCCTGCCAACAATCCTTGTTCAGCCAGCAATGGTTCAAATATCTGTTCTGCGATCGCACCCATGCTCAAGTAAGCAATGATTGAGGGGATATTCTCGATCATGCGCTTGATGCCAAAGATGCGTCCCTGCAACTCAGAATCGACCTGACTCTGCCAAATCGTTTGGGCACAACTCAGTGCGATCGGGTAAGTAAACATATAGCCAAATCCGCCCAGTGCAGCCAGCAGAATCGAATGCTTCAATCCGCCGAGCAGCAAGAAAAAGCCTTGCAATGCAACTGATCCCAGTACGCCATGAATCTTGTTCTGAAAGCCACCCCAGGCGCTCATTGCGATGCTTCCTAACAACCAGCCGCATCCACACATTGATATCACGATCCCTAGCTGAGTGGTCGATGCAAAACTCAGAACCAACGGGGAAAATAGCACTTCTAATGCGCCTAATGAGAAGAACATCACGATCGCAAGTCCTAGAAGTTTAACCAGGAGTCGATGCTGAGAAACATACTGCCAACTCATCTGCAAGTCGCTGAAGATTGTGATTTTGCTTGCAATCGATTGATGTTCAGGGAATCGGATCATCAACAGAATCACTAGAGAAATAAGAAAGCTAATGAAATCAATCCAGAGAACGTCTTGAATTTGAAGTGTGACGAGGAGCAAGCTTGCTAGTAAAGGCGCGAGAATCTGAGAACCTGCTTGCGCGAGTTGGATCAATCCGCTCACTTGTCCCCAATATCGCGCCGGGGCGAGTTGTGAAACGGTTGCCGAAAACGCTGTGGCTTGAACCACCATGAAGCTCGATCGCATGAGCAGAATTGGATAAATCAGCCAGCGATGAGCTTGGGAAGTTAGAATCAAGATCGCGATCGCAAGCGTCAATAGTCCTGCTCCACTATCGCCCAGGATCATCGTCCAACGCCGACTCCAGCGATCCGCTAAGATCCCAGCAAACGGCGCAATCAAAATCTCTGGTGCGTAGGTGCAGAGATAAATCAATGCGAACTGAGTGACTGAGCTAGTTTGCTGATATACCCAAATCCCTAGCGCAAATCCGGTCAGCCGAGATCCGATCGCAGAAAGGAATTGCCCAATCCACAAGCTCAGAAAGACTTTCTTGCGCTGCGTCAAATAACGATCGACTTTCTGAAGCGGAGACGACTGAAGAAGATTAACAATAGGATGGGGCTTGTTCTCCATTTTTGTTACCTGCCAGTACATGGACTTCTAATTGAGAACCCTTAAAGGCTTGGTGTAAGATCGCGAGCATCACTGCTAATCGGATTGATAGTCTAAACAGTGGCGAGAGTGCTAGAGGGTGTTAAAACCTTGCTGGCTTTCCAGGTTTGATGAATTTCAGTCAAGTAGGGAGTTAGACGGCGATGAACAAAATTGACCATTGCAGCGTTGTCAAGCAGGACGATGAAGATTCCCTTGGTGACTTGTCGATCGTGAATCTGTTGACGGACGGCAGTGGCAAGCAGTGGAATGGCTCGACCCGCTGGCTGGAGATCGGGTCTGACATAGAGGGCACTATAGCGCACTGTATCTACAGCAATTCGATGCACAATGTTCCAGCCAACCACTTGTCCTTGATGACGCAACCCGAAACTAATGCGTGGCTCGATCAGATGTTCTTCACGAAATGGACAGAGTTCAGCAGGATAGTTTAAGAGACTACTGCGTTGCTGTTGAATGGTTTCACGGTCTTGAAGCGTCAATTCTGACCAAGGAAAGGGGGTTAAGGACGTAGGCAGTGGGTAGTTTAACCAAGGAGCATTCCGAACCAGATCCCGCTGGATGACGCACATTAAGCTAAAGGGAGAACCTGGAGACCAGTTGAGTTGCTCTAGGATTCGGTCTAGCACAGGGGTCATCAGGTTAACGGTGTAATGTAACTCGACTTCAACACACCCTGCATCGATTAAAGTTTGCTCCATGCGATCGAGGAGCGCTTTCCCCAATCCTCGACAGCGATGGGCGGGTTTGACATAGAGGGAACAGATCTTTGAACGTCGATCGTGGGGTGAGTACTCGGCTAAAATTAATCCACAGGGCTGTGATTGGTATTGGACACCGATGGCAAAGGTATTTTCGTTGATCGCGCTCAGTTGAGAACGAAACATGGGGAATGTTAACTGCTCATAGGCAGGAGCAGTCACAGGGTCTAAAATGTGGAACTCATACATACCTTGATAGATTGTTCTATGTTGAGATGAATACAAAGGTGGCTGGGTTAACTTCATGGGGACTGAAGCAGCGATCGGGAGAGACTGCCTGAAACAGTGAGCGCCACCTTAGAAGCCAGCCTAATTTGTTGTTCTGTATTGTCCTGGATATCCTTCAGACCAACCTTTACGGTGTCCTTTACGATATTCTTCTTCCTGCCCTGGAAATTTCTCTGGAGATGACTGTCTTCCACAATATCCATCTCGATACCCTGCTTGGTAGGCTTGAGAGGTTGGTTGAGAAAAATTGTTCCAAAACATAAGTTATTCCCTCGCATTTCTGAGTGAGCATCGTTTAGCAAATGTTGATCAAGGCTGACTACAGAGAGCAAATCCTTCAGATTGTTCTACCTTGCAGTGACACAAAGGTGGCTGGGTCAACCTTACTGGAATTGAAACAACGATCGAGGAAGGCTGCCTGGGAACAGTGAGTGCTGCCCCAGGAGCTAGTGGTCTAGTAACGAACTGGGAGACTGCAAAAAAGTCGTGATATTTGAAGGCTATGCTGCCTTTGAAGCTGCGATCAGTTCTTTGAGTCGATCTTCTGAATCTGCGACTGAAGCTGCGATCAATTCACTGAGTAGTTTTTCTGAATCTGCGGCTGAAGCTGCGATCACTTCATTGAGTCGATCTAATCCTCGATTCAGCAGCGAAACGGCTTCGGCTCTCGACAGAGGTTCATTCGGTCTAAATGTTCCGTCTGGATTGCCCACACTGATACCATAGTCTTCAATTAGAGATTTCAAATCCTCGAAGTAGCAGTCGGTAGGGTTGACATCTTTTAGTTGGCTAACTGAGGTAATATCAGTCATGTTTTTTCTCCTTAAAGTCTTATCATTCAGCTACAAATTGCTTCGTAGCTATTCCTGAGTAGCGTTGCTATAGTTCTCAGCATTTCTGTATAACATCTCAGTAAACCTGCTTTGAAAATAGAAGATTTATCTTAAAAGCAGGTCTACTGTTCTGTTATTTCGTCATAACTGGGCGGAAGGCAATATCTGAATGAGAGCGATCGAGAGAGTCCCCAACTTCAATAGATTCTCCTGCAAATGCCAGTTCGATTTGGAAGGCAGCTAACGCCTCTTCCTTAGTGAAGAAGTAGCCTTGTTCTTTGCCTAACTCAACTGCTAGCTCACACAGGTTTTCCGGAGTCGTTGCTGCTTTGAGTTGCTCTTGCAGCATCGGGTCTTTCAACACCTGAGTGTAGAACTGTTGCAGATCCGTTGTCGTTTTGGTGGTCATTGTCTTCATGTATTTTCTCCTTAGTCGTACTGAGTTTCCTGTGTCTCAAACAATTCAAACGGTATTGGCGGCTGAGGTTAGCAACTGATGCACCCTGTCGATATCAATTGAGTTGGGTGCGAGTACCAGGTTGTTGTTTGATTCACACTAACAATCCTAGAAGCGAATTAATAATTCTCAAATCCATAAATCTCATATCAATTCTCATGTTGTAAAAGTCATCCGTGTTGCCAATTTGCGATCGAATTTGCTTAACATAGATAAAACCTAGAGTTCACAATTAGCGCAGAATGCAACTCTGAAGGAACAGCGCCAGGGTAGAGAGTCGCGCTAAAGCACATCATTGAGGATGCACTATGATTCGGTTTTGGAGGTTGGGATTCGGGCTGGTGACCCTATTCGGATGGAGTGATCCCGCGATCGCTCAAGTTGTGCCGGATCAGACCTTGCCTGTGGGAGAGCGATCGCAAATTTCGGGCGATCCCAGCATTCAAATCGACGGTAGCGCTACCCGTGGCAATACTCTATTTCATAGCTTTCAATCCCGACAGGCAGTAGTGCCTCGTTCAACAAGTGCCGAAGGTTAATTAGAACAGTTGACTTTTGTTTAGAATTGATCGAGACGTTTTGCAGATGTTTCTCTGGCATCAAATCTCTACGATAAACATAGTTCAGATTGCAGGTGATGAACACTCTGAGCATCCCTTCGTTCACGATGCAATCGATTTTCTAATCAGTTGAACACAGACAAATCTAATAGAACTGATTCGTTCAAGTGCAACGTGTTGCGATCGCTGAAAACTAATGGTAGGGTTTAACCACGATTTCTTGCTTAGATTGAGCGATCGCTGAGTAGTCTTTTGCATTATCCATCAGGGGGATTTCCAATGTCGCTATCTCATGGTTTGAGGAACGAACACCTTCAAGAAGAAGAAGCGGTAAAATTACAAGCTTCTGTAGATGCGATGAAGCAGCAAACGGGATCGGAAAGAGCAAGAGCAATGGGGATAGCCGCGCTTCTTTTAGAAAACAATCAGAATCTTTCAGCGTTTGCAGTTCTGCAACATCTTATCGACTCTGAACAGGATTTAGTAAGCACTTACTACTATCTTGGGGAAGTTTCTGAGAACGCTAACCAGTTCGATGAGGCTCAAAAGAATTACAAGATCGCTGCTCGGCTTGCTTCAGAAGTGCTGTGCGCTGCAAAAGCTGGGTTAGCCAGAGTAGAAGCAGAACCTGATCAGAAACAAACACGGCTCCTAAGCGCAAAAGCTGCTTTTGAGGTTTTGCAAAAAATAACTAATGATGATTTTGTCCCAGTACGAGGTGGAGAGCAGAAAGGCGATATGGTCGCTCTGCTTAGTCAGCTACTTCCTGAAGCGGACAATGAGAAGGAAAAAAAACAGCTAATATTATTAACGTGTACGGGAAACCAATGGGAAATCCAATGCGGCAATTGCGGTCCTGGTCGTAAATGGGTGGCTGGTGGTATTTGCATTAAATGCGGGGGAGGATGACAAAGGGTAATAACTGATTATTCTGAGACAATTTCTTCACTTTCTCCTTTAAAGGGTTAAAACACCTGTCTAGAACCCACCGTTCGCGTTAGCGACTATTTATAGTAATTGATCCTTAGATCTAAACTGCGGATAGTGTATAAAGGCAGATTATACCGCTGTTTGCAGTTTGAGATCGGCTCTAAAACGCTACGAATAGTGTTATGCGAACGATGGGTAGAAAGCTGCGATAATGAGTACCCGCTTGCAGCCCAGTGCTTCTGACCTAAATCTTTTGTACAAGAGCTATGAAAGAGCAATACGGGAAGCTGTGATAACTCCATACTTATGAACAAATGAACAAGCCTACCTATCGTTTTTGGTTTGCTGCCTTAGTTTCACTTTTCTTGCTAACTGAAGCAACCTGTTCTCAGGCACAAATTTCTAGCGATGGAACAGTGCCTACTGAAGTTACCAACTCAAATGGTCGCGACTTTGAGATTAATGGTGGTAGACAAATTGGCGGGAATCTTTTCCATAGCTTTGGTAATTTTTCAGTAATCACGGGTGGTTCAGCAACCTTTAATAATTCATTAGATGTTCAGAATATCATTAGTCGAGTTACAGGTAATTCCATCTCCAGTATTGATGGTTTGATCTCAGCCAGAAGCAATGCCAATTTCTTTCTAATTAATCCAAATGGAATTATTGTTGGCGCTAACGCCCGCTTGGATATTGGTGGCTCAGTCGTATTCAGTACAGCCGATCGTCTGAACTTTGCTGATGGAAGTTCTTCCAGCGCAACGAACACTGAAGCCCAGGCTCTGCTGACGATCAGCGCTCCGATTGGATTGCAGTTTGGAAATAATCCAGGAAAAATCGTTAGCTATAGTCTATCTGAAGACCCTCAAGTCCGTCCTGACAAAACATTAGCGCTTGTGGGCGGCGATATAGTGCTGGATGGTGCCTATCTATTAGGTGCTCAAGGGGCAAGACTTGAAATTGGGAGTGTTGCCAGTAATAGCTTTGTTGGGCTAACTGCAACTTCTAAAGGCTGGAGACTAAATTACGATGCTGTGCGTGCTTTTCAAGATATTCAACTATCCAAAGCTGTGATTGGTGGAATAGACATTGACGATATTCAGTTGCTGGGTAGGCGGATTGCAATCAATAATTCGATAATCAGTACCCTGACCTCAGGGGCAAGCCCAAGTGGAAATCTTGTGGTAAGGGCTTCCGATTCAGTAACAATTAGCAATGACAGTACATTATCTACTACAACTGGTGCAATCTCAATTAGTTCCACCCAGCCAGGCGGTGATATCATTGTTGAAACGCCACGATTATTCGTTAACAGTAGATCTTCTATCAACGCGACGACTGAAGGACCCGGACAAGGTGGAAATATCTACGCGAATGCGCCTGAATCACTAGAAATAGATGGACAAGAATTTTTGACTCAACTCACCACTCAAACCTTCGGCAGAGGAAATGCTGGAGACATAAATGTAACGACTAAGAGATTGGTTTTGCGCGAGGGTGGGCAAATTACAGCCTCGGCTTCTTCCACAGCGTTTACTAGAACAGCAGTGACGGGCAATGCGGGAAGGATCAACATAATCGCTTCTGACTCAGTGGAAGTTAGCGGTCAAGGTGCATTAGAAGATTCACCTGTTTCGTCGGGTTTACTTGCTAGAACGAGGGGTTCATCTACTACTGGTAATGGAGGAAGCATACAAGTTAACACAGGTCGTCTATCACTTCAAGATGGGGGGGCAATATCAGTTGCTGCTGACCGAGGTAGTACTGGTCAAGCAGGTTCTTTGACGATTAATGCTACATCCGTGATAGTTAGCGGTTCCAACACTACAATATCTGCTAGTAGTACAAGCCCTAAGCCTGCTGGAGATGTAACGATTAATACAGATCAACTGCTAATCGGAAATAGGGCATCTATCAATGTGGATAGTCGGGCAGGTTCTGCGGGTAACTTATTCATCTCGGCTCGCTCTATTGAACTGACTGATCAGGGACAAATTGCAGCGACCAGCAACTTAGGAAATGGTGGTAACGTTGCTCTCCAAGCTAGCAATACGCTCTTACTTCGTAACAATAGTCAAATTTCCACTACTGCTGGAACGGCTCAAACGGGCGGCAATGGAGGCAACATCACGTTTAATGGCAGCTTCATTGTCGCTGTGCCTGAAGAAAACAGTACAATTTCAGCCAATGCCTTCTCTGGTCGTGGTGGCAACATTCAGATCACGACTGAAGGACTTTTTGGCATTGCTCCTCGATCGAGTGCAACTACTGGATTGAGCAGCATTACCGCGAGTTCGCAATTTGGCATCAGTGGCACAATTACGCTGAATACGCCTGATGTTGATCCGAGCCAAGGCTTAGTGCAGTTGCCCACCGAGCTACAAGATACGAGTGGATTGATTGCCTCCACTTGTCCAGCAGATGAAGGCAATTCGTTTGCCATTACGGGGCGCGGTGGATTGCCCGAAGATCCAAGACAACCCTTGATGAGCGATCGAGTTTGGCTCGACGATCGCGCCACAACCTCGGCTCTCCCTCCTCAATCGATGCCAACAATCGTAGAAGCTCAGGGCTGGGTTCGCGATCGTAATGGCACAGTTACGCTAGTTGCAAATTATCCCAGTAGCGCGATACCCGCATCTCCGTCCCTTCTCTGTGCCTTACTTAGCCGAAGTAAATCAATACCTCAACGATAAAGCTATCGCAGAGGTTCTGTCGCGATCGCATTCAGTCCCACTGTCGGCTGTATCAGAAAGTTCGTCCAGGTTTGATTCAGCGCTGAGTCATTTGGCTGCAATCGTTTTGCTTCTGCAAGTGCCGTGATTGCATCGTACCAGATGCCTTGTTTGCTATAAGTTGCTGCTTGCTGTAGTGCAGGTTGCGAATTGAGTCGTGTAGTAGGTTGCTTTCGACGCACCAAAGCGGACACAACCGGATCATTTGGGCTAGGTCGATCGCCACAGACTAGCACGATCGCCCACTGATAGTCTTTCCCAACTTCCAGAGGGGGCGAATCTTCAGCCGCTTGAATTCCAACAATTCCTGAAGTCCCAGTGATAGGAACAAAGCGTTGAGAATGAAACTGATTGCCTTGTTTGATGCTGAGCACGATTTGTCGAGCAGAGGTTTGTGGGACATACACCCAAAAAGTAGGACGGGCTGACCAAGTTAAACCAGAACGATCGCTAGGAACGAGAGCCGTGAGCGATGGCTTTCTGGTTGCTTGAGTGGTAGCAGAACTATCTTGTGAGCATTGCTGATTGTCCCGTGAACCTGCGCCTCTGGTTGTGCTGGGTGTGCCATCCTGGGGAGGTGGAGTAAACAGAATCACTGGGTTGGGAGATTGAGCGGTTTTCTGACTGCTCGACTGCGCGAATCCAGGATCAAGTCCGGATAGAAGAAACGCGATCGCTAAAAACGATGATACTGCTTGTAAACTCATATCTAGCTCTCCTGTATTGATATCGATAATCTTAAACGCGAATCGACAGTCACAAAATCCATAAATCCTATGCAAAATCTCATGCTTGATTTAACTGTTGGTCGATCGCAGCTTGATGTTCCTTCGCTTCCGATTGCTTCAAATACTCGATCGCAATTCGTCCAGCCGTTGGATAGTCTTGTCGAGCTTGCAACAGTAACCTTAAAGTGTGTTGAAATCGTAAGCGATCGAGTTGTTTATTCGTGACTAGCCAGAGTGCGATCGCGCTTCCCCACAGTCCCAATAGTGCAGGTGCAACAGGCAGCCACCATCCCCATAAAAGCGCCCCATAGCATCCTCCAACCAGTCCACCACTCGCGATTATTACAACAACGATGAGACGAGTCGGAGATTTAAATTGCCAACTGATTAAAGCTCCAATTCCTGCCCAAACTAGAATCCATAAACTTTCTGAAGGTTTAGACCAAGGGCGAATCAGAGGTCGTCCATCTAGAGCAGCACTCACGAGTTGGCTCACAATATTGGCGTGTAAAAAGACTCCTGGCATTGGTTGAGATGCACCAAACCAGCGATCGCTATAAGGGGTTTGAAACATATCTTTGACACTTTCTGCGGTCGTTCCGATTAGAACAATGCGATCGCGCAAATTTTCTGATGGAACTTGCTTCTTTAGAACTTGTTGCAAAGAAAATGTGGCAAAGTTTTCTTGGGTTCCGCGATAGTTCAGAAGAATCTGATAGCCCGCAGTATCCGCACCAACATAGCCGCCTTCATTGCGCTCTAGTCGATCGAAGGTTGCTTTTCCTAACCGTAAGCGTTGTCCCCCTAAAGACTCAGATGTAATTTTCTCAAAAGATAAATAATGCAGAGCGAGCCGGGTCGCTAAACTGTACTGAACATTATCTTTTGGAGAAATCGATAACAGAGCGCGACGTACTGTTCCATCACTGTCCTCAACTTGATCCGAGAAACCAACCTGTTGCGATTGGCGCAGAACGCGAGGGGGTGCAACTGGAGTTCCCACAACCTTCTCGATTCCAAATAGATTCGGTGTAGATTGAAAAACTTGAACTAATGCTTGATGTCCTGGCTCTACAGGCAAATCTCGATAGTTATCTAATCCGATCGCTCGTGGTTGTTGGGCTTTGATATTGTTAATCGCTTGAGCTAAAACGCGATCGGGGATCGGATAGCCAAATTGCTGTAGATCCGACTCCTCGATCATCACAACCGTGATCCGTTCATCCCGCGATTCTAGAGGTCGCCACCGCAGAAATTGATCGAATAGATTCAATTCCCAACCTTGCAGAAATCCCAGGACTCGGAGCAGTAGAACAGGCGCAGTCATCCCGATCGCAACTGTCGGAATCCAACGAGCGCGAATTCGCTGTTTCGGAACTTCCTGATTGGCTTTCTGTCTTGCTTCTGCTAAAAGTTGATTTGCCTGTTCGACCGCTTCTAGTGCGAGTTGTGCCTCTTGTTTCGCAAGCTCTTGACTTGCACCTAAAAACTGATAGTCCTGATCGGTGAGACTTTTTCCCAATGCCCAAATGAGCGCATCTTGCAAAGGTTGACCACGCAGTAGGCAAGAGCTATCTTGTTTTCCACTTGCAATCCAGGCAGCACAAAGTGGCGCATACGGGCGAAGATAAGACAATTGTTGATTAATCCACTCAGAATTGAAAATAGCCCGATAGATCGGATTTTTGACCACCAGTTGCCCTTGCTGATTTGCGACTAGCCCAGATAACAGAAGTTCCATTTGTTCGTCACTGCCATCAAAGGGAACGGCTGAATCTAACACTTGCTGATAGAGTCCCAGTCGCTTGAGCGATCGATCTGAATTGCTTAAAACGCGATCGCGAATCGTTCTCAAATGTTCTGGCTCATCCTGGAATTCCCAAGATTGAAGAATCTCCTGCTGCACAATGTCGGAAATCTGTTTGCGATCGTCTATTTCTGAATCTGAGCGTTCTACCACTAATCGACATAATTTCTGTGTCAAAAAAGGCTGTCCGCCTGTCCAAGTGAGAATTTCTTGGAGCGCAAGTTGGGGATCACTGACTGCACCGACTAAACCTTGTGCTAGAGACTGAGCTTCGGATTGTTGGAAGCCCTCGATCTCGATCGCGTGACCAATATTAAACGGCGTTCGCGATTGATCAATCATCAAATCCGAAGGTCTTGCTACCCCCAAAAAAGCAAACGTAAGTCGTTGGTACTCTGGTTGAAGACTACGGCGATTGTAGCAAGCCCGAATCAGGGCGAAAAAGTCCTGCACAGGAAACTCCAAACTACAAACACTATCGACCTCATCAAGAAAAATCACTATGTTCGGATGCGATTGATCCGCACGCTTAACGTCAGTGAGCAATACAGTCTCGATCCATTGTGCTAATCGCTGCACCGGGGAAAGATCCTGCCGCTCCTGCCACCAACTTTTCAAATTAATGAGTTGAACCAAATCAAACGCTTGCCAAAGCTCGACGGCTAATCCCTTGTACCACTGCTCTAGCGTTACACTCGTACTGCCAATTCGGGAAAGGTCGATCGCAGCACAGGCGATCCCATTTTCCTGAAGTTGATGAAAAGCCCTTACCATTAAACTAGACTTACCCATCTGTCGAGCATTAAACAAGTAGCAAAACTCACCCGTACTTAAGGCACGATAAAGGTCGATATCTGCCTGTCGCCTGACATAGTTCGGATCATCCCAGCGCAGACTTCCGCCGACTTGGTAATGGTTGATTTTATACATCTACTTCCTTGCGCCTTTAAGCCTGTTTTCAAATCAATAACTGATGTTTAATAATGGTTAAATCTACAAATCTCATAAAATATCTCATGAAAAAACTCATACGTTGATTTCCTCTGTGACAGAATTGCGGAGTTCAGGCGCGATAAGTTGTGGTCATCGCTGGTTTAAGACTGACACATTGATCTATGGAACAGGGACGGTTCTTTATGAAGCAGGATAATCTTTTTGAAACTCTTAACCGCGAACTCATTTCTCGTAACAACCGCCCATTAAATTCTACAGAAACACTGCTTCTTCAGGGAATTTGGCAGTTCCAAACCTATCACCAGATTGCCGACGAAATCGGTTACAGTCCTGGCTACTTAACCAATGTCGTTGCGCCAGAATTGCTTCATCGACTCTCACAAATCGCGGGTCAACGTCTCACCAAGAAAAACTGTCGGATTATTCTAGAATCCTTTATCGCTCAATCCATACCGGAACCAAGCGTAGAAACGCCACACGCGATCGCGCCAACAAACCAGATGTTGCCGTCTTTTCCCAGTGGTCCGATCGCGGTTCATTCTCCGTTTTACATTGCCCGACCCCCGATCGAAACCCAAGTCTTTGAAGAACTCCAAAAACCTGGGGCATTAGTGCGCGTGAAAGCTCCCAAAGAAATGGGAAAAACCTCGCTATTGTTGCAGGTGTTACATCAGCTTGACCAAGCAGGCTATCGTACCGTTTATCTCAGCTTGGAACAAATCGATCGAGCGATCTGTGATGACTTAAATCGTTTTTTACGCTGGCTCTGTGTCAGTGTGTCCCATCAATTGCAACTCGAACCCAAACTCGATGAGTACTGGGATGATGACATTGGCAGCAAAGTAAGCTGTACACTTTACTTCCGCAACTATTTATTAGCTCAACTAAATGCGCCGCTCGTTCTAGCCTTAGATGAAGTCAATCAGATTTTCGAGCATCCACTCGTTGCCCAAGATGTTCTACCTCTGTTGCGTTCCTGGTACGAAGAAGCCAAACGGCTCCCCATCTGGCAAAATTTCCGTCTGATGATGGCTCATTCAACCGAAGTGTATGTGCCGCTCCAATTGAATCAGTCTCCCTTCAATGTCGGGCTTGCTGCTCAGCTAACCTGCTTCAACCTAGAGCAAGTTCAACAACTCGCACAACGCTATCATCTCGATCTGGACAGTAATGAAGCCCAACAACTGATGAACTTAGTCGGCGGACATCCTGCCCTGATTCATGTTGCACTCTACTATCTCAGCCGAGGCGAATTCACCCTCGATCGACTACTCGAAATCGCCCCAACCTCAACAGGTATCTATCAGCATCATTTACAGCGTCACTGGGTCACACTCCAGCAACAGCCTGCTTTAGCTCATGCTTTCGGAAGACTTCTAAATGCAACTGAGCCGATTCACACGGAATCCATTCTCGCCCACAAATTGACCAGCATGGGATTGATCCATCAATCGGGCAATCAAGCGATCGTCAGTTGTCAGTTATACCAGCAATACTTTCAGCAAATGCTTCATCACAGTCTGTCATCGTGAGATCAACGAAATGATAAATGTTCGATCGCAACTTCTAACCATTAGCAAGCTGCGATCGAGTTAACAGTTCCAGACGGCTCGCGGTTTAACGATGCCGTCTGGCGAATACGAATTGAGCGCGATCGCTTAACTTTGGAGATCAGATTTGTTTGGACCCGGCAATCCATCTGGTGTGTAAATCGGTCGTTTCGCATCAACCCTTCCCAGAATGGTCAGCGTACTGGTTCCAAACAGCACAACAAGCTGAGAAATACTTGCACCATCAATTCTTTTGTTATCCACCATCTCACCAACCTTGGGCGCGATCGCAACAATCAGTGTCAGCATTGCTCCCCAAAATGTTCTGCTGGCAAGGATACTTTTCGGCATCGGTTTGTTTGCAGAAAGCGATTCTTGAGTCGTTGTCATTGTGATTCTCCTTGTTTTGTAAATGAACTGTTCAGCACTATTTCTTCTACTGCTGCCTTACTTCTTGATTTCAAATTCCCCTTTATCAAGCCAGTCCTGTTTCAACATCGTCCACCAATCCATCGAGAGTAAAGAAAAAGTAGGTCGATCGTGTTCTAAAACATAGTCGTAAGGGAGCCAACCGTACCCGTTCTCACCCCACTCGGTTCCCCAAGAGTTTCTGATGAGCAGCGCTCCTGTCGTTTCCATCCCTGTCGCATCAGTGTTCTTGATTTTGATTGTGTCATCGTAACCAACGGCTGCCATGTTATGACCTCCAACCCTGAGATCAGAATCCGTCGGAACTGGGATTTTTCCCGTAGTTTGGGACTGTAACATACAACTCTGGTAGCACAACATTCCAAACATCACAGGACGATTGGCAGCAAGATTTGCCTTGATTTGCTGCAAAACAACAGCTCTTGGTCTGTTTTTGATATCAATGCGAAAGTAGTCCATCGCTCGATATCGGCTGGCATAGCTATAGCAGAATGCTGGAGGTTCCTCGTCTAATTTCGATTCATCGTAAGCCCAGTATTCTTCAGGAGGTACGCCGAAGATAGCAAGCGCTTTCATGGTATCTCTCGAAAAAGCATTGGAATTGCCCGATACGCCCAGCAAGTTTCGGGTCACTTTGTAGAGAAAAAGTCTAGAAGCATTGAAATCATTGCCATACGCTCGTCTTTGAAAATACTCGACTAACGAGATTGCAGCATGAGCTGTACAGGAATTCAGATTCCCCTGATGTTCGATCGGCGAACACCATTCTCTTAAATCCACAGATGTTGGTAGCTCAGTCAGCACCTCGATAAAGTTTGTTTTGTCTCGATCGTCGGGTCTGTCCTGTAACCAACCTGTTGCTTTAATGGGTACGTGGAGTTGAACGTCAGTCATGGTTTTTACCTATTGCTAAACTTCAAAGATTGTTCAATCAAAACAGTCGATCGCTTCTCTGGGGTTGAGCATCTTGCTCACCTTGCATATAACTGATTCATGTATCCGTCTTGCCAACAAGACTGGCAGCGATACTTAACAGTGAAGTGGACGCGATGCTCTAGTCTGGAAGCTCTCTTGAATCAGTGCCACTTGCCGAATTAAATCTGCTTCTTCTAGCTCTAGCAATCGGGAGATAACTTGCTCGTAGCAGGGTGCTTTGAAGTATCCTAAAAGCGGTTGTTCTAATCCCACTGTTAGCGCATCGCTATCTGACTTGGCAGCGAAATAAGGAATATCTGACTGCTCCATTGCTTGCACTTCTGAAGATAAAATTGACCAAGCTAAAGGTTGATTTTGACACGTTAGAAAAACGCGAGATAGGATGTCTAGTTCGATACTGCGATCGCATCCATTTTGCAAATATTCGGGTTCTAAAAGGCTTTGTAGAATCATGGTATAAGCCTTAGTCGCCCGGAAAACGAATCGTACCTGCTGCCCGGAGAATTTAGCCAAGGGACTATTCTCTGCTAAAAGCGCCTCACGGTGCTGGATTAAGAAGCCATACATTTGACGAAACCCTACAACGATTTCATCAAGATATTTGCTGGGAGATAACGGCATCCCATTCAGCATGGGAACATTTTTCTCAGAAGGGAGCGCCAACGTCTCATAGGCTCGGTGCATATTGTCAGTATTGATCAATCTCCAGACCAGAACGCGATCTCTGAGTGCCGCGTCTGCATCAATACTTCCCAAGCCACTGACATCGTATGGAACAGGATTATTTTTATTAAAATCCCAATGAGGTAACAATCCACTGCGAAGCACTGATTTCTGTAGCAGATGATTATCAGAGGTTTGAAGCTGTTTTTCAGGCGATTCTTCCATATCACGGGCATCCGGGTGCATTAATGTTTCCATGTCGATCAGCACCCAATGTTCACCGCAGGCAATTAAGTTTTCGTAGTGACAATCGGTTGTATTCAGAACATAAAACAAGCACAACAGCATCCCTGACCGTTGATAGAAACGCTGTGCTGCTGATTCATCTTCAACGGGTAATTGCTCAACGTACTCTACCCAACCGTAGTTTGAACGATCGAGTACCTTCACGGTTTTGAAAGCTAAAGGTGCATTCCGTTGATTAAACCATTCTAAAAGCTGCTGATAGGCACTGTCTAACCCTAAGTTTTTGGGTTTATAAATTAGCTTTAGTCCTGATTCAAAAGTCAGACCCATGACACAGCGTCCGCGTCGATGAGGATCAGATAAGTTTGCTTTTATTTCAGTCACCTTTCCTAATGAGTAAGGGACGAAATGTTCCTTGTCCTCTTGTTCAGGCTGAAACATCTGCTGGATTTCAGCGATGTCTGTCTTTAGACGTTGCAACAATTCCGCTGTTAATTCTACCCAGAAATCGATTCGAGTCGCGATTAATCTTGCCAATACTGGATACTTTTGAAAGAGCGTGAGGAGTCCATCCTGCAAGAGATATTGAACAAAGGCTTGGTAGTAAGTTGTCTCTGGCTCAGGTTCTGTTTTTATCTCTGTCAGACTGAGTAAACGATATCCGAAGGGGCGAAAGTCATAAAACTCCTTCTCTAAGGTCTTATCACAGAGATTAACGAGCGAAATCAGCAACGATCGTTCTAGTTCTAAGTAGGCTTGCTCTGATAGCAAATTATGAGCGGATAAGTCTACCTGAGCCAATAGCTTTTGTCGTGCTACATCAATCAATGGCAACAGTAAATCTTCAAAGGGAAGTGGATTTTCAGAGTTAGTGCTGAGTGGAAATGGATCACTCGCGATCGGGCGTTGTCTAGGTGCTGATTTCCACTGTGAGGCAGTTGCAACAACCTGTTTTAAGGTTGTCGCCCAACCTGGTAGCGTTTCCCTCTCAGCAACAGCAACTGAGCTTCGACTTGAACGTGCTGCGTTGATCTCTATCCCATCCCATTGCAGCCGCTTCCGAAAAACTTCCTGGTCTCCTTGAGCGACAACCTGACACCAATGCTCCAGATATTGATTGAGTTGAGAATGATCACCGGAGTTGCAATACTCGGAAAAAGATCGAGCATTAGTGACAATCGTTGTGAAAGCAGATTCTGTCATTTTATTGCATCCTTGCATATCTAAAGAAGGAACTGAAGAGGCTCATTGAGGAAGAGCCTCCGCAGATTGCTTGAGTTAACTCAATGAGTTCGGACTTGCAACTTTTGCGATCGCAGAGTTAGGATGCTGTCCAGATGGTGTAAGCAAGATTGCCAATGCCGACAATACACAAAGGAGTTGAACCTCCTCCTACGGTTTCCAATTCCTCTTCCGTCAGCTTCTCACTAGGACTGCGCCCGGTTGTTTGAGCCGCTTGAGCCTGCATGTATGATGCGACATCCTCTTGAACAAAAGTATGACCTTTTTGTTTACCTAGCTCTACCATCTTGGTTTGGAAATCCTGCATGGAAGTAGAGGACTTCAATTGCTCTTGCAGAGCTGTATCTTTTGCTGCCAATTGGATGAATTGTTCGACGTTTGCTTGTGACATTTTGATACTTCCTTTGTGTTGTGTGGTTTGGGTGAAATAGAAGGGTTCACTGATTTCGTTACAAGAAGGAACTGGAGAGGCTCTTTCTCATCGAGCCTCTGCGAATTTTTTGAGTGAACTTAATGAGTTTGGGCTTGCAACTTTTGCGATCGCAAAGTTAGGAATTGGTGTATTTGTAGGCTTCGAGAGCAAGTCTGCCCAAACCGATAACACACAAAGGAGTTGAACCTCCTCCTACGGTTTCCAATTCCTCTTCCGTCAGCTTCTCACTAGGACTGCGCCCGGTTGTTTGAGCCGCTTGAGTCTGCATGTATGATGCGACATCCTCTTGAACAAAAGTATGACCTTTTTGTTTACCTAGCTCTACCATCTTGGTTTGGAAGTCCTGCATGGAAGCAGAGGACTTCAATTGCTCTTGCAGGGCTGTATCTTTTGCTGCCAATTGGATGAATTGTTCGACGTTTGCTTGTGACATTTTGATGCTTCCTTTATGCGTGGTTTGGGTGGAATAGAAGGGTTCACTGATTTCGTTTCCTGCTATTCGTGATCTTGCGAGTTGAATACTCGGTTTGACCTGTTTGCTAAGCGCTTTGCTTAACTGTCCCTATCGTAGAGATTCACCCCAAAAGAAACATCTGAAAAACGTCTCGACTCCCATTCAACGAAGTAAAGTCAATCGAGTTAACATTCGTTGATTGACTGAGTTTAATTGCTTAAGCCTTTTGTCAATGAGTGTAGTAGATACGAGGAGCGATCGAGAATCTAATCCCAGTCTTCTAGTTCTGTGAGCCAGTTCTGCATTAAAGCAGTCATCTGATCGCGTCGAGTTTCAAAGTTTGCAGCGATCGAGATCAGCAGAATGCCAAGACACAATCCGATGATCCATTTGAGTAATGAATACAATGCGATAAACACAATCAGTTGATTGATCGCATTGAGCAAAAAGACCAGCGTTCCAACGTACAAAAAGGCTCGAACTCGTAGCCCTAATCCAGCAAAAATCACAATCAAACTCACAATCCCAGGCAGGATTCCATAGTTCTCTTGAGTGAGTAACGCGGTGGCACAAATCAATCCCGCTCCACACAGACGAACATAATGACGCGACGATCGCTGTTGTACAAACGTCGGTTCGATTTGAGCGAAGTACAAAATCGATAAGCCGATCGGTAAAACCTGCCAAAACAAGCTTTCTACATTTAATTGGTGCAGTTGATCGAACACGAGCCAGTTCAACAGACCGACACTAAGATAAGTCCAGCGCACTTCACGCTGAATCGAAGCAACTAAGCTATAAAAGACGGCAATGACAATTAAGCTAACCGGATGAACAATTCCAGCCGTTCCAGCCAATACTAATAGCGGAAGTGCTAATGCTACCCGCTGCCAAGGTTGTCTCGCCCATCCCAATCGATCCCAAGGTAGCGCAAACAGTACAAATGCCGCGATCGCACTAATCGCTGCTGCATACGGTCGCACCACACCGCTAAAGAATCCACTAAACCAAGGCTTTGTGCTGAGATACCACATCAATCCCGCTGCTTCTAACAATCCTGCATACAGCCATGCTTCTGTTGCGAGTTGTACTGGACGATGCCGCGCTTGCCAAATTGCATAGAGTGATAGCACCATTCCAGTTGTAAATCCAACCAAAGCTAAAATCCCAGAGGAATCAGGCATAAGCAACGTCAGGAGTGCTGCAACACTTAGGAAAATGCTACTGATTGCCCAGTGCAAGTGAGCAAGGGGTCGAATGTCTTCTACACTCAGATTCAAAGCGCGAAGCATTCTCGATCGAGGAATACGATAGAGCAACATCAGAACTGCACCTAAAGTCGCGATCGCCATGAGTTGATCACTCATCGGCAATGTTCTGACCTGATACAACACCAGTTCATAAGCCGCGATCGAGGTTCCAATCACACCCGCATAGGTCAGAGGTTGATATTCTGATCTCCGTTTTCCGATCGCAATAGCAATCCAAGCAACTCCCAATGAAACTAAACCTGTCCATGCAGTAAATAACTGCGATCGCAGCATTAGTGCAAAGATTCCATAGGCGATCGGTAAGATATGCCACTCGATCGACAAGGGTTCTGAAGAATTGCGCCGTTGTCGAAGCTCTCCAAACAATTGAACAATAACCCCTAAGACCACATTTGCGACACATAACCGCGCCAGAGAAGGTTCAAACCATGCTAAACCTTCTGCAATCAGTAGCTCTAGTCCAATCCCAATTCCAATGAATGTCAAAGTTGAGGAAGCCTGCCAAGTGCGAAACACTAAAGCACTCGTCGTTAAACCAGCAGCAATCATTGTTAGAACATTCGGTAGCACACTCGTTTCATAGATTTGTACAGTACGTAGACTCAAGCTCACAAGAACGATCGCGCTCCATCCAATTGCCCATCTATCAGCGGCTTGTGCAAAAAGCGTGATGAAGTTCGATCGATGAGATTGTCCCCAGCGATAGAACTGCCACAGGATTGTTAATGCGATCGCACCGACAAGCAACCACGATTCCACAGTAAATCCTGGGAACCAATGCCAGATCCACCAACCGATCGCACTGAAACCAAACCCAAACGTGAGATAGGCAAGTTCAATCCTGGCTAAACATCGTGTGTTCACGAGCATTAAAACGGTTGCAAGACTTAAGCTCAACAATCCAGTTTCTCGATGTTGTATTGCTAAAGCTTGCACCATAAACAGCCCGATCGTACTTGTCCAACTCGCATCCGTTCGTCTCGATTGATCTCGAATGGCAATTCCAGTCAGGAAAGCTGGCACTAATATCCAAACGATCGCGAATTTAGGAGATGGTTCAAGAAATAGAATGTACGATAACGTTGCAACTCCAAAGCCGAAATACCAAGCACTCTGAGTCCAAATTCGATCTCTGAAGAGACTAAAGCTCCATTCAGCGATCGCAATTCCCAGAAAAATTGTTGCCCAAGTTGACTGTTCCAGATTTGAAAATCGCCAGTCGGTCGCAGCTACCAGCGTCATTAATCCAACAAGATGAGTCCCATAAACAAGCTGGATCGGATTGTGTTTCTGCTGAGTGAAGCGTCCTAAAGTAACTGTCGAAGCTAGAAGAGTGAGTGTGCGCGTTGCAGGAGCAAATGAGCTAATTGCAGTTAATCCAATTCCAAATAAAAGCGCGATCGATTCTGTAAATCTAGCAAGTTCAAATTTCTCATTGCGCTCTAACCAATTTGCGATCACAAGAATGCCAATCAAATACGGAAAGAGAACAATCCCTAACAGCGTAAACGGAACCGTTTGAGCTTGAGTCAGAGTGGTCGTAATGTTCACCACTTGAGATTGCAGCGAGTCAGGGACTAAGCGCCAAATTAACCAAATCGACTGCAATCCCACGACCAACAAAGCAATCACGTCGAACTGTCGCCAATACCGTTGGAGCAATTTCCACCAAAATAACAGTCCTAAGCTGCTGACTATCAATGCTTGCCATACGATCGTTCCCACAGAAACGAGCCAGCCAAATCCAAGTAATCCCGCGCTGATCGCCCAAAGCAGCGCGAGTGAATGTTGCTGTGCCACTCGTGCAACTAGCCATCCCACAATCCCAAATGCCAAACCAAGTTGAGCAATATCGATCCCTGCGATGAAAATAGCGCGGAAGAAAAGGAGGACGATCGCAACGATCGGAAAGACTAATCGCACAAAAGCAGTCGTCGGACGAACGGTAATGAATGCTGTAATTGTTCCGAGATAAGTTGCTAACAACGGCACATTTGCAAAACTCCAACCACACTGCAAATAGCTCAAGCCTAGATAGCTTACCAATGCAGAAGTAATGAGTGCTGAACTCGAAAATCTTTGCCGAAATACCGCGATCGCCATTCCACTCAGCATCATTGCAGCAATTAGCGCTGTCACGAGTGAAATAGATTGAATCGATTGCAGCAAAAAGCGATCGATCGCCCAAAAGTTGATGGGAACTAACAACAATGCTAAAGTCTGTAGCGTCGAAGCGGTGAGCCGTAATCTTGCTTGTCGCCCAGTCCAAAACGACACTCCCCAGAAACTCATCGTATAGCCGAGCAACACCAAATATTGTCCGATCGACGAAACGTTCTGCCACTGGCTTGCTGCAAGAACAGCAGATGAGATGATAACCAGAAATACACCTAATGCCAAGAGCCAAACAACACTCAGTTCTTGTTGGAACGATCGCGCAATCTGTTCCAATACATTCGGCTGTCTTGGAGTTGGGGGTGGAGCAGGACTTGGTAATGCTGGCTCTACGGGGCTAATAAAATCCGTTGTCGATCGAGCAACTGCAATTTCGGGCAGAACACTCGTCAAATATTGCTGACTGAGTTTTAGAATTTGTCGATCGCTCAACAGTCCAAGCTGTATCCAAAGCTCTAATCCCGTCAAAAAGTTGGGATGATTCGCATCTAGCTCTAGTACAACGCGACGATTCTCCGGTCGAGACATAGAAGCGCCTCCGGGCAGGGATGAAGTTGTCCTGAATGGATAAGCTTTACTCTACAGAAGCTCGATCGTTTCAGAAGGGTCACTTCGTCCGCTTCCTACATTGGCACATCAACTGTCATATTTGCACTATCGTAAAGGACCCGATCGTAGAATACTCAAAATCAGCCACAAACCTAGAAAACTTGCAGCAGCAAACAGCACATCGCTCACCCAATACACTTGACTTGATTGAGTATTCGCAGAAATAATCGCAGCTCCCATGATCAAAGAGCCAACCACAATACTAAAAGACAACCGATTTGCAGAAGAATCGATCGTGCGTCTAATGGGTTCTGCTTCTCGGATCGAAAGGTTCCACTGCAAGGTTTCAGAAGTCACTCGATCGAGCAATAGTTCCACCTGTCTCGGTGATTGCAGCGACAAGTTCTTCACATCCAATGCAGTTCGTAACAATGCAATTAAAGGTGCTTCTCCCACAATCTGCCGCTGAAATACTTCAGTCATCATCGGGCGAATCTTGTTCGGAATGTTGAAGTTTGGATCAAGCGATCGAGCAATTCCTTCCAAATTCGCGATCGCTTTTGCACAAAGCCCTAAGTTTCCAGGTACTCGAACTTTGTTATCTCGAACTACTTGCAGCACTTCATAGACTAGCTTACTAAAGTTGACTTGCGAAATGTTCAAACTATAGTAGCGGCGTAACAGTCGATCGAATTCCGTTTCTAGCTTCACTCGATTGATCGGTTGAACAGGTGGTGCAAGTTGCAGAACTAACTGAGTGCATCTTTGAGCATCCAAATTGACGATCGCTAACACCAATTCCAGAATTAACTGCTGTGTTCTCGGATCAAGTCGCCCAACCATTCCACAGTCGAGCAATGCAACTCGACCATCATTGAGATAAAAAACATTTCCAGGATGCGGATCTGCATGGAAGAAGCCATCTAAACAGATTTGCTGAAAGAATGCCCGAAGTAGCAAAGTCGAGATGTCTTCACGCTCTTGTAAGTCCGTTGTGCCATCAAATCCGATCGGCGGAAATGCAGAAAGTACAGCAACACCATCCAACCACTCCATCGCAATCAGCTTATCAGTGGTGTACTCCCAATAAATTTGCGGCACGACTAACTTTGTAGAATCAAACCAGCGAGTATTGCCAAGATTCTGTCTCAGCTGATCCGTGTAACGAGCTTCTTCAGTGAAATCGAGTTCATTTCTCAGTGCTTCCGCGAATTCTTCAGCGATCGACACAATATCGTAGTACTGCCCAAATTCCGTCTGCGCCACCAATCGCGCAATCAATCGAATCAGTGCAATGTCTTGTTCAACGACTGAACTTAATCCAGGACGCTGAACTTTGAGCGCAACTGGACGACCATCTTTTAAGACAGCCCGATGGGTTTGAGCGATCGAGCCAGCGGCAACAGGTTTGTAATTAATCGAGGCAAAGATTTCTTCGATCGGCTGATTGAATTGTTTTCGCAACATCACTTCGACTTCTGACCAATCCACTGGCGGCACTTCAGCCTGAAGCGTAGAAAGTGCGTCAATGTATTCAGCAGGCAGCAGATCGGGACGTGTACTCAGAAGTTGTCCCAGCTTGACGTAAACCGGACCCAAATCAACCAAAATATTTCGCAGCACCGCAGGCGGAGGAAGTTTCGGCTCATCTACTTTGCCACCTGTGAGCAGTCGCCGCATATAGTCCCATCCATTTCGGAAGACGACTTCTACGATTTCACCTTGACGAGAGCTAGTTTGGACAAGTCTAGAAAACATAGAAGCAATGGGTACGCGGTTCTGTTTCCTAAAGTAACGTAAACTGCGGGATTTCAGCTATCTACTTTGAGGGGGAGTGGGGAGTGGGGAGTGGGGAGTGGGGAGTGAGGTATCATCTGTTTTCTATTCCCTACCCCCTACTCCCTACCCCCTACTCCCCACTCCCTACTTCTTCGGAAAACCGATCAAATCGATCGCAGAAAAACAAGTTAGGCTAATAAATAATTGCGATCGATAAGTTCTCCTGGAGTGGCGCATGAATCGGTTTTGGAGCGTAGCAAGTAAAGCGTTAGGTAGTGTCTTTCTCTGCGGCGGTGGCGTGGTGTCGATCGCGCTTTCACTGTCAATTCTGGCGCTACAACCTCCGACCTGGGCTTTAACGATCTTGCTGATTTTTCTGGTGTTTTTTGGTCTAACTCCAAGCGCGATCGGGGGACTCTTACTTTACGCGAGTTCCAAGGCAAATCGTCACGCTATTCGCGATCGCTTTTTCCAATTGCTCCATCTCAAACAGGGACGAATTTCGCTGCTTGATTTTTCTAGAGCAACGCGGCTTGAGCCTGAAATTGCCCGTCGCCATTTAGATCTTTGGGCACGAGAATATGATGCCAATTTTGAGGTCAGCGATGCGGGTGAGATTTATTATGTGTTCTCGAATGAGATGATTCCGTTACCACCTGCTAGTCAACCGTTTGAAGTGGTTCGGCAAGTGGTGAGAGAAGTTTGGCGATCGTTCTAGAGGATGATTGAGATGTATAAGAATAGGCTTTGCTTCGTTGTGAGTCCGCCTGGAAATAAATCTCCGGGCTAATGGAAGAAACTCCGCTGAAGCGGACTGGGAGCCTAATACGGAATTCTTAGCCCAGTTCAGTGGGCTTCCCACATTAGCCCGGAGATTCATTTCCGGGCGGGGCAGCGCAATGAACGATCGCTTTTCAAACACCGTCTAACGATTCGCTGCTTGTTCGTTAGATCGATCGCGCCACAAAGTAATCGAACTATTAATCGGTTGCAGTTGCGTTCCAGGGAAGTAGAAGCTGAGAATACGATCGCTGGTCCAGCCCAATCGACCCAAGTTGTACGATCCAACCTGGCTCATTCCTACTCCATGTCCGAACCCGCCCCCTGTGAAGACAAAGCCCTTGAGCGTTTTCTTGTCCATCATCGCATCGACGTAGAACAAGGTACTCGCAGGCGCTTCAAATACGGTTTGGATATCGTCCTTTTCAAGCTCGATCGTGCCTGCATCAGTGACAATCTGAGACTTCAGAATTCTTCCGCCACTCGATCGCTGAGTAATCTGAATATTCTGAATCGTTTTGAAGTTCACCAAAGGATGCCGCACCGCTTTCAAATACTCTCGTAGCTCCTGATTTAATTGAGCGAGAGAAACTTGATACCGCCAGCGGAACATATCCGTCCCATCTTCGTTAAAGCCTTTCTTCTGATTAATAAACGCTCGGAAATTCCGCTCATCCGATAAACTTCGGGCTTGCAAATCCCATAGGGGATTGACCGAATCAACGACGGCTCTAAGATAAGGACGATCCCAACCATGCCAAATATCATTAAATCCAGCCGTGACACCGCCACTGGTTGACGAATAAACTGCATCTACGAGTTCATTTTGATACGTGAGAACCTTGCCGCGAGTTGCCTGAATCGCTCGATCGGTCGAAGCTGCGGCTCCCTCTAATCCTCGATACACCTGGCATTGAGTCGTCGCGCACAGTTGATAGTTATCGATCGTAAATCGTCGCAAGTTCCGCAGCGCATACGTTCGAGCTAACACTGCCTGAGCTTCTAACACAGGTTGAGGTGCCCAAGTTCCAATCTCATGAGGAACCACGCCTCTGAGATATGTTTCCACTCCGACAAAATTCACAAGCGTAAAGTTGCCATACGCATTCGGCTGAACTCGCAATACGCCACCATACGGGCGGTTGGGAATATCATCTTTTTCTCGATCGACCTGAATCACGCCTAATCCCGATGAAATATCCACCACATCGCGGGTATACCGGAACCCATTCAATACCCAACTCGGACGCGGTACTTCCTGAACCACTCGACTCTCAATCCGAGCCGTCTGAATCCCTTTCGCTTGCAAACTTCTGAGCAACAATCGCCGAACTAATGGCGTGTTATACACATCGCGCTTCGCCCAAACCTGCCATCGATCAGGCTGTGCAATTTCCACTTCAATCCCTTGCGCTCTCCATTCTTGCGCCTGATCTTCAGCAGACTCAAAACTCCGATGCGTACTAAAAATGATACGCTCCTCTACCACAGGCTGAGGGAGCTTCTGCATCACTGTTTCGAGTTTAATTTCTTGTGCCGTAAGTGTCTGCGGCTTGCCATTGGTATCGAATCGAATGGTTAATCGATCGCCAGAATTTGCCTTCAAACTCATCGCGTCTTGGGTTCGATCGCCAAATCGCTGCACGATCCCAACTTGAATTCCCACATCCGACTGAGCCTGTGTGGGTGTCGCAAATCCGACCAATGCAGCGAGACCGAGAATGAATGGATTGAGTTTAGTCAATGTCAGAACCAAGGGAGTCAAGCCTCTTTCTATTCAGGAAGGGGACGTGCGGCAGAGGTAAAAACCTGTGTCTGATTGTAATGGGAATTTCACGGATCAGAACGTCTCGATCGAGCATCTTTATGTAATCGATTTTCTCGGCATCGCTCTATGGCTCCGGAGAAATGATTCAGAAAAAAGCTTGCAAGTCGAAGTCATTATGAGTATGATATAGAAGTCGGGTGAAGAGCAAAGTCATGAAAGTTCAAGAGATCCCCATCAACCAAATTCGCCGCCCCTTGTTTCGGCAGAACGACCAAGAGAAAGTTAGAAATCTCATGGCATCGATTTCAGAGGTTGGACTACAAGAACCGATCGATGTCTTAGAAGTAGACGGACAATACTATGGATTTTCAGGCTGTCATCGCTACGAAGCCTGTAGCCGCCTCGGACACGAAACGATTTTATGCAATGTTCGTCGCGCTCCGAAATCTATTCTTAAACATCATTTAGCTTAAGTTTCGATGTGGCTGCGAGATAATAGCCACTACCGGAGCACTCACTCTCTTTTAATCTCAGGAGAAGATCATGGTTAGTCAAGTTGCAATTGGCATTGAAGATACAAAAAGACAAGCGATCGCAGAAGGGTTATCACGCTTGTTGGCAGACACTTACACGTTGTATTTGAAAACCCACAATTTCCACTGGAACGTCACAGGTCCGATGTTCCAAACCCTGCACACAATGTTTGAAACACAGTACACGGAGCTTGCGTTAGCTGTGGACTTGATTGCAGAACGGATTCGCGCTCTCGGATATCCTGCTCCCGGAACCTATAGCGAGTATGCCAAGCTGAGTTCGATCGATGAAACGCCTGGTGTCCCAAAAGCCACCGAAATGATCACGCTCTTGGTGCAAGGACAAGAAGCTGTGGTGAGAACGGCTCGATCGTTGTTCCCGCTTGTGGATGAAGCGAACGACGAACCGACGGCTGATCTTTTAACTCAACGGATGCAAGTGCATGAGAAAACCGCTTGGATGTTACGGAGCTTGTTAGAGTCCTAAGAGGGTGTTTGAGAAGTATAAAAAGCGGCTTTGCTGCGTTGCGAGTTCGCCCGGAAATAAATCTCCGGGCTAATGGAAGAAACCCCGCTGAAGCGGACTGGGAGAATCATTCGGAGTTCTTAGCCCAGTTTAGTGGGCTTCCCCCGATTAGCCCGGAGATTCATTTCCGGGCGGATGAATGCGATAAACGACTACTTCTCAAACACCTTCTAAGATTGCCGCACCGTAAGTTTTGAAGAAGCCGCTAGATTATTTGGATCTGGCGGTTTTTTCTTATGATCCAGAAAGCGAGAGGATTATCGAATGGAAAGACTAGAACAGTATCGCCAAGCAATTCGCCAACTTCTCACAGCGCAAGCAGATACCGAACAGCAACAAAGCCCGATCGAGTGTCAGTTAGTGTTTGATCCAGAACACGATCACTATCAATTACTTGATGTGGGATGGGATGGACTGAAACGAATTTATCATTGCTACATTCATCTCGATATCAAGGATGGAAAAATCTGGATTCAGCGCAACATGACCGAGAGCGATCTAGCTGCCGACTTAGTTGACATGGGAATTCCGAAGGAGGACATTGTTTTAGGCTTGCATCCCCCTTACAAACGGGCATATACAGGATACGGAGTGGCTTAACGCTTCGTTTCCTCGATCGCTTTTTCCGCCTGTTTCATTTCCTCAGTCTTACCTTGTTCTTCAAATAGCTTTCTCGCCATTTCAAACGCCTCGATCGCATCTCTGGGAAAATCTCGCGCTTTCAAGGCAATGCCCATCTGATAGTAAGCATACGCATTGTTCGGATCGAGCTTGACCACTTCTCGAAATACCATCACTGCTCGCATCGTTTCGTTTTGAGCGAGTGCCGTTTCTGCGAGGGCAAATTGAGCTTCGACTGAACTGGAATCGAGGTTGACCGATCGCTGAAATGCTCTGATCGCCTCAGCATTATTGCCTTTCTCTCGCAGAATCTTACCAATTTGCAAATGCAGTTTCGGATTGTTCGGATCAATTCGCACGGCTTGATTAAACGCGGCTAAAGCACTCGGCAAATCATCCCGCTCTAAAAGAGCAATTCCTAGCCCGATTTGAGTACTTGCTCTTCGAGGATCAAGGGTTGCGGCTGTTCGCAGAGAGGTAATTCCTTGGGCAACTCTACCTTGTTGAATGAGCATCAAGCCGATCGCTTCGTGCGCTGCTGCATTTCGTCGATCGAGCGATGCTGCTTGTTGATATGCCGCTAACGCTTGAGCCGTTTGACCCTGACGCGCTAATACCGTTCCCAGCCCCAAAAAGGCATTGACATTGCGCCGATCCAACTCAGTCGCTCGACGGTACGCCGTTTCAGCCGCGCTATCATTGCCCAAATTCGCCAAACTAAATCCGAGTGCATACACAAAATCTGCATTCGCTGGCTCTAGCGTCACGGCTTGTCGGTACGCCTCTGCCGCCTCTTGGAATCGACCTTGTTGAGCAAAGACAAAGCCTATTCCAGAGAAAATTCTGGGATTGCGTCTATCGATCGTTGAAGCGCGTTGAAAGGCTTGTAATGCACTATTCCAGTTTCGTGCCTCGACATACTCCCGCCCTTGTTCGATCAAATTATCCAACTCATTCGATTGAGCGCGGACCATTTGCGGCATCAATCCGAGGCAAAGGAACAGTCCAACAGAAAAGAGCGATCGACGAAGACGAAACATTTTCACCATACTAAGAATTACAAGAAACCCCAGAATAATCAGGAATGAGCGATCGAAGTTTGAATCTATTTAATCTGAGTTATCGAGTAGAAAAACCATGTTGATGACGACAACCGATGTGATCCAGAATGCAGTGATCGAATCATACCTTGGCATTGTCACTGCTGAAGTGGTTTACGGGACGAATGCGCTGAAAGATTTTTTTGCTGGAATCAGAGATATCATCGGCGGACGAACTGCGGGCTATGAGCGAGTGTTTGAACAAGGACAACAGAATGCGCTGGCTGAATTGCAAAAACGGGCGCAAAATCTGGGAGCCAATGCGATCGTGGGTATCGAAGTCAATACAGGGACAATTAATTTAGATCAATCTGGCGTTCTTTTGCTCATCACTGCAACCGGAACAGCGGTGAAAATTCGCTAATCGTGCGGATGTTCGCGATCGTGATCCCCGATATTTCTCTGGATATTTCTCTCTAACGATGGATCTACCTCGTCTCACTCTCGGTAGAGTTATTCTTCCGATGAAAACTCTACAGTGTTGGCAAGAGTAATTTCTTTGCAAATAACTATCCTGTTAGAGGAGACAATTCACAATGGCATATACTAATCGTCCGGTCACTGAAGCAGCAGTCATTCCAGTCGCAGGTGATTACCACGATCGCGTTCGTTGGGGTCCGATTATCGCAGGTTTAACCGTTGCATTAGTGTCTCAGTTGATTCTGAGCGCGTTGGGTGCAGCAATTGGAGCGACCTCGATCGCGAATTCGGGTGCACCTCGATCGGATGCTGGCGGCGTAGCAAGCGCAGTCGGAATCTGGGCAACGCTCAGTTTGTTGATTTCGCTGTTTTTGGGTAGCTGGGTGATGGCGCGGGCTTGCGGTCCGATGAATCGCAGTACGGCATTGCTCAACGGTGCAATTCTTTGGGCGACCACTTTGGCTCTGAGTGCTTACCTATTGGCAAGCGGTGTTTCGGGTGCGTTTGGTTTGGCGGTATCGAGTGCAGCGAACGTTGCCGGGGGCGCTCTGCCTCAAACAGGCTTGCCTGATGTGCAGCAAGGGGGCGGGAATGCAAATATTTCGGCTCAAGATGCCCGTAATATCGCAGGTACGACTGCAACCGCTGGCTGGTCGTTCGTGATTGGTTCGTTGCTTGGTTTGGCTGCGTCTCTTGCAGGTGCAGCAGTTGGAACTCGCAAGCCTCGTGCAACCACGGCTTATGCTGAGCCGAATCGCGGAATGTAAGGTTTGAAGTTTGATTCATTTCGCCCCTCAGAATCTGGGGGGCTTTTTCAGGTTTAAAAAACAAAAGGGATGTCACCAAGACACCCCTAAAATGTTAAACGGGCTAGGAGGGATTCGAACCCCCGACACCGTGGTCCGTAGCCACGTGCTCTAGTCCACTGAGCTACAAGCCCTTGTTAGCACTTATTTAATATACAACGTTCTGACCCAAATGACACAAAATTCTGAAAAATCGATCGAGCTTTCCCATCTCGATGCCGCTGGACAGGCGCAAATGGTTGATGTCTCGGCAAAATCGGCAACCGCGCGTCAGGCAACCGCGATCGCAAAAGTGCGAATGAAACCGGAAACGATGAACGCGATCGAGTCGGGCAATTCCCCGAAAGGCGATGTTCTCGGTACGGCTCGAATTGCGGGAATCATGGCGGCGAAACAAACCTCGAACCTGATTCCGCTCTGTCATCCCTTGCCGATTCAGAAAGTCGAGGTGAACATTTTGCCAAAACCGGAGCTACCTGGATACGAAATTCAGGCAACGGTGAAAATTAAAGCGGAAACGGGTGTGGAAATGGAAGCGCTGACGGCAGCTTCGATCGCGGCTTTAACCTTGTACGACATGGCGAAAGCGATCGAGAAGTCCATTACGATCGAGCAGATCTATCTTCTGAATAAAACAGGAGGCAAATCCGGAGATTATTCGCGGGAATCGGGTCAGTAAATTTTCGGTAAAGCGAGGATACACGGAAAGTTTTTCTGGGAAAATCTATATACTCAGAGAAACCCTGCTTGACACTGCCCCCAATTGTTCAGTTTCTCGGCATTTCCAAGTTGGTATCCTCGATCATGAAACAATTTAGTGAATTAGAACTTTCAGAAGCGCTGTTTAATTCGATCGCTCAAGCGCTGGAATCTTGCTGCCATTCTGGGAATTTATCGGCTGAAGAGTATTTATTACTGTTGGATTCGGTCTGGTTTACGCTCGATTTTGGTACTCGACTGCCACGATAAGCCATTCAAGGTGAGCCATTTCAGCCATTAAAAAAGCGCGGCGGGTGTCGCGCTCAGTTCGAGATTCAGAAAGTGAAGAGATTATTTCAGGTAGTTTGCTTCTGCTTCAAGCATCCGAAGCAATGCCTGATCACCACGAGCTTTCGCTGCATCCATTCGACGTTGCAGATTCCGCTGTAGGTTCTCACGATGCAGTCTTGAAACTTCTGCCGAGTGGAGACGATTTCTATTCATAACTTAATTTTTCCTAGAGGTCAGTTTTTCTTATCACCATGATTTAATTTTAGCATCAGTCCCTTGAAACGGTAGCTGTTGCTACAAAAAATTCACATTTTTTCTAACGTCAGTTCGGGTTAAGAGTTCTCCAATTCTAAAAAGGGTTCGTCCTTCAAAGTCCGCCAGGATGAGGGATTTAGGAGGCGAAGGATCTCGGCAATGACCGACGAATCAAGAATGATTCGACTTGTGTGTACACGGTAGGTTTCTAATCCGGGGCGGGCGAATGTGATGAACAAGAGACTTGAAAATGGCTTATTTGAGATTGAAGATTTAAGGTAACTTAAAATCGAATTCCAACACGAGGCGTTAAATTGCTTCTGTTTAGGTGAGGAGCAAATCTAAGTGATTGCGTTATAACACACAGTAGCGTGATTGGAAGAAATAGAATGTGTGCTGCAACTTATCGAGAACGAGCGGATGCGGGAATGGCAACGCTTCAAACGTTTTACAACACTGCAACGGGACTGTGGAATACAACAGGTTGGTGGAATAGTGCGAACGTGTTGGAAACCACGATCGATTACTGCACGTTTACTGATTCCTTAACGTATCGAACTAATATTTTTAATACATTTGAGAAGAACAAACGTAACAACTTCTTAAATGAATTTTACGATGATGAGGGTTGGTGGGCACTGACTTGGATCAAAGCCTTTGATCTCACTGGTGAAGCGCGATATTTGGATATGTCGAGGGTTATCTTTAACGACATGACCAAAGGTTGGGATAACAAGTGTGGTGGCGGGATTTGGTGGAACAAAGAACATAAGTATAAGAATGCGATCTCGAATGAGTTGTTTTTAGCGATCGCGGCTCGATTGTTTCTCAGAACTAGGGATCAGCGTTATCTTGATTGGGCAAATCGAACCTGGAATTGGTTTCGTCGAACGGGAATGATCAATCAAAATAATTTGATCAATGATGGTTTGAATGATCAATGCAAGAATAACGGTCAACCGACTTGGACTTACAATCAAGGTGTGATTTTGGGAGCGCTGATTGATTTGTCGAAGTGTACGAATGACCGATCGTTGTTGACGGTTGCACAATCGATCGCGGATGCAGCAACAAAATTTCTCGCACCGAATGGCATATTACGTGAACCTTGTGAGCCGAATTGTGGATTGGATGGACCGCAATTCAAAGGGATCTTTATGCGAAACTTGTCGGACTTGTATCGTATCGTGAACAAGTTAGCCTATCGAGATTTCATTCTTCGCAATGCCGATTCGATTTGGGAGGAATGTCGCAATCCCAAAAATCAATTTGGATTGTGTTGGGGACAGAAGTTCGATACTGCGGATGCGTCGCGTCAAAGTGCTGCGATGGATGCGTTAAATGCTTCGATCGTTGCGAGTCGAACTGCGATCGTATTGCAAGCTGAAACTTCTACACTTCATAGCTTAGTGTTAGAAGCGGTTTATACAGGTTACGAAGGCTCAGGGTATATTGCAGGGTGGAATCGAGATGGGCAATGGGTCGATTTTAATTTCACTTTGCCGAATGCAGGACGATTTGATCTAGTGATGCGTTATGCAGCAGCGGCAGGAAACGCGACTCGGTTTATCTTTGTGAATGGAAGAGCGATCGTGAATGCTCACGTTTTTCCTGGAACTGGAAACTGGACGGTTTGGAATACGACAACGATCCCGAATGTTGCGTTAAAAGCGGGGAACAACACAGTTTCTATCATTTTTAATCAATCGAAAGGAAGTCGAAACTGGTTGAATCTCGATCAGCTTATAATTCGGTGATCGGATTATTAGACTTTGCATGAAACTTCGATCGTTCCATGAGGGTAGACCCTTGAGACTCAGACATCGTAAACATCGCCGGATTAAGATTCACGTTGAAGAAAGTGGACGTTTCCAAATTGTAGGAATGAATGCGTGGTATTCCTACTGGCGTGATCCTTATCATTTGGTGCTGACGGTTCCCTGGATGGGGTTTTTTGCGATCGTGGTTGGGGTTTACTTGGGAATCAATGTTGTCTTTGCCTGGATTTATTTGTTAGGGGGAGACTGTATTGCGAATGCTACACCGGGGTCGTTTGTAGACTATTTCTTTTTCAGCATTCAAACCTTTGCCACGATCGGATATGGGGCAATGTATCCGAAAACGGTTTATGCTCAGTCGATTATGACGATCGAATCGCTAGTGTCGATGGTTGCGATCGCGATTCTCACTGGGTTTACGTTTGCTCGATTTTCGCGTCCAACGGCTCGTGTTGCCTTTAGTCAAGTTGCAACGATCGCGCCGCATGAGGGGGTTCCAACGTTGAGCTTTCGTGCGGCGAATCAACGTCGAAATCAGATTTTAGAAGCTCAGATGCGAGTGTATTTACTTCGAGATGAAATTACTTCGGAAGGACATTACATTCGTCGAATTCACGATCTGGCATTAGTTCGGAGTCAAACTCCAGGATTTGCACTCACTTGGTTAGTGATGCACCCGATCGATGAAAATAGTCCGCTCTATGGCATGAGTCCAGAATCCATGTCTGAAACGAATTGTTTGATTCAAGTGATGCTAAGTGGAATTGATGAAACGGTGGCTCAAGTGTTGCACGATCGACATGTCTATGTGCCACAAGAGATTCTATGGAATTATCGCTTTGTCGATTTAGTGTACAAAACTCCTGAAGGGCATCGATTTATTGATTACCAGCATTTTCATGATGCTGAGCCGATTCCGTAGAGGGTTCAACCGGGCGAACGACGACACGACCATTTTCAACGATCGTGCAAAGTTTGTGAGGATTGCGCTTCGGTTTTGTAAGTGGAGAGGGTGCAAAACTAAAGTGCTGGTTTAGAGTTTGTTGCGCCTCTAGAACTCTGACTGAGCCTGTACAAGATGCGGTAGGACAAGACATAAGAGTTTTATAGTTCTATTGTTTATTATGCGTCGATTCTGGGCAGAGACGATAGCGTATTTCACCTGTGGTTGGGTGTGGAGAATACGATCGCTTAATTCAATCATGTAGAACTTTGAGTTGGCTATGATTCCATCTAAAGTTGTGTCTGTTCTGATCTGGAATATTAAAAGGTTTGTTAGGAATATAACAAAAGTGGTTAGATTAATAAAGTGCGCTTATTGAGATATTACATCTGCTTTCGATTACGTTATCTTTCCTGTTAGGAACATAACAAAACTCGTTAGAGTAATAAAATAAGATTATCGAGATGTTATGTGTACTTTCGATTACGTTATATCTCTAATGGGAAACATGAGGAGATTTATCGAAAACAAATTACCCGCTGTCTTCGGCTTCGCTCAGTCAGCTAGAGATCGCGCCCTGAGCGAAGCCGAAGGGCAGTCTTTCAAGCGGTAAGCTCTTTCGTAGAAATCTCCTGACATCTTTGAGTAAAAATATTAGAAGTGCGATCGACCTCAATAGAGGTGTTGTTTGAGCCTTTCTATACCTGAGAGAATGTTTGAAAAGTATAAAAAGCGGCTTTGCTGCGTTGCCAGTCCGCCCGGAAATGAATCTCCGGGCTAATGGAGGAAACCCCGCTGAAGCGGGCTGGAAGAGTAATGCGGAGTTCTTAGCCCAGTTTAGTGGGCTTCCCCCGATTAGCCCGGAGATTCATTTCCGGGCGGGTGAATGCGACAAACGATTACTTCTCAAACACCCTCTTAGGGCGAATAGACAACGATGCACAGGGTCTTTCAACTTGCAAAAAGCTGTCCTGATTTCACTTCTAAAATCTGCGCCGAATCAATCCATTGAGCATCAAACGATCCTAAATGAGTCGTCGTAATCAAAGTCTGAAACCGATCTTGAATGGCATCTAACAATTGATTCTGCCGATTGAGATCTAATTCCGCCAACACATCATCTAATAATAACAGCGGCGGTTCTCCAATCACATCTTCGATCAACTTAAGTTCTGCTAACTTCAATGCAAGCACCAATGTTCGTTGTTGTCCCTGCGATCCGTATTGACGGGCTGGCGTTTGATTAATCATAAATTCCACCTCATCTCGATGCGCCCCGACGAGCGTTGTCCCTTGATGTTGTTCAGCGATCGCTCTCGCCTGAATCTTTTCTAAAAACGCACTCTGTAAAGCTTCAGGTGTATCCTCTTCAGCCGTTACATTTGGCGCATATCGAATCTCTAACTTTTCGGTACTGCCACTAATGGCTTGATGCCATTGTTCTGCAAATGGAGCTAAACGATCGAGAACTCGCGCCCGTCGTCGGATTACTCTCGAACCTGCGATCGCCAATTGTGCATCCCACAAGGCTAAATCTGGAGCCGCAACTGTTTTACCTTCACTTTCTTCTCTTAATCGCTGTCTCAAGAGTGCATTTCGTTGTCTCAGCACTTGATTGTATTGTTGCAGCACATAAGCATAAATTGGCTCTAGTTGAACTAACAACGCATCGATCCAATGTCTGCGCTGATCGGGACCTCCTCGCACTAAGTCCAAATCTAAACTCGAAAATTGCACCATGTTTAATGTGCCAAGGAAATCAAGTTGTCGCCGGAGAGAAACACCATTCTGAGCAACCGTTCGCCGTCCGCTTTCTCGTAGCGTCATTGACAATTCAAGCTCTCCAGTTTCGCGCTTTAACTGTCCGGTAATCTGAGATAGCATTTCACCATCGAAAATCAAATCGCGATCGCGAGAAGTTCGATGCGACTTCAGCGACGATAACAACTCAACCGCTTCTAATAAATTCGATTTGCCTTGAGCATTATTGCCCAACAGAATTGTTTTTGCAGCCGTAAAATCGATGTACTGATCGTGATAGTTGCGGAAATTGCGAAGGTGCAGAGAGCGCAGATACATGGTGAAGGCAGAAAAGATCATTCGGAATTCGGAAATTGATCAATCCGCGATCCGAATTCCTCACAAGTGTATCAAATGAAATAGCCGCCCTCGATTTGAGAACGGCTAAACAGTTAGATGAAATAATTCTTAGCGCTTCTTGCTGAAATAAAAGCGGAAGAATAATTTCTCCATTTCAATCCACACAAACATTAATGCACTCACACCGAAACACACCATCAATTCGTTGAATGGGAGATAGTGCGTTCCGAAGAAGCCTCGGAGCGGTGGAGCATAGACTAACAACAATTGCAGAATCGTGGTGAGAATCACTGCGCCCCAAACATAGAGGTTCGTGAACGGATTCAGTTCGATCGTGAGTTTGGTGTTCGATCGAATGGCGATCGCGTGTCCCATCTGCGCTAAACACAGGGTTGTGAATACGATCGTTTTCCAGCGATCGGCATCTAGAGCACCCCCAGAGTTTCCAGGTGCATTGGTGTAGTTATAAGCCCAAACCATTGTTGCAGTGGCAAGAATCGCCAACACAATCCCAATTCGGACGATGTACGCGCCTAATCCACGCGAAAAGATGCTTTCACCCGGATGGTTTGGCGGACGGTTCATCACATTCGGTTCCGCAGGTTCAACTGCTAACGCTAATGCAGGTAAACCATCGGTAACGAGGTTCATCCACAGAATTTGTAGCGGAGTCAGGGGAACACTTCCAGTCGCAGCCACCGCTGGAATTAAAACCACGGAAAGCGCGATCGTAATCACTTCCCCAATGTTCGATCCCAGGATGTATTTGATGAAGCGGCGAATATTCGTGTAAACGACTCGACCTTCTTCAACCGCAGAGACGATCGTAGAGAAGTTATCATCCAGCAGCACCATATCCGAAGCTTCTTTACTCACATCGGTTCCGGTGATACCCATCGCGACCCCGATATCTGCTTGTTTGAGCGCAGGTGCATCATTCACACCGTCTCCAGTCATCGCAGAGATTTCGCCCTGTTTTTGGAGTGCTCGAACAATTCGCAGCTTATGTTCAGGAGCAACACGAGCATAAACGCTGACCCGATCGACATGAGTTTCAAGCTCTTGATCGCTCATCGCTTCGAGTTCACGACCGATCAAGACTTCATCACCTGGTTTTGCAATGCCCAAATCTTGAGCGATCGCGCTTGCGGTGAGTTGATGATCTCCTGTGATCATCACGGGACGAATTCCCGCTGTCCGACACCGTTTCACCGCTTCACGGACTTCTGGACGAGGCGCATCTAGCATATTGATTAAGCCAAGCCAGACTAACCCTTGCTCAGAGGCTTCCTCAGAGTTTTCAGGTGGAACTTCCTTCAACGGTTTGTAGGCGAAACCGAGAACTCGAAGACCGTTTGCAGCGAGATCATTGTTCTGTTGTAGCACTTGCGATCGCTGAGCTTGCGTAATCGGCTCTACTCGATCGTGAACTTGTATCTGCTGACACCGCTCTAGAACAATCTCCGGCGATCCTTTCGTAAACATCAGATACGGCGTAGATAAGAAATCCGTTTCAGATTGCAGCAAGCCAGCGGCATCTTTGACAATCACACTCATCCGTTTACGATCGGACGAGAACGGAAATTCTGAAACACGCGGCAGTTTGCTATTCCACTGATCCCGCTCTAATCCCGCTTTCGCCGCTACGGTTAGCAATGCACCTTCAGTCGGATCACCCAAGATAATCCACTGACCGTCCTCTTGTTGCAGAATCGAATCGTTACACAGTGTACAAGCCAGTAGCAATGCTCTGAGTTCAGGATCATCGGATGGAATCACTCTTGAACCATTGTTGAGGAATTCTCCATCCGGTGCATAGCCTTGTCCAGAGACTTTCGGACTCGAACTAATGGAATGAACGGATTGCACCACCATTTTGTTCTGGGTCAGCGTTCCAGTCTTGTCTGAACAAATCGTTGTCACAGAACCCAAAGTTTCTACAGCAGGAAGCTTCCGAATCAGAGCTTGGCGGCGAACCATTCGCTGAGTTCCAATTGCCAAAGTCACAGTAATTACCGCTGGCAATCCTTCAGGCACAACTGCAACCGCCATACTCAAAGCCGTTTGCAGCAAGTTTTGAAGCTTGGTAAAGTCGCGACTGATCAAGAAGCCACCACCGACCACGATCGCGACTAGAATCAGTGCGCCCGTTACCAGGGCTTTACTCAGTTGATCCATCCGTTTCTGCAATGGAGTCGGTTCTGATTCCACCCCTTGAATCTGGGCAGCAATCTTTCCTAACTCCGTTCGCATTCCCGTCCCTGTCACCAACACAGTACCGCGACCGTTAACGACTTCTGTACCTTGGTACGTCATGTTAATTCGATCGGCGGGCATCGCATCTTCTCGGATGACCGCATTCGCATTCTTGCTAACGGCTTCCGCTTCTCCGGTCAGGGCAGCCTCTCGGATTTGCAGATTCGCAGCTTCGAGAATTCGACCATCCGCCGAGATTTGAACCCCTGCTTCGACTAACATCACGTCACCGGGAACGAGATATTTAGAATCGACTTCGGTGATTCTGCCACCGCGTAGGATGCGGACTCTGGGCGATGAAAGTTGTTTTAACGCAGCCAGGGCTTGTTCTGCTCGGCTTTCTTGGACGTAACCTAATGCGCCATTCAGAACCACGATCGCTAAAATTGCGATCGTGTCTTTGAAGGGCACGTCGCCTTCTTTGATGTTGCCTTGAGAGAGTGCAAGCAACTCAAGCAGCCCGGAAACCAATGCAATCCCAATGAGCATCAGCAACATGATGTTCTTGAACTGATCGATCAGAATTACCCAGGCGCTGCGTCCGCCCGTTTCTTCTAGTTCATTGGTTCCGTACTGTTCGAGGCGGAGTGCCGCTTCTTGTTCGCTTAATCCAGTCTTGATGTCGCTGTTCAGGGTTGAAAGCGATCCATTCGTATCTAAGGTATGCCAAGCTGTCGTTGGCGATGGGAGGGAATGAGCAGACATAAAAATTCTCTGAGTTAGGGGATGAATGCCTACAGCACCTTATCATAGTGCCAAACGGCAAAACATAGCACTATTAAATAGTATTATCTTTTGAAGTTTCGTTATAAAATCTAGACGATACAGTTTCAAGGAACGGGTGTGAAGCGTCTAAGGGTACAGATCTCTAGTAACGATGAAGCATGGTGAGTCCTCCGTTTCTTTCTTCTCAACTGGTCGGACGGCAGCAAGAACTCGCGCAGGTGAGTCAGATTTTGATGAGCGATCGAGACGTTCTCTTAGCGGGTGTTCCAGGGATCGGACGACGAACGCTGATTCGTGCTGCTGCGCGTGATTGTGGAGCCAAAGTACTCGAAATCGACTGTCTCCGAGCCACGAACTATTCACGCTTTCTCCAATTGCTGGCAGATGCGATCGTGTCCACTTACGAAACTCCAGAAGAACTGCGCTTTGTCGATCGCTGGAGCAAAGAGCATCCGTTTGTTTTGCGATCGACGAACACTAGACCGCAACTCACTTGGCACGCTTCACCCGGTAAAGAATCGGTTTTATTTGAGGCGCTGTTAACGTTACCACAAGCGATTGCAGAATGGTCAAATAGTCGCGTGGTGATCGTGTTTCTGAATTTTCCACATCTGCGATCGTTCGATCGGGCAAATAAATGGGAGCAATACTTACGTCAGGAAGTCGAGCGGCAAAGTCGAGTCAGCTACGCGCTCATTGCCACGGTTGCCGAACGTTGGTCAGCCTCGAATCAACTTCCGATCGTCTCGCTCAGTCCGGTTTCAGACAAAATCATGCAAACCTGGATTGCCAAAACGATGCTGACAGAAGGCTTAGAATTTGAGCCAGAAAGTCTGCTGCTGTTTCTCAGCTATGTGCAAGGTCATTTTGGAGATGCAATCACCTTGGCGCGTCGAATCTGGTTGGAGTACGGCAAACGCGAGGATCGGAAAGATTTTGACCCTGTAACGCTGATTCAGCCGCATCATGTCGAACGAAGTGCGATCGCGCTGATTGAAGATTTATCCGTTACCTTTGAATCGCTGATTTTACTCTTACCGCAGAGCCAGGTACGAGTCCTAGAAAGTTTGGCACTTGATCCCACCGATAGTCCGCATTCTCGTGAGTATATTCAAAAGCACAATTTGTCGCGTGGGGGCGGATTACAAGGCGCACTCTCAAGCCTGGAACAGAAAGGATTAGTGTATGGAGCCGAGCTTGGATACCGGATTGCGCTACCGATGTTAGCGGCATGGATGAAGTATCGATTGACGTAGAAAAATCTAAACTTATGATAAGTAGCACTCTATTTATTTGCACAGAGTTTAAAACCCGATATAGTCAAAGCATCCACTGTTGTTTAAAACGGAGCATGTCAAAAGCGGGGAGTGCATTGAAACAAGTGCTGGAATCCTACAGCATTACGCAGTATCAACTATCTGCGATCATGGGTGTGAACCGATCGAACTTCAGTCGTTGGCTCCGAGGTGAGCGCGATCCGCTGGCTGAAGTCGTGGTCGAGATTTACAAGGCGTTAAAGTCTTTGAATCCCACTGCGGCTTCTGAGTTTATTCGTCTGTATCTGGGGCTTGCGCCGGACGAGGAGATTTAATCCTTACCAGCGTGGAACTTTCACCCAGGTTCCGGTTTCGGTCGATTCGTGTGCCAGATCCATCAGGAGTTGAGCGTACACGCCTTCTTTGAGTGAGGGCGCGACAGATTCTTGTCTGTCAATACTAATGAGCCATTGATCAATCATTCGGATAAATGGCGCGATTCGTCCATCTGCAAAGACTTGCTCAAACGCATATCGTTTCGGAATTTCAATCTCTGCCAGGTCTTGTCCGATCGCTGCCCCCCAGAGTTTGAATCCGTGCACATAGTCTTTCTGATTGTCACTTCCAAGAATCAATGTTCCGCGATCGCCATAAACTTCGATCCAGTGTCCTCGTCCCTGAGTGGTCACCGAGCTAATACAAATCTGACAGGGCGTTCCGTCTGCAAGTTCTAATGTAATGTTGCAAGTATCATCTGAATCAACAGGCTTGAGTTCGCCTGTCATCGGATCAGGTCGATCGAGAATTGCAGTACTCAGATTGGCAGTTAATCGATCGACTTCTCCGAACAGCCAAGCAATGTAGTCAAACGTATGAGATCCCAAAGCCCCTAAAGCGCCGCCGCCTTGATCTTTTCGGGCGTACCAGTTCCAGGGACGAGACGCATCTGCTCGACTTGAAACTAACCAATCAATCTTGATCAATCGTTTTTGTCCGACATAGTTTTGCGAAAGCAAATCTGCGAACTGTTGCCATGCAGGAACAAATCGGAATTCAAAGTTCATGCTGGTAATTGATCGATTTTTTAGCGATCGACTATACAAATCTTTTGCTTGTTCGACATTCAATGCAGTCGGTTTCTCCAACAGCAAATGTTTTCCTGCATCTAGAACCTGCTTCGCCATGTCATAGTGCAAAAATGGCGGCGTTGAGATACTGACTCCATCGACATTAGGGAGATCTAAAATTTCTTCGATCGACGAACACGCCTGCGGAATCTGATGAGTTTGTGCAATCGACTGTGCTTTCTGCAAATCTCGATGATAGACAGCGACCACTTCAGTTCGCGGATGTGCCTGAAATCCTGGAATATGAACCTTTTGTCCAAATCCCGTTCCAACGATTGCTACACCAAATTTAGAGCCAGCCATTTGATTTGTTTGTCGATCGCGTCTTGATTAGTTTAGATCATTGCGGAACTTGCGCGATTTCTGCAATTGTGGCATTTAGCCGAGTGAAATGGTTTAGATTTAAGTTGACTTTCTCCCCGTATCTAAAACGTCTACCGTTTCTGTTAGCTCCGATTTCTAATCCGGGGCGAGATAGCGCAGAGGACGAAACGCCCAAAATACTCCTTGTTGAGATTGATGCAAGATTTTAAGTTACCGTAGTTAAAAAAGTGGTTGTTTAATCTATACAATGCCACTCACCTCTAAACCCAAACGTAAATCTCGTCTCAAACCTGTTCTGGCATTCATCACGATCGCGTTAAGTGCGATCGCAGGTGGAGCATATTGGTATGTTTTTGTCCTCGGTGCTCCTCAACTAGATACCCCTCAAGTTGAAGAAGTTGCAGGACTCAATTTTCAAGTAAGAAGCTTCTACAGTGAAGCAATGAGTGAACAGCGGCGATATGGCGTAATTCTGCCACCCGGATACGAAAAGCATCCGAATCGACGCTATCCCGTAATTGTTCTCCTGCATGGTGGACACGGAGATGAACGCGATTACTACGAAAAAGCCGCAATCACCAGCACCTTAAAGCAACTCTACAGTAATAAAAAGCTTCCAGCCGCCTTAATCATCATGCCTGATGGCAACGACGATCGAGGTACTAGCCCCTTTTGGGATTCCGATTACTTTGATGGGGAGCATGGCAAAGTTGCAACCTACATTGGCTCAGATTTAGTGCAAGAAGTGAAGCGCCAATTTCGCACGATCGAAGATTCTCACTACTGGGCAATGGGCGGTTTATCTTCCGGTGGTTGGGGTGCGTTTAACATTGGCTTAAGACACATAGAGCGCTTCAACATCTTCTTTAGTCACACCGGATACTTCATCGACGACAGTGGATCTCAGAACAGTCCTCAAAGTTTTGTAGCGCAAATCCCACCTGAAAAGCGTAAACGTATCCGAGCTTATTTAGATGCTGGAGAAGCAGACGAAAAATACTTAGATGCCACCCGTGATTTTCACAAAGTATTGAGCAGTTTAGGAATCTATAACGAATTCTATGTATTTCCGGGTGGACATGGAATTGTCGGACAAAATGTGGGATGGAACTACTGGAGAACGCATCTTGCCGATTCGCTTACTTTTGTAGGTCGCCAACTTCGTCACGCCCAAACCCAGAAAAAACATCGCCACTTTTAAGGTTCATGCAGAAGGTAACTCCTCCCAAATTCGGCTGGAATCGGAAACGACCCGAAACCCTCGATCGTAAAACTCGATTTGGAGTTTGGTCAGCCGCAATCTTAACCGCGATCATGGGATTCGTAAATCTCTGGTCTGCGGTTGTTCCCAGTTATCCAGAGCGAACTGCCTGGTTAAAACATTTCTTTCCGTTTTCAGTTCGAGTAGGCGGTCACTTATTTGCAGCACTTGCAGGATTTATTCTACTAACTCTCGCAGCTAATCTCTTACGGCGAAAACGAGTTGCTTGGTATCTCACAGTTGGATTGTTAATCGTTTCAATTCTGAGTCACTTAATCAAAGGCTTTGACATTGAAGAAAGCACTCTCGCAACCGTTTTATTGATCCAACTATTTTTATTACGTAAAGCTTACACTGCACAATCCGATCGACCTTCGATCGCTCAAGGCATTCGAGTTTTGATTGCAGCAATCTTTTTTACCCTGGCTTATGGAACGATCGGTTTCTACATCCTTGATGGCTATTTCAACATCAATGGACAGCCGATAAACTTCAGCTTTACTGAATCAATCCTGCAAACTTTAGCAATGTTCTTCACCGCAGACAACGCGGGACTTGAACCCAGAAGACGCTATGCTGAATTCTTTGCTAATTCTATCTATGCGGTCGGTGCGATTACTTTAACGTATGCACTCTTTATGCTGCTGCGACCAGTATTGCTACGAGATCCAGCAACTTTAAGCGATCGACAAAGAGCACGTCAAATCATTGATCAATACGGCAAAACTTCACTTGCTCGATTGTCGTTACTTCCAGATAAATCCTACTTCTTCAGTCCATCCGGCAAAAGTGTGGTTGCCTATGTTGCCAAAAGTCGAGCCGCGATCGCACTGGGTGATCCGATCGGACATCCTGATGATATTAAAGAAGCGATCGTTTCTTTTCAAGAGTTCTGCAATCAAAATGATTGGTTCCCTACGTTCTACGAAGTCCTACCAGAGAACCTACCGCTGTATCAATCCATCGGCTATCGTTGGGCACAGATCGGAGAAGAAGCGATCATTGATCTCCACACGTTCAACTTAAAAGGCAAAGCGAATCAAGACTTTAGAACTGCGATTAACAAACTGACAAAAGCAGGCTACCACTTACAAGTTTATGAACCCTCGATCGACGATGGACTACTCAATCGATTAAAGCCCGTCAGCGACGAATGGCTCAAATCCAAACAGGGATCAGAAAAACAATTCTCGATTGGATGGTTCGATCGAGACTATCTCAGAGGTTGTCACATCGCAGTCGTCTACAATGCCAATGGCAAAATCATTGCCTTCTCGAATCTCCTTTCTGGCTACAACCGCAAAGAAGTCACAGTCGATCTGATGCGTCACTTAAACGAGGCAGAAAAAGGCACAATGGACTTCCTCTTTGCAATGATGATCCAACACTTCCAGCAAGCCGGGTACGACAGTTTTAATTTCTCTTTATCACCCTTAGCGGGAGTCGGTGAAGCAGCAGATTCGCTTAGAGTCGAAAAGGGATTACACTACTTCTTCGAGCATCTCAACCAGTTCTACAACTTCAAAGGACTCCATCAATTCAAAGAGAAGTTTCGCCCCCATTGGGAACCGCGCTATCTAATCTTTCCAAGCTTCACCGTCTTACCAGAAATTGCAGTGGGATTAGTTCGAGCCGATTCAGGCGATCGCTTACTCGACTATCTCAAACCCGGTAGTTAAGTTGTCTAGCCCAATGCTTGATAGAATTGCGAAATGTAACGCAATCTAGTTAAGCGATCGTATGCGAACCTGGCAAGTATTTTTCGGCTTTCTTCTAGCAGTCATTCTGATGATTGGATTCCCTCAAACTGCGAATGCGGCGAGTTCAGGTGCAATTCGAGCGATCGATGATTTTTCAGCAACGACCAAAGACTACTCCAAACAAAATCTAATTCGCGCAGAGTTCAGCAATGCCCGTCTCTCTGGCAGCAATTTCAGCGGTGCAGATTTACGAGGTGCAGTCTTCAGCGGTTCCGATCTAAGCAAATCGAATTGGCAAGAAGTCGATTTTGGTGATGGCATTGCTTACATCACAGATTTATCCGGTGCAGATTTGAGCGATGCAGTACTAACTTCCGCCATGATGATCGGTTCAGTTTTCAAGGATGCCAACATTACAGGTGCAGATTTTAGCTTTGCCGTATTAGATCGATCGCAAGTGGTCGAACTCTGTAAAAGAGCCAGCGGCGTAAATTCCAAAACAGGTATCAGCACCCGCGAGTCTTTGGAATGCCCTTGAAGATTGGAGTTACGATTATGCGATGTCATTCGACTGTGGGAAGAACCCGATACTTTGTTTCTGCAATATCCTGGGTTGCTTCCCTTTGCCGCTCTCGGTCAAACAGATGATCCAGAAGCAACGTTGAGACAAACGGCGCAGGCAATCGATAATATTCCCGATCGAAGAAGTCCAACAACTTCAACAACAGCTAAACGAATCAACGCAGAACTAATGCGATCGTACTCTTCGATCGACCCAAGAACGCGAACCCCTTCGGTGAGCGAAATCCCTCCACCTCAAAGCAGCGCAGAGAGCAACTCCTGAGCTTGAGAGATTGACGAAGAATTGATTGCGTAAGACATAATTGAAAATATCTTAAGTGAATCTCCGCTATGTCTTCGCAACTGCAACAAGCGATCGATTTAGCTCAATCTCTACCTTTCGAGGAACAGCTTGAACTACTCAAGACGTTATCGATCGTCATTCAAGAAACTCATGCACGAGAAAACCAATCTTCTGAGGTAGAAGATCACACGGGTTTCTCAGCAGACAGCTTTCGCAAATCTTGGCAGCAAGCCATGACCGGACAAACTATACCGCTTTCTCAACTCTGGGAGGGCATCGACGTTGACTGATTTGCCCGTTGAGATTCGTCCTACTTCCGAGTTTCAACGAGAACTAAAGGATCTTGCCAAGAAATATCGCCAAGTTCGCTGGGATCTTCAGCCTGTACTCGATCAATTGCAATCTGGAGAAATTTTGGGAGATCAAATCTCTGGGATTGGCTTTCCAGTTTGGAAAAGACGTTAACCAGAATATCTACAGCACGTTCTTTGAAATCTTAGACTTCCTGCTAACAACACCCCAGCCCCGATGATCACCCCTTCTCCGACCTCGATCGTGCCTTCATGCGCTTGAATCACCGACCCAAGCCCGACACACACGCTTTGATGAATCACAATCCGACTTCCCGGATCAGCTTGCAGCAAAACGCCTGGTGCGATCGCTGCCCCTGGGTGAACCGTGACATCCCCACTTACATAGCAGTGAGTTGTACTCACGGGCATTAACTGTAGAGGCGGCGATTGCATCAGAGTAAACCGGAATAGGTTGCGGTCGCATGTCTAAAAAGATTAATTAATGAAGACAAGTCGTACAATCGTTCTTATGTTGTGACGACACTTGCCGCTTTCTTGCCGAACACTTCTCCGCCGACTTCGCCAGTTGGCTTCTTGGAGAGCCTATCATCCTAACCGAAATTCAACCGTCGGAGCTTTCACTTGATCCAATTCGAGCCGATGCTCTGATTCTACTAGAGTCGGATCAAACGATTTTGCATCTAGAATTTCAAACTCGTCCTGACCCAGATATTCCGTTTCGGATGTTTGATTATCGCGGACGGGGGTACAGGCGAGATAAGACAAAAACGATGCGCCAAGTTGTGATCTATTTGAAGCAGACCACATCCGAACTGGTTTACAAAACTGACTTTACCCTAGAGCGCACTTATCATGAGTTTGATGTTGTGCGGTTATGGGAGCAGCCTGATGATTTGTTTTTGCAATACCCTGGTCTAATTCCCTTTGCGGTTTTGGGTCAGACCAATAATCCAGAGGCAACGTTGCGACAGGCAGCGCGGGCGATCGATCAGATTCCCGATCGTACAAGTCAAGCAAATCTATCAGCAGCCTCAGCGATTCTTGCTGCGTTACGATTGGAGAGTGAGATTATCTATCGTGTACTAAGGAGAGACATCATGCAGGAATCCTCTGTTTATCAGGCGATTCAAAGAGAGGCATAAGAAGCAAGGGATCGAGAGATCGCGCTTAGTTCGCTACGAGAAGGCTTATCGATCGAAGTAATTGCCCGTATAACAAAATTGTCGATCGAAGAAGTCCAACAACTCCAACAACAGCTAAACGAATCAACGCAGAACTAATGCGATCGCATTTCTCGATCGACCCAAGAACGCGATCAATGCAGTAGGGAACGCTTATCTCATTGAGCAGAGCGCTTATTAAATCCACAACTAGCACACTCAGATATCAAGCCAGAAGCCACTCCTTCACTTCAAATTAAGACGCTTTCGCCGTAAACCACGCTGACTAAAGAGTTCAAATATTGCAAGCTTTTGAAAAACAATTTCTTTGCTTCATCAAATTTAGTTGAATACTTTTTCCATTACCTAGTAAATTGATGTAATCATTTAACGTCTGCTTACGTGAGGGAATTTTGACCGCAAACAATCCACCTTATATTGCCCCTACAATCTTTGTCGGAGCGTCACCAAGCTCTCACTACTTCAGTCGCTGGAAGTTATCTTGAAGCTGCAAGGGTATGTCTTGATCGACATCATATTTCTCCAAAAGAATTCACGCTCAAAGATAACGCGGCTGAAACCATAGCAAAGGTTGAATGGGTTGTAGCAGACGATAGAACCAGAGCTGCTTGGGCAAATGCGGATGATGCCACAAGGGATGGAGCATACGCTTTTGCGATTGCAGCTACTGAACTTTTGAGGGGTATGTTTGCTATAAGACGTGCAGAAACACGCACAGGTGCTGATTATTACATTGTTCCAGCAAATCAAGACTGGGAGGACTTAGAAAATTGCTTTCGCTTGGAGGTTTCAGGAACTCATTCAGATAAGTCAGAAGTACAGAGGCGACTTCGTATGAAGCTTGAGCAGGCAAAGCAAGGTAAAAGCAATCTACCAGCTTTGGCAGCCGTTGTTGGATTTCGAGTACAGTTAATATTATTGCAGACAGTCGATGAGGCATCATGAGTTGGTTAGCGCATCATACTCTGAGTGAAGGGTATGCAAGTCAAGCAGAAGAGTTCTGTAGACAGCAAGACTTTGAGCGTGCTGCTAAGTTCTATCGTCTTGCTGCCAAAGCAGAATTAAATGCGCTAGAAGACATCGATCTAGGTAAAACACGAACGATTGGTATAACAGCCACGAGTGCTGCATCGCTATACTTTAAAGCTCGTGATTTCTTACAGGCAAAGCGACTCGCTCATAAGTGGTTGGCTACTGAACTTTTGCCGCCCTTCGCTGTAGATGAGCTAGAGGAGCTTTTGCAGGTTATTCGATATGAAGAATCGCGAATACAGTCAGGCGTTCAGTTCATTGAGGGTGAAGTATTAGTTTCCGTGAGCGGGGGACAAATCCTGTATGGTGCAGCCCCTTTAGAGCTTGTTCTGCGTAAAGTGGAACAAATCAGAAGTATTTTCTATCGAACGACGGAGCTGCTACTGGATTTACCACTGCGTACACGTGGTGGTCCTACTCAGGATGTCAAAAGCCAGTGTGATCCTTGGCTTCTACAAGCTCCTCCGGGAAGTTATCAATTTGCTGTACGAGTACGTAAGCCGCAAGAGCAGCTAACAATACCTGGATTGCCTGATCTTGGTCTACGTGTTGAGCAAGTGACTAAAAAGTTCCTTCAAATTGTTAGAGCAACTACACAAGATCCAGAAGGTGAGTTAATTGAGGTTGTGCCTAGAGAGGAGTATCGAGAGGCATTCCTGAAGTTGACTCGTGAACTTGCGCCACCCACGTCAGGCAAGTCTTTCAGCCAAATAGAAATAAAATCAAGCAGTGACGTAGAGCCACGCCCTGTACTTCTTCTCCCTGATACTCGTGAGATTATTAAACAGGCTTTGAAGAAATCAGAGCCTGCATCTCAGCAACTTTCTGAAGTTAAAGTGCTTAGACTGCGAGGAACTTTGCGCGGTTTGCAATTGGATAATGACTGGATTGAAATAACTGTTGATGGCGAAAACAGAAAGATCTATGACGCGAAAGAAGAGATTGATGATGTAGTCGGACCTATGGTGAATCGGAAAGTTGTTGCAGAGGTAGTTGAAAGAATCGATAGACCAGTCGATAAAAGATACTCTTTACGCGACTTGCAGCTTGAGGAAGATTGAATGCAGAGCGCCAAATATATCTATACTGATTGAGGCGAATCACTGTTGTTGTTGAGCGATCGCTGATTCGGAAACATCTTACCCAACAATCGATTTACATAAGCCTGCCCATACACCTCGCCATTCTGTGAACCGGGAGACTCAATCTCATCCGACTCTTGCATCTCTTCAGTTGGCTTTGATCCATTCACTTGAACTGGCTCAGGCTTCGATCCGTTTGTTTGTGCGATCGCTCCATTCTGTGGCGCTGGATCTTGCCAAACATCCTCAAGCTCTTCAATCTTTTGCTCTGGTCGTGGCGGACAAAAACCAGGCTCGTAAACTTCTTCCGTCGGCTCTTCTACCGCAGCCGATCGCATTTCCTCACACAACAACGACCCCGGAGGCACGATCGATATTCTTTCGATCGCTCGATTCATTACCGTTGTTCCCGATCCCACACAAGCGCGATCGCCAACGGTTAAAGCTCCAACCAACAACACCCCAGCCCCGATGATCACCCCTTCTCCGATCTCGATCGTGCCTTCGTGCGCTTGAATCACTGACCCAAGCCCAACACAAACACTTTGATGAATCACAATCCGACTTCCCGGATCAGCTTGCAGCAAAACGCCTGGTGCGATCGCTGCCCCTGGGTGAACCGTGACATCCCCACTCACATAGTAGTGAGTCGTACTCACGGGCATTAACTGTAGAGGCGGCGATTGCATCAGAGTAAACTACTTAGCGGGTTGTTGAATCACCATTTCAGCCACACGCCGCTTTGCTTTCGGATCAATTCCGATTAAGCGGACATAGAGACCTGCATAGTTTGCGATCGCAGCTTCAACCTCTAAGATTGCTTCTGCATCGCGGGTCGTTTGAATCGAAGTTGCAGTCTGCCAAGAACTGGTTTTGTAGCGTCGCTGATCCGCGAACTCTACCCCAATCTTGTAGCCTTGACGCACAAGCTGACGAATCTGCTCTACTGTGTCCGAACTTAGCCGACCGTTCCCATTGCTGGAAGGCGTGTACATCGGAGGTGCAGATTGATAGCTCGCAGGCTCGTTATACATCGGAGGTTCAGAAGCAGCAGAGCTACTGTAACCATTACCGTTAGAACTCGCCGCTTTGCCCGGACGATGGATCACACTTTCTGCAATCCGCTTTTTCTGTCTCGGATCAACGCCAACTAAGCGGACATAATGATTCTGATGTTCAGCGAGGAACGAATTCAGAGCCGCGATCGCTTGAGAAGCAGAACTCGCCTGAATCGGAGGCGCACTGTTCCAAGAACCATACTTAAACCGACGCTCATCAGCAAATTCCAACCCGATTACGGCTCCTTGTGCCATCAGTTGCTGGATTTGCTCGGCTGCATCCCCTGAAGCTGAACCGCCACCACTCTGATGATGAACTGGAGCTTGAGGTGCAACGTGCGAAGTTGGCTGTGCGACAGGTTTGCCATCGGGACGCTGAATAATCGTTTCAAGCATCCGCCGCTTGTTCTGAGTGTCAATCCCGATCAAGCGAACATACTCGCCGCTGTGTTCTTGCAAACACCGTTGTAGTTCAGTCACCACAGCCGATTCATTCGTAGTCTGGATCGGAGCGCAACTCTTCCAAGAACTGGTCTGGAATTGTCGCTTGTCTGCGTGTTCGGTTCCAATCCGACCACCTTTTGATAAGATTTGGCGGATTTGTGCCACCAGAGCCGGATCGAGTCCGCTGCTACTGTGACCATTACCATTCGAGGACGGACTGTAACTCGAAGCGGAACTGTAGCTCGAAGCACTATACGACGGAGCCGAATAGCTCGAACCACCTGAAACAGTTGCAGGCTGATCACCGGGACGCTGAATAATTGCTTCCAGCACCCGCTTCTTATTTTTCGTATCAATCCCAATCAAGCGAACATACTCGCCGCTGTGTTCTGCAAGACAGGATTGTAATTCTGCCAACACAGCCGACTCGCCTGTCGCTTGAATGGGAGCACAACTCTTCCAAGAACTGGTCTGAAACTGTCGCTTATCCGCGTGTTCCATTCCGATTCGGTAGCCTTGCGCTAGTAATTGCCGAACGTGGTTAATAACTTCGCCGTTCATAATTGACCCATTTTCTGTAGCGCTATTGCCAGCTTTAACATCTGTCGTGGACTTGGCGACATTCCGACTTGGAACCGCCGCACTTTGAGAACTAACCGTCTGAGAACTTGATTTCGATGCAGTGCCGACAATATAGGAAGCAAAAGCACGATCGCGCTCAGTGACTTCCGGTAATCGATCGGCTTGCTGCTGAGTTGTAATCACTGCGCCTGACGGCACATACTTCCCAGGCGGCACTTCCACATCTTGTACCAGACTGTGCATCATCACAATGCACCCGTTTCCGATTCGAGCGTTAAACACCGTCGATCGAAAACCAATAAAGCAATCGTCACCCACATAGGCAGGTCCGTGAATCAGCGCCATGTGGGTGATGGATGTATTTTTTCCAATCCAGACCGAATAGGAATTTCCGTCGTCCCCAACGACCCGCCCTTGCTCCAAACCATGAATCAGTGCTCCGTCTTGAACGCTCGATCGCGCTCCCAAATAAAACGAAGTGCCTTCATCTGCCCGAATCGAAGTCCCTGGCGAAATTTTCACATTCGCTCCGATTCGCACATCGCCAATCAGATTAGAAAACGAATGCACATTCGCCGATTGATCGATTTTCGGCTCGGCAAGATTCCGCGATCGCAGAGCAGGCGGAGCCGCATCGCTACGGACTGCCATAATCTTTCTCCTAACAAAACCGCACAAGCAAGCTAATCAACTATGCAGGGAGATGAAGTCTAGTGTTGTGTTTGAAGCGAATGGGTAGGGGGTGGGGAGTGGGGAGTAAAACGTTTGAGCTACTCCCCACTCCCTACTCCCCACTTTCCAACCGAACTTCAACTCGACCAACTCCTAATACTGAGTTCCTTTGTTGTACAGCGGGCGATTATCCACGCTCACCGTATCAATAATGGCAATCACAGCAGCATCAACCGGGCGATTCTCACTACCGGGAACCTGCCTAGCTGCACTGCCGCGACTCACTAATACCCACTCATCGACCCCTGCGCCCACGTTGTCAGCAGCCACCTCATACACTGGGAGGGGCTGCCCTTCTTCATCTAAAACCTGCACCAAGAGGAATTTCACGCCTCTTAGACTGGGTTCTTTTTGAGTACTAACAACGGTTCCCCGAACTTTTGCAATCTGCATCGGGGATTATGGACGGTTCAGCGGACGAATACCGCTCACGCTTTCACGGAACGGCTCAACTGCCTCGGTGTAACGAATCGGCAGCACGTATTCAAGGTTTTCGTGCGGACGCGCAATAATGTGAGTAGACAACACTTGTCCACCGTTGACGCGCTTCACATTTTCAATTCCAGCCGCGACCGAAGCTTGCACTTCTGAAACGTCGCCGCGCACGATCACGGTCACGCGACCGCTACCGATTTTCTCGTAGCCCACCAAGGTCACACGAGCAGCTTTGACCATTGCGTCTGCGGCTTCCACAACTGCGGGAAACCCTAACGTCTCGATCATGCCAACTGCAATAGCCATTGTAATTCTCCCTTCCAATCAAAAAAAACGAATGTCAATTCAAACCCAACCAGTCGCGCACTCTAACCTCGGAATTGTTCAACCGCTTCGGTGTATCGAATCGGTAGAACATATTCTAGGTTCTCATGCGGACGCGCAATAATGTGACTTGATACGGTTTCGCCTCCGTTCACGCGCTTGACATTTTCAAGTCCAGCCGCGATCGAAGCTTGTACCTCGGACACATCGCCCCGAACGATAACAGTCACACGACCGCTACCAATCTTTTCATAGCCAACCAGGGTGACACGAGCGGCTTTCACCATCGCGTCTGCGGCTTCAACCACAGCCGGAAATCCCCGCGTCTCAATCATTCCCACAGCGATCGGCATTTCGTCTCTCCATGACTAAGTGGAACTGTTCAATCATCGTAAACTAAAACAGGGACGGGGATCGCCCATCATTCTTAGCTTTGTCGAGTTTTCCACTGTGCTACTTCTTAAGAATAGAGTTGCGCCTGTCACTTGACAATATAAAGTTCTATGATAGTTGCAAATTCATGACATAAGCTGGGCTAATCTCTAGATTCACAAGCGGCTACAAAGAGTTTGACAACTTCTAACCATAGATCGATTTCAATCCAAAATTTGAAAGATTAATAAATAATTAAAAATCTATATAAACGAGAGCGAATCTCAATGATTGGATTTGTCTATCGATCGCATTTTACTTTTCCAAGGTTGAGGCGCTAAGCTGAATTTTGAGGATTTGAAAAGCTAGTTTCTCAACTTCAGAAAATTATGTGAAGCTCCCCCAAGTTCGAGCGGATTGGCTTCGGGGAGCATTTTTATCAACCATTCTAGGTGATGAGCTATGGAGCAGTTTCTTGTCGAAACAAGCTGGTGGATTCCTTCCTATGGAATCTTAGGTGCGGTGCTGACGTTGCCTTGGTCGATCGGATTGATTCGGAAGACGGGTCCTCGCCCTGCGGCTTATCTGAATATCTTGACAACGGTGCTGGCATTTGTTCATGGACTCGCACTGTTTCATGCTGTTTGGGGACAGGAACCGCAACATTTCGCTTTTCACTGGTTGAAGGCGGCAGATTTGGATCTGACGTTTTCGCTAGAAGTTTCTCCGATTAGTGTCGGTGCAGTGTTACTGGTGACGGGTTTGAGTTTGATAGCTCAAGTGTTTGCGCTGGGATACATGGAAAAAGATTGGGCACTAGCGCGATTTTTTGGATTGATGGGATTTTTCGAGGGTGCGATGAGTGGGTTGGCGATTAGTGATTCGCTGTTTCTCACGTATGCACTGTTGGAAATGCTAACGCTCTCGACCTATTTACTCGTCGGATTTTGGTATGCTCAACCGCTAGTCGTAACGGCTGCGCGAGATGCGTTTCTGACCAAGCGGGTTGGGGATGTGTTGCTGCTGATGGGGGTTGTGGCGTTATCGGCATTTTCTGGAAGTTTGGATTTTCCAGGTTTGTATGATTGGGCGGAAAAGGCTGAATTATCTCCGGTTGTTTCGGCATTGCTTGGATTGGCGTTGATTTCGGGACCGATCGGGAAATGTGCTCAATTTCCTCTGCATCTCTGGCTAGATGAAGCGATGGAAGGTCCGAATCCTGCATCGATTCTGAGAAATTCTGTCGTTGTGGGTTGTGGAGCGTATGTCTTGATCAAGCTTCAACCGATCGTGACTTTATCGCCAGTGGCTTCGACTGCTTTGGTAACGCTGGGAACGATGACCGCGATCGGAGCTTCCCTAGTTTCTCTCGCTCAGATTGATATCAAACGCGCCCTTTCTCATTCCACCAGTGCGTATCTAGGATTGGTTTTTATCTCCGTTGGAATTGGCTGGACAGATTTTGCATTCATCTTGCTGTTTGCTCATGCGATCGCGAAAGCACTCCTCTTTATGAGTACCGGATCGATCATTATGACTACAAGTTGCCAGGACATCACCGAAATGGGAGGTCTGTGGTCAAAAATGCCAGCAACAACAACCGCATTTTTAACAGGATGTGCGGGATTAGTGGGGCTGTTTCCGCTGGGTGGATTTTGGGCGTTTCAGCGTGGAATTGATGACTTTTGGAACGACGAACCTTGGTTAGTTGTTGTCATTCTTCTGGTGAATGCGCTCACCGCTTTGAGCTTGACTAGAGTGTATCGCTTAGTGTTCATGGGCGAAGTGCAGCCAAAAACTCGACGCGCTCCAGAAGTGCCTTGGGCGATGGCAGTTCCGATGGTTTCGCTGAGTGTTTTCACTTTGACTGTGCCGCTGATTCTTAATTCGCTGCATTTGCTTCCAAGCTGGGAGTTCGTGAATTGGTCGGCAGTCGGACTGTTGATGATGTCTGGAATTACAGGGACAGCTTTGGGATTCGCGATCACATTGAACTATGCCTGGATTCGTCCGATTCAAGCTCCGTTGCGGTTCTTACAGGATTTTCTGGCGTATGACTTTTACATCGATCGCTTGTATCGCGTCAGTGTTGTTTTAGTGGTTAATGCGATCGCTCATTTTAGTTCTTGGTTCGATCGACATATTGTCGATGGCGTGGTGAACTTCGTTGGAATTGCTTCGATCTTCAGCGGTGAAACTTTGAAGTACAGTGAATCGGGACGATCTCAAGCTTATATGCTGACGATTTTGCTGGTGGTTGGATTGTTAGGTGCAGTTTTAACTTGGTCGATGTGGTAACTGATATATGTTAAGTGCATTAATTTGGATACCGATTTTAGGGGCGTTGATTGTTGGGCTAATGCCGGGATCGATCGCAGATAAGAATGTTAGAAAAATCGCGATCGTAACCCTCAGCATTACGCTGGTTGTATCGCTTTATGTTGCTGCTCGGTTTGACACAATCAATACTGGGCTTCAGTTTCAAGAAGATTTGCCTTGGTTAGAACCTTTGGGTCTTACCTATCGATTGGGCTTGGACGGTTTATCACTGCCGCTGATTGTTCTAAATAGTTTCTTAACGCTGATTGCAGTATTTTCCACATCGCCAACCATTCAGCGATCGCGTCTTTACTATTCATTGGTGCTTGTGATCAATGCTGCGGTTGCTGGAGCATTTCTCGCTCATAACTTGCTTTTGTTCTTCTTATTCTATGAGCTAGAACTCATCCCGCTGTATTTGCTAATTGCTATTTGGGGAGGAGCAAGACGCGGATATGCTTCGACCAAGTTTCTAATCTATACCGCTGTTTCAGGCATTCTGATTCTGATTGCATTTTTGGGTCTAACTTGGTTGAGCGGTGCGACTACATTTGAATACAATCCAGCGTTATCTCAATCGTTGCCTTTGACATCGCAATTTATTCTGCTAGGCGCGATTTTGATTGGATTCGGGATCAAGATTCCTCTGTTTCCATTGCATACTTGGCTACCGGATGCACACGTTGAAGCTTCTACACCAATCTCGGTTTTGCTTGCAGGGGTGTTGTTGAAGCTTGGAACTTATGGACTATTGCGGTTTGGATTGCAGCTATTTCCTCAAGCTTGGGCAGTGATGGCTCCATATTTGGCAATTTGGGCTGTGGTCAGTGTCTTGTTTGGAGCATTTACCGCGATCGCTCAAACCGATATGAAAAAGATGGTGGCTTATAGTTCAGTCGGTCACATGGGATTTATCCTACTCGCTGCTGCTGCGGCAACTCCGCTGAGTTTAATCGGCTGTGTGTTTCAGATGGTTAGTCATGGCTTAATTTCTGCAATGTTGTTTGCTCTTGTTGGGGTGGTTTATGACAAGACGAAAACACGCGATATTACTGTTCTGCAAGGATTGTTAACACCAGAGCGAGGTTTACCGATCGTAGGTAGCTTAATGATTCTGGGTGTGATGGCAAGTGCTGGAATTCCAGGAATGGTTGGATTTATCTCAGAATTTTTGGTGTTCCGGGGAAGCTTTACTGTCTTTCCGGTGCAAACGTTACTCAGCATGATCGGAACTGGTTTGACAGCCGTTTACTTTCTACTGCTGGTGAATCGGACTTTCTTTGGTCGTCTGCCAGATCAGTTTGCGAATTTGCCTGCGGTGTCTTGGTCTGAAAGAGTTCCGTCTTTAGTTGTGGCAGCTTTGATTGTTCTGTTGGGTCTACAACCGAGTTGGTTAGTTCATTGGACAGAAACAACGACGACTGCAATGTTGCATGAGTATTCGACGATCGCAGTTCATCCCGCTCCGATCAAATCTGAACCTATCTCAGTCTTACCGCTGGAGTAAATCATGGTTGTTGCACGTTCCAAATCTACACATCCGCTGGCTGAGATTGTTGATCGTATTGAAGCGGGTGGCGCACTGTTGCCCGAATCGCCTACAAACTTGATCGAAGTAGTTGGCGTTCTCAAGAGCTATGGCATTGTTTTAGATGCTTATTCTCGTAATCTCAAATTCATTGCGAACAATCAGTTTTTAGTGTTGTTTCCGTTTTTCAAATACTTCGATGGCGAGATTACAGCAAAAAAACTTCTAAGGCACTGGTGGCACGATCGGATTAATTACGAGTTCTCTGAATACTGCATGAGAGCGATGATGTGGCATGGCGGCGGCGGACTCGATCCGTATCTTGATAGTCAAGAATTTGTCGATCGCGCACAAGAAGCGATTCAAGCAAAGATCAAAGGCAATTTCTTTATCCGAAATCTGTCTCAAATTTTTCCGAATTTCTTGCTTGAACAAGTTCGGATGTCTTGTTACTACAGTGCGATCGGGCAATTTTGGACAGTGATGAGCGAGATGTTTCTTGAATTAAGCGATCGCTACGACAACGGCGAAATCAAGACGATTCAAGATGTCGTTAATCATGTAAAAGCGGGACTTGTGAACAATGCCGCGTTACCGATTACTTACTCAGTCGAAATTGGCGATCGTTTTTACGAGATCATTCCCGAATCCGCTGGAATAAAATTCTTGATGGACACAGCCGTTCCCTACGTCGAAGCGGTTTTCTTCAAGTCTTTTCCGTTCATGGGAACGATTTCTTACAACGCTCAAGCCCGACAAATTCCGTTAGAACAAGAGCGATTTTCCTACGGTGCGCTGTATGCTGATCCGCTGCCGATTGGGGGTGGGGGAATTCCGCCGACATTATTGATGCAGGATATGATGCACTACTTACCGGATTATCTGCTCGATTATTATCGACAGTTGCCTAGAGGCGAAACAGACGTGCGAGTGAAAATTTGTCTCAGTTTCCAAAGGTCAATGTTTTGTGTCACGACTGCGGCGATTTTGGGACTGGCTCCGTATGCGATCGACACGCAAAATCCGAAAGAACAAGCCGAAAATCGTGTTTACCTTGAAGACTGGCTAGATAAACTAATGGAATCACGCCTTATTAGTTTTCAAGCCAGCGATGTTTAAACAGATTAACGGAATGATTCAAGCTGGATATGGGGTTGCTTCGGGCAATACAGAAAACAGCCCCTATCCAAAAGGCACGATCGAGATGCAAACTCCTTTCTTTAAAGCGTTGGGTCTCGATCTTTCAAGTTTTTTTCCCGGTACATTAAACATCAACATTAGCCCGAACGAATTTGAACTGATTTCGCCACAATATACGTTCAGAAATGTTCGCTGGGCTGATGGATTTCCTCCAGAAGATTTCTCGTTTACGCCCTGTCAGATCCTTTATCAGAATCAAACTTTTGATGCGTTAGTCTACTATCCGCATCCGGAGACGAAAATCGGGCACTTTCAGAATCCGTCGATCGTCGAAGCGATCGCGCCATTGATTCCTGAGCTGAAATATGGCGATCGCGTCACACTCCGCACTAATACTGACGAAATTCGGATTCTTGAGAAATAGATTTTAGGCAATGAAATGCGATCGTAGAATTAATCGCGCAATCGATGAATAATCTCTGCGATTACTATAGAAATTTCCAATGGTTGAATTTAGTATTGATAATTATTGATTCGGATAATCACTACCATAGTCAACAGGTTATAAATATTATCACTATTGAGTTTCAGCGCTTAATTTGAGGGACTCGTCGTGTTTCTTTCAATGCTTAAGTGTGATAAACATTATAGTTACTACCGAGTGTTTAAGAATTTATAAAATCAGTCCCAGGGCGCTATGGCGGTGAGTTGGGCACTGCCTGTTTCTGGACGATTCTCATTCATCTGATTCCGATTCAGCTTGCTATCTAGAGGTGAATTTCGATGGCTCACCCTTTGCTTCAGAGCATTTGGTTAATTCCTTGCTACGCCCTTATTGGCGCTATCCTTTCCGCACTCTGGTTTCCAGGAATTACGCGGCGAACAGGTCCTCGTCCTTCCGGATATCTGAATGCAATCATGTCCTTGGTTACATTTATTCATGCTTCCTTGGCGCTGCCTGCAATCTGGGGTCAGCCTCCTCAAGAGATTTTGATTCCTTGGCTAAATGTTGCAGGACTGAATTTGACAATCCCGATCGAGATTTCCACTCTCAGCGTGGGCGCGATCGTTCTCGTTGCCGGAATTAATCTTCTGGCACAAACCTACGCTTTCGGCTACATGGAAATGGACTGGGGTTGGGCGCGATTTTTCTCGCTGCTCGGTCTGTTTGAAGCGGGAATGACTGCACTCGTCCTGTGTAATTCTCTGTTCTTCAGCTACTTCATTCTAGAAATTCTGACACTTGCAACTTATTTGCTAGTTGGCATCTGGTTCAATCAATCGCTCGTTGTTACAGGTGCGCGAGATGCGTTCCTCACCAAGCGGCTTGGCGACTTGTTCTTGCTGATGGGCGTTGTCGCACTGTTACCCCTAGCAGGAACTTGGAATTTCAACGAATTGGCAGAATGGGCAAAAACGGCTCAAGTCGATCCGAAAGTGATCACTTTAGTTGGATTGGCGCTAATTGCAGGTCCAATGGGTAAATGCGCTCAATTCCCGCTGCACTTGTGGCTGGATGAAGCGATGGAAGGTCCGGTTCCGGCTTCGATTTTAAGAAACTCGGTTGTGGTCGCGACTGGAGCTTGGGTCATGTACAAGTTGGAACCTGTACTAGCTCTGTCTCCTACGGTGCTTGGAGCAACAGTTTTTATCGGTGCAGTAAGCGCGATCGGTGGATCATTAATTGCGATCGCTCAAATTGACATTAAGCGGACTCAATCCTACTTAGTCACTGCTTACATGGGATTGGTCTTCATTGCCATTGGAACTCAACAACCTGAAGCAGCACTCTTACTCGTTCTGAGTCATGCGCTTGCTTCCGCCTTGATCATCATGGGCGGTGGTGCAATCGTTTGGAATAGCATCACGCAAGATATAACGATGTTGGGTGGATTGTGGTCGCGTCGTCCGGTATCGGGCTTCAGCTTCCTAATTGGTCTTGCTGGACTGGTGGCTTTCCCGCCGTTTGGTGGATTCTGGGCGCTGCTGAAAATCTGTGAAGGCGTTTGGGGCACTCAGTCCTGGATTGTTGGCATTGTTCTATTGGTGAATGCGTTTGCAGCCTTTGGAGTCACACGAGTCTTCTGTCTGCTGTTCACTGGTGAAGCGAAGCAAATGTCGCAGCGATCGCCAGAGATTCACTACTGGATGGCATTGCCGATGATCTTTATGATGGGCTTTACGCTGCATCTGCCGCTGATTCTTCAGGCTTTGAATCTTATCCCAAGCTGGGCTGAAATCAATACCGATCTCGCTCTGTTGCTAATTTGGTCAACGATTACAGGAATTGCTCTCGGTGCAGTCGTTTACACCAGCAAGAACATTGCGAAACCTGTGGTACTTCCCTGGAAAGGCTTGCAAGACCTTCTGGCGTATGACTTCTACACGCCGAATCTGTATCGCAGCAGCATCGTATTTATTGTTGCACTCGTCTCTCAAATCACCTCCTGGTTTGATAGATATTTGGTAGACGGCGGACTGAATCTGTTTGGAGCATTGACGATCTTCAGTGGTCGGAACTTGCGATACAGCACATCAGGACAATCGCAGTTTTATATGTTGACGATCGTGTTTGGAATCGCATTGATCAGTGTCTTACTGAGTCTTCCTTTCCTCTCACACGTCACCGTCTCGCTGTTCCCACAGAATGCGACTGAGATTGTGATGAATGTTCAGCGTTAATTGCCATTTCAATTCCCTCTAGATCCTAAGCACGAAAGGAAAGATTTCTATGCTGAGTCCGTTGATTTGGCTACCGCTGATCGGCGCGTTAGTCATTGGATTAGTTCCAAACCTCTCTGCAAAACAAGCTAAATTAGGCGCGATCGCAGTTTCCGGTGCAATTCTGGCTTGGACTGCGGTATTGATGGTGAACTTCGATCTGAGCCAGCCTGGTTTTCAGATGAAGGAATATCACACCTGGATTCCGACTTTGGGAATTAGCTACAGTTTAGCGATCGATGGTTTATCGTTGCCGCTGATTGCTTTAGGAAGTTTGATCACGATCGTGGTGGCTTCCAATAGTGAAGTTGGATTGAAACCAGGGGAAACATTACAACGCCCGCAATTGTTCTACTCGCTGCTTTTGATTGTGTATGCGGGTGTAGCAGGTGCATTCCTCGCTCAGAACTTGCTGCTGTTCTTCTTGTTCTACGAGGTTGAGCTTGTTCCGTTCTATCTGCTGATTCTGATTTGGGGCGGACAGAAGCGCGAGTATGCAGCGATGAAGTTCCTGATTTACACAGCAATTTCAGGCATTCTGATTTTGGCAGCGTTCCTTGGTGTAGCTTGGTTAGGGCATTCAGCAAGCTTTGATTACAGCGATATCAACACTTCAGTTTTACCTCAGAACGTTCAACTCATTCTGTTAACACTGGTACTGATTGGCTTCGGAATTAAAACTCCGTTGGTTCCACTTCACACTTGGTTGCCAGATGCGTATGTGGAAGCTTCGACTCCCGTTGCAATTTTGCTCGGTGGAATTTTGGCGAAGCTTGGAACTTATGGCTTAGTCCGATTCGCACTTGGACTGTTTCCCGAAACCTGGAAGCTTGTTTCACCGGGACTTTCCATCATTGCAGCCGTTTCGATTCTGTATGGGGCATTGTCCGCGCTGGCACAACATGACATTAAGCGAATGGTCGCATTTAGCTCGATCGCTCACATGGGATATGTATTGCTTGGTGCTGCTGCGCTAACTCCACTTGCAATGGTCGGTGCAGTTTCGCAGATGATTGCACATGGATTGATTCTGGCGCTGTTGTTCTACCTGGTTGGATTGGTGGAATCGAAAACAGGAACACGCGATCGCGATGTCTTGAACGGTTTACTCAATCCAATTCGGGGATTGCCGCTGACTAGCGCATTGTTAATTTTGGCTGCGATGGCAAGTGCTGGAATTCCGGGACTCGCTGGATTTGTCGCTGAATTCTTAGTCTTCCAAGGCAGTTTCTCGACCTTTCCAATTCAAACTCTGGTTGCAATTCTAGGAACAGGTTTAACCGCTGTTTACTTTGTGATTCTGCTAAACCGCACTTGTTTTGGAAAGCTGGATAACTACACTGCTTACTATCCACGAGTCAAATTCACCGAGTACGTGCCTGCGCTCGTGTTGACCGCATTAATTTTCTGGTTTGGGATTCAACCCAGTTGGCTCGTGCGCTGGAGTGAGCAAACTACAAAATCGCTAGTCACTGCTGCCATTCCTCAAGTCGAACAAGTTGCGTTTAATTCGGTCGATCGTTCTTAACTGACCCAGGAGAGAGTTCACCATGAATATGCCCGCTCCCACCAAAACCAAGCTGCCTCCATCGCAGCACCCTTTTGCAGACGTGATTCACCGGATGGAAGCAGGCGGCGCAATGCTGCCCGATACGCCAGAGAATCTGATGCAAATTATCGGTCTGTACAAGGCTTATGCAGTTCCGATGGATTTCTACTGGCGCGATTTGCTCTACATTGGTGAGCAAGTGTTCCTCAATCCTTTGCCCGTCTTCAAGTATTTCATTTCTGATGAGTACATGAAGCGCCACAATCACTATGCAGGCGATGACGCGGATTTGCGAATCTGGCGTGGAACTGCGGAAGCACACCCAGAACTGATCGAGTTCATGGAAAAGGGTGAGTTGAATAAAAAGCTGCCCCGTGGACTGCATCACCTTTGGCACGATCGCATTAACATGGAGTTCGCTGAAGAATGTATGCGGGCGATGTTGTGGCATCGTGGCATGTATGTTCCGGTGAATCAGTTCGATCCGTACCTCGATTCTGATGAGTACAAAGCGAACGCCGATCGAGCAATCAAAGCGTATTTCCGCAAGAATCCATTGATGGCTGGTTTGTACAAGCTGTTCCCGGATATGTTCATGGAGCAGTGTCGTCAAGCGTCCTACTATGCGAATCTCGGATTGTTCTGGGAAGTAATGGCTCCGGTGTTCTTTGAGATGTCCGATTTGTATGATGAGGGCAAGATCGCAACGGTTCCGCAAGCGATGGACTTCTTGGTGAATGGAATTTTCGCGATCGCAGGTCGTCCGATTTACCACAATGTTTATATTGATGGTGAATGCTACGAAATTATTCCGAAGTCAAAAGGATTCACTTGGCTGTATGAGGCTGCGTTACCTTACGTGGAAGCAGTTTTTTACAGAACGGCTCCCTTCCGAGGAACGAAGTCTTATAACGCGCAAGCGGGTCAAGTTCCAGATGCTCAGAAAGACTTCCATTACGGCGTTCTGTACGCGGATAAATTCCCGGTTGGAACGGCTGGAATTCCGCCGACATTCTTGGCTCAGGATATGTTGCACTTCCTTCCGCCGTACCTGGTGGAATATTACAAGCAACATTGTCGCGGTGAAGACGATATGCTCGTTCAGCTTGCTGTGAGTTTTCAGCGATCGATGTATTGTGTCACTTCTGCGGTGATTCAAGCGCTGCGCTGTGCGCTGTTGTATCCGTTAGATGATCCGAATCCGAATCATTTGATGGCAAATCGGCGGTTTTTTGAATCACAACTCGATCGATTCTTGCGTCCTGAATCGCGAATCCGTGAAATTCAATCCCAGAATTATCGATAAACCTTGTTGGATCGGGAGTTTACCTGATTCAACTCAAAAAAATTGGGAGTGACTTTAACCATCACTCCCCGAATCATTCATCTGATTCCTAGCCCATCAAAATAACGGTATCAATCACATGAATCACGCCGTTATCTGCTTCGATATCTGCTGCTAATACCGTTGCATTCTTCACTTCAAACCCATCCTCGAAGTGAAACGGAATCGGTGAACCTTCCAAAGAAGGCAATGATTCTAGCTTTTCCAAATCGGCTTTCATATACTTTCCAGCAACCACGTGAAACGTCAGAATGCGGGACAGTTGTGGAATATTTTGGACCAGCGTTGTAATCGTTCCCGGTGGAAGCTTCGCAAACGCATCATCATTGGGTGCGAACACCGTGAACGGACCTGGGCTTTTCAGCGCATCGACTAAATTCGCTGCTTTTACTGCGGTGACAAGCGTATTGAACGAGCCAGCGCCAACTGCAATATCAACAATATCTGCCATAGTTGCGAATCCAAGGGTAGAGGGTAACGGGACAAAGCACAGAACCTTACAACTGTAGTCACCCCATTGAACTTTACAATGAGAATGCTGATTTTGGGAATTAAAGTTCTGTTGCTTTTGGCTCAAGGAAAAAGCATTTGGTCTATCATTCTGAGCCATAAGAAAGGCGTTACACGGGATAGATCTGAAGGAATTAAGTTTTACACTGCGAAACAACACAGTCAGGAAACTCACTCCAACAAAATTCTGAATCGTGTAACGCCAAATTGGAAGGGAGCATATTGCTCTTGTGTATTATCATAGCTACAAAACCTATAAGAAAAAATCGCTGTTGTCTATGAGTTGCATAGACTGGTTTCTATACAGTGATTTTGAATGCCCGAATCAATGCAAGTTTTGCCCGTCCGATTGTTTTGTTTAGCGATCGTTTCTCATATCAGGAGAGTTCATTTTGCAGAATGCGACATTGCACCAGTTAAAGGTATTTGAGGCAGTTGCTCGCCATAGCAGCTTTACTCGTGCGGCTGAAGAATTGTTTCTCACGCAGCCGACGGTTTCGATGCAGGTGAAGCAGTTGTCGAAAACTGTTGGCTTGCCTTTATTCGAGCAGGTAGGAAAACGGCTGTATCTCACTGCCGCCGGAAAGGAATTGTATTCGACGTGCCGCGATGTGTTTGAGCGATTAGATCAGTTTCAGATTGCGATCGCGGATCTCAAAGGTCTGAAGCAAGGAACATTACGTCTCGCCGTTGTCACCACAGCAAAATATGTGATTCCGCGTATTCTAGGTCCGTTCTGTCAGCGATATCCAGGTATTGATGTTTCGCTCACAGTAACAAATCACCAATACGTGTTAGATAGCTTGGCAGATAACCGCGATGATTTGTACATCCTGAGCCAACTCCCAGACGATTCAGAAGCACAGTGTGATCCATTTATGGAAAATCCGCTGGTCGTTTTGGCTCCGAGAAATCATCCCTTGACCAAGGAGAAGAATATTCCGCTGTCTCGGATTTCTGAAGAGCCGTTCATTATGCGGGAACCGGGATCAGGAACACGCAAGGCAGTTCAGAAGCTATTTGATTCTCAAGGCTTGCCGATGAAAGTCAAATTAGACTTGGGAAGCAATGAAGCGATCAAACAAGCGATCGCTGGCGGTATGGGCTTATCTGTACTCTCGAAGCATACTCTGGCGCTTGAAGGCGTGAATAATCAGCTTGCCATTTTGGATGTTGAAGGATTCCCGATCGAGCGGTATTGGTATGTGGTGCATCCTTCTGGAAAGCAACTTTCTGCGATCGCGAAAGCTTTCTATGACTATCTGATGAATGAAGGTAAGCGAGTCGCCGAAGAAACTTCAGTTTTAGGAGTGCTGGATCAGCACGAGAAAGAGCAGAAAGAAAAAGAACCCGTCGAAGTGTAGAGAGATAGGGAGATGGGTTTGATTCCATCTCCTTTCTTTTTAGAGGATGCTTTAAAGGTAATCGTTCATCGCCTAAATCGCCCCTCGAATGGAATTCGGGGCTATCGGAACAAAGTCTGTTGAAACAGACTGAAGAGCGTTCTATTTCTGGCTTCCAGTCCCCTTTAGTGGACTTTTTCCGATAGACCGTGATTGAAAATCACGGGCGGAACGCAACCGCAGCGAAGCGTCTTTCTACCCGTTTCAGACACCCTCTTATTCAGGGAGCTTGTATTGAGAAACGATTTTTTTGGCATAGCCTGGAACGTGCTGCTCTAGCTTCTCAGGATGATTCCGCTTTACGTACAGATAGTTCCGAGTGAAATGAGAATCGATCGAGAATCGAGCATATTCCAAACCTTTGGGACCAATTTTCTCAATCACAACGCCCATGAGTTTCGCTGCCCACATCGGTAAAGTGACTGCTTTATCGTAAGCAGGAATACTTTGCTGAACGGCTTGATGTCGATCGCCCTTCGACATGACAGGCTGACTTTCGATCTGGTCCTGAACGAGATCGAGCATTTCTTGACCTCGATCGTTTCGCACCACAATCCATTGCCATCCAAATGGCGCACCCATGTATCCGACAACTAAATCTGCTAACGAATTCACATAGTCAAAACAGCTTAAACACGAAGGCGCAAACACATCTTTAAGCTGATTTGTTTTCAAACCAAAAAACGGCACTAATTCAGTCGAGCCATCTTCGTGCTTGAAGTGAACTTGGAAATCTTGCATGAATTCGTAGTACACAACCGTTTCTGGCGATCGACTGGTGGTATCTAAGAATTTCTGCAATCCCGCACGAGTCACGTTATCTGTGCAAGGCGTTCCTAAGACATAAAGCTTTTCAAGTCCGAGCTTTTTCTCTACAGCGCGAAGGGCTTGAATCTGACAGCCCACTCCGATCACTAACAATCGCTTCATTCCCGATTGTTCAACTAGCTCTAACACCGAAAGATTCGGGGAAAGTGTGGGTTTGTTCACTCGTGCGGCAAGAATCTCTTCGGGAGTCGTCGCAATAATCGGTTTAGGCTGAAAGCGATCGTCTTCCGTATTTTGAACGCAGACCACACCTTCGACCATTCCACGAGTCAGCATCTCAATGGCGATCGTACTTACAATTCCCGTCCATTGCGCTCCTGGAATTGGCTCAGTCTTTCGGGCTGCCATCATGTCCTGATGTACTCCGAAATACAAATCGTCCGATTGTTCTAGATCTCGGCTGCGCCCGTGGGTTTGTTCTTCAAGTTCGGGAATCTGCTGATTGATAAACGCACAGGCTTCTTTGACGTAGTGAATATAGTGGGTATCACACAGACCACATTCGCTGCACAATTCTTTTGCAGGACGGCGGCTCGAAGGTTTGAGTGCTTTCGCTTTTTTGTGAGGAACCAGGGTCATTTTTTAAAGGTTGAATTCGATCGCTATTGATCACAATACCCCAGGACGGTGACTCAAAAAGATAGAAAACACCCATTTTAGTGCTCTAACAGCAATCAATTCTCAAATTCAAAAATGTATCAAAAAGTTAACAAAAGTCAGACCAATGATAGAGTGAGGAACAAATTTTTTCTTTCTAAAGCTCTGACTTCGGGTAGACCGACTTTTTTAGCCATTCGTTCTAGAATCGTTTCAGCAAAATAAATCTGCAATTGAGCGTAAAGTTTATATTTCTGTTGGGAGAGAGCCAAGATGGATAAGATTCGAGTCGTGCTAATTGAAGACCATGATCTTACTCGGTTCGGAATTCGTGCGCTCCTGAAAGAGCAAGGTGTCGAACTTGTCGGGGAGGCGCGGGATGCTCGATCGGGGTTAAATCTCATCCGCTCGACTCAACCGGATGTGGCGATCGTAGATATCGGTTTGCCTGATATGACCGGGATCGAACTGACCCAACAGTTTAGAGCCGATGCAGAATCGCCTCACACTAAAGTCTTGATCATGACGATGCACGATGATGAAGAGATGGTTTTGGCAGCGTTCGCAGCGGGAGCCGATTCTTACTGCATGAAAGATATTACGGGTGGACGGTTGGCAGAAGCGATTCAAACGACCGCAGGCGGAAATGCTTGGATTGATCCCGCGATCGCAAGAATTGTTCTTTCTCAAGTAAAACTCGCCCAACCTTCGACGGCTGCGACGACGGTGACGATCAATCGGCTTTCGTCTGAAGATAGCGGCATGATTTCTGATTATCCGCTGACAGTGCGCGAGTTAGATGTTCTAGAACTGATTGTCGATGGACGGAGCAATGCTGAAATTGCAGAGCGGTTGTACATCACGATCGGTACGGTGAAAACGCACGTTCGTAATATTTTGAACAAGCTGTGTGTGAACGATCGAACTCAAATTGCGGTTCGTGCGCTGAGAGCGGGATTGATTAAGTAAGGTTTCTTTTTATCTTCAACAGATTGGCTGGGATTGTGTTGTGGGACAGTCTCAGCTTTTTGTTTGTATAGCAGCGAATTCTATTCGCCACGGCATTCACACAAGAGTCCAGTATTCTCGATCGAGTGCTAGGCTGAAGAAGTCAATGCTCGATCGTAATTTTGTGATCTCTCCTTTCTCATCCGAACGCTTGCTGTTTACGCCTGCAACTCCTCAAGCAGACGCAGTTCCGCTTATTTTCGCGTTTCCAAACGAATACAGTGTTGGTATTACTTCGCTGGGATACCAAGTCGTTTGGGCAACATTAGCGGCTCGATCGGATTTGGATGTCGCACGATTGTTCACCGATGTGCATGAATCATTGCCATCTGAACCAGAATTGCTTGGCTTCTCAATGTCTTGGGAATTGGATTATGTGAATATTTTGGGACTGTTGGAATCTTTGGATATTCCGATTTGGAGTCGGGAGCGATCGGATCATCCAATTGTTTTCGGTGGTGGTCCCGTTCTTACGGCAAATCCTGAACCGTATGCAGATTTCTTTGATGTGTTTTTGCTTGGAGATGGTGAAATTCTGCTCGATGCGTTTATCAATGCGTATCAGGAAGTTCGTCATGCCGATCGACAAACTCAACTCAAGCATCTAGCTCAAGTTCCTGGAATCTATGTTCCAAGCATGTACGAGGTAACTTACAAAAGTCCAGACGGTGCGATTGCTGAAATTAAACCGATTGATAGCTTAATTCCCGCTCAGGTTCAGAAACAAACTTATCGCGGTAACACCCTTTCAGCTTCCACAGTCGTTACGGAGAAAGCTGCTTGGGAAAATATTTTTATGGTCGAAGTGGTGCGGAGTTGCCCAGAAATGTGCCGCTTCTGTTTGGCAAGTTATCTAACACTTCCGTTTCGAGTTGCAGATGTTGAAGCTTCTCTGATTCCTGCGATCGAGCAAGGTTTGAAGTTCACCGATCGATTAGGTTTACTTGGTGCATCTGTGACGCAGCATCCAGAATTCGAGAGCTTGTTAGATCATCTCAATCAGCCACAGTTCGATCAAGTAAGACTAAGCTTATCTTCGGTCAGAACGAATACTGTCACTGAGAAGCTGACTCAGACTTTGGTGAAACATGATGCTCGATCGATTACGATCGCGGTTGAAAGTGGAAGCGATCGCGTTCGGCAAATCGTTAATAAGAAGCTTACCTCTGATGAGATTGTTCAAGCTGCAATTAACGCCAAAGCAGGCGGATTAAGTGCATTGAAGCTTTATGGAATGGTGGGAATTCCAGGAGAAGAACCAGAAGATTTAGATCAAACGGTTGCAATGATGCGATCGCTAAAAAAGGCAGTTCCCGGACTAAAACTTACACTGGGTTGCAGCACGTTTGTTCCGAAATCACATACACCGTTTCAATGGTTCGGAGTCAATCCACAATCTGAAAAACGACTGCAATTTTTACAGAAACAACTACGATCGCAAGGCATTGATTTTCGTCCTGAAAGTTACAACTGGTCAGTCATTCAGGCTTTGTTATCAAGAGGAGATCGACGACTTGCTAAGTTCCTAGAATTAGTTCGGAACTATGGAGATTCCTTGGGAAGCTACAAACGAGCATTCAAGGAATTGAAAGGACAGTTACCGGATATGAATGACTATGTGTTCGATCGTTGGGAACTCGATCGTGTTTTGCCGTGGAGCCATTTACAAGGTGCAATTCCACAAACGACGCTAGAGAAACATTTAGCGAGTTCGTTAGCGATCGCGGCGTGAAGTTTCAGCAATACGATCGAGTGTTCCTTCTAAAACCGCATTAGTTTGTCCTGCAACAGAAAACACCAATGCTTCTCGATAAACTCTTTGGGCTGGATGTCGTTTAGAATTGGCTGCACCGCTGGAAACCACTACGGCTGTGTGAGCACAACGAACGGCTAAATCGATCGACCAAACTCGCAATTTCAATCGATCCTCAAAGCTCTGGTCTTGAGCCGAATAGATCAACTGGCGACATCGTTTCAATTCTTCGAGCAGCGTTTCGTATGTAGGCGCGATCGACAAATAAGGCTTCGTTTCCTGAGTTTGGCTCATGATATCGAGTCCTGCTTGAGCGCAACCGAGAGCAAAGAAACTGTGGTTTAAGATGTTTGTGCGATCGCTCTTAAAAATCGCTCCTGCATCAGTAACAAACGCAATCTCCGATTGATCTAAATTCCACTCAATCAATTCCGCTGTTACTGTATTGGTCGAACTCATTGCAGCAAGTTCCATCGGCTCACTAAAGCGAATCGAACCACCAGAATCTTGCTCTGTATCAGTGAAAGGAATCATGCCGTAAACTGCTTGACCGTTTGGTAAAAGTGCCGCTACGAGAACGGTTTCAAAGAAGCCGAATCCAGTAATCCAAGGAATGTGACCGTGAAATTGATAGCCGTTTTTAGTCTCAATTGCCTTTAACGGCGGATCGTCCTGTCGTCTGAGATGCGAAAAGCCAATTCCTACTAATGCTCCTCCAGTTCCCATTCGAGGTAAGTAGGCTTGTTTTAAAGCTTTATTCTCGCTTTTCGATAAGATTGCTCCAGCACTTTGATGCTGAGTTTGCAGAAACGCCAATGCACCTGAAGATCGTGCTACTTGTTCTTGGAACGAGTGAAATAAATGATTGTCTAGATCTGCACCATTGTAAGTTTCAGGAACGCGCAGTGCGAGAAGATGTCGATCGCCTAATCCCTTTAAAGCCGATCGCAGTAGTTCAACATCTTCATCGAGTTGATTTGCGATCGGAGCAATCTCATCCCGCAAATAAATCTCCGAGGTTTCCAGAAGGCTTAGAGTTTCCATGTAGATAATGTGAGAGATTTAATGTTTGTGTTCCGATAGCTTCTATGAACGATCTTAGCCAGACTGCGGTAATAAATTGGGTGAGCCAAGCCAAAATCCTAGGATATTTATTAGTAATTGCTTGGGTCGTTTCGATTCTGAATCTTTCGGTATTTGATAAATGGTTCAATCAGTCTGGCATTCGTCCGCGTGAACTATCAGGCTTGTGGGGCGTAGCGTTTGCGCCATTTCTACATGGAAGTTGGGGGCATTTGGAAAGTAACTCGATCGCATTTCTCACTTACGGCGGGCTGATCCTGTTACAGAATCCTCAAAATTTTGGTGCAGTCACAGCGACAGTCGCTCTAACAAGTGGTTTGGGAACGTGGCTACTAGGGCGAAATCGAACCATTCACATCGGCGCGAGTGGAGTCACCTTTGGATATTTGGGATTTTTGATGTTTTTAGCATTCTTCGATCGAAATATTCCAACCGTTTTGCTATTAGTTTTCACTGCGTTTTTTCACAGCAAATATCTTTGGGGATTATTACCAATTAACCAGCGAATTTCCTGGGAAGAACACCTATTTGGATTCTTAGGTGGAATTTATGCGGCTCGATATTTGCCGCAACTTCGAGAAACTTTTGCTCAATTTCTCTCTTATTTCGATCAATTCGCAGCCTGGATTCGATAATTAAAGCCAATTGTCTAAGCTCAAGAATTCCACATTTTGCAAATCAGCATCATTAGAAATAAGCGTAAGAGAATGAATCATTGCGGTTGCTGCAATTAGAATATCGGCATCTTGAATCGGTCTACCTCGCCGCCTCAAATCAGCATGAATTCTAGAAGCAGTTTCAATAATCTCAAGTTCGTCGATTAACAAAATCTCAAGCGACAAACAGAGCCTTTCAAATTTTGATAATCGACCCATTGCATTGGAGTGCAAAAGCCCTCTCTTAATTTCGTAGTAGGTAATACAACTAATACAAATTCTTGAGCGGGCTTGTCTTGCTGATGCGAATTGATTTACCGCTCGTTGATCATCTTTAATAATTGCGGTGATGATATTCGTATCCAGCAAAAGACTCATTCCTAATTTCCACGCTTCACCGCTTCGTCAAATTGCTGCATCTGCTCCGGTGTCAGATCATTAAGCAACCCTGCTAAGCTTTCCACGACCATAATATCCCGAATGATACTTACTAATTCGTCTTCTGGAATGTCCAAAACCTGTTGAGGTTGCCAGATTTCTAACATTCCATCGGTGTGTTCACGAATTTGCTCAATTCGATCGAACTCTTGAAAATCCGGAGACTGCTCCCGGAGTTGATCCACAATCCGAGTAATTCGATCTTCTACAACTTGCTTCAAATCTGTTGCTTGGGTCATCGCTGTACCCTCCGAATGCTTCACTTTATTGTAACTGAGCCGACATACCGCGAAATCTTCTAGAATAGCTGCGGTGATTTGATTCCGATTATGAAATTTCAGCGCATTTCGTTAATTCTTGTGTTTGCGGCTCTGGCGTTGGGGGGCTATGTGTATTACAGCGAGTCGCAGAAGCCGCCCCAAGTCGATGAAGCAAAATCAGATGAGAAACCGCTGTTCAATTTCAAAGAACAAGATGTTCAAGCGTTTACGGTGCAAACTCCGAAGCAAACCGTAGCCTTTGAGAAATCACCAAACTGGACAATGAGAAAGCCAGAAGTTGCGGCTGCGGACGAAAGCTCGATCGCATTTCTGCTCAATCTTTTAGCATCAGGAAAAAGCGATCGCTCTTTCACAGTTCCCGCTGCAAAAAAATCCGAATTCGGTTTAGATCAACCGTCTGCAATTGTCGATATTAAATTAAGCAATCAACAAAATCACCGTTTAGTGATTGGCAAACCTAATTTTAATCGCAACTTCCTTTATGCTCTGGTTGATCCACCTACAAATCAAGATCTGTCAGTTTTACTAATTCCAATCAATTTCCAAAATGCAGTCGATCGACCTTTGATCGAATGGAAACGCGATAAACCAAAACCATCTCCCTCAGCTAGTCCTTCTCCTTCTCCTCAATGAATACTCCAACTGCAACGCTTTTAATTTCTTGCCCTGATCAAAAAGGTTTAGTCGCAAAAATCGCCAATTTCATTTATTCAAATGGTGGCAATATTATTCATGCAGATCAACATACTGATTTTTCTGCGGGATTGTTTTTGAATCGAATTGAATGGCAGCTTGAAGGGTTCCATTTGCCGCGTGAAGTGATTGAACCTGCATTTCAGGCAATTGCAACTCCTTTGAATGCTCGATGGCAGTTGCATTTCTCGGATGCTGTCCCTCGAATTGCGGTTTGGGTGAGCAAACAAGATCATTGTTTATATGATTTGATTTGGAGACAGCGATCGGGAGAATTCAAAGCAGAGATTCCGGTCATTATGAGCAATCACCCAGAATTGAAAGCGATCGCAGACCAATTTGATGTTGATTTTCATCACATTCCAATTACAAAAGAAACAAAATTGGAACAAGAAGCAAAGCAGTTAGAAATTCTTGAGAAGTATCAAATTGACTTAGTAATCCTGGCGAAATATATGCAGGTTCTAAGCGGAGATTTTGTGAGTAAATTTCCGAATGTGATCAATATTCATCACTCGTTTTTGCCTGCTTTTGCTGGAGCCAATCCTTATCAGAGAGCATTTGAACGCGGAGTGAAAATCATTGGAGCAACGGCGCATTATGTGACTGAGGATCTGGATGAAGGTCCAATTATTGAACAGGATGTTGTACGAGTCAGCCATCGAGACGATGTGAAAGATTTGATTCGTAAAGGAAAAGATTTAGAGCGAATCGTATTAGCAAGAGCGGTCAGATTGCATTTAGAAAATCGAGTGCTAGTTTATGGCAACCGAACGGTTGTTTTTGGATAGCGATCGCTGAACCGCCAAAAGTGGAGTATGTCGCATTAATTCAACAGTGACGATCGTTCCTCGATCGGGTTGACTCTCGATCGAGATCGTTCCTCCTTGTAATTCAAGGCACTTCTTCACAACTGCCAATCCTAATCCAGTTCCGGTTGCATAGGTTGAGTTTTGACCTCGATAAAACGGTTCAAATAATTTCGCTTGATCTTCTGCCGAAATTCCAATGCCTTGGTCTTGGATCTGAAATCGAACTCGATCGTTTGTTCCGTCTAGTTTTAGTAATATTGTGCTGCCTTGAGAGGAGTACTTGATTGCATTTCCAAGTAGATTGCTGAGAACTGAATAAAGCAGTTTTTCGTCTAAATAAGCATAGGTGTATTTATCTTGAGTTTCAAATTGAATCGGATGAGTTGCATCTGTAGAAACTTCAAGATCTTCGATGAGATTGAGACAGAAAGATTCTAGATCGATCGTTTCTGGGTTACATTCCAGTTTTCCGCTTTCTGCTCTTGTTAGAGTTAGCACATCGGTGAAAAGTTGCTTCATTGATTGTGCAGCGGATTGAATACGATCGAGGTTTTTTAATCTCCGCTCTTCTCCCCATCTTGAATTTGCCTCAATCAAAAGTTGAACTGAACCTAAAATAACGCTGAGTGGAGTTCGGAACTCGTGGGAAACCATTGAAAAAAATCGTAACTTTAGATCACTGATTTCTTTTTGCTGGGAGAGCTTGTGTTGAAGTGTTTCTGCATTTTGTCGCTGTACAATCTGATCGTAAAGTGCAATAAAACAAACAACAATAACAATAAACCCGGAGAAGATAAGCTGCATTTCAATTGCTTTTCGCTCATGAATGCTTTTCTTCATCGATTCAATCGATTGACTTAATTCTGTTTGCTGCTGTTGCTCTAAATCCGAGATCGCAATCTGAATCTTTTGCCGTAGTTCGATACTCTGATTTGTTATCGATTCTTGATATTTGTACGTCGAAGCATTCTTTTCATGAAGGATCAGTGATCGCTCTAACAGTTTAATTCTCTGCGAAACTAACGTCTCAATCTGAGAGAGCTTTTGTAACTCTTTAGAATTCGGCTGAAAATGCTCCCTCAATTGATTGAATTGGAATGGAATTTCATTGACAGATGTTCGATAGCGATCGAGTTCATCCACATTTCCTAAATAGATGTAACCGCGTCTTGCCGATTCTGCGATCGTCATCTCAACAAAAACGTCATTCAATCCTTTAATTACTTCAAAAGTCTGCTGGGATTTTTGACTGCTTTTCGTAATTTGGTTGACATTTTGATAAGAAATTACACTACTAATACAAAGCAGCGCAACTAAGCACGCAAACCCGGCAGCGAGCCAATTTCGTTCTGGAGTGTTTAGAAAAGCCATTTTTTGATTCTCAAACAGTCGTAACAAAGTAAAGAGATTAGAAGCAAAAATTAACGATTTCACCCCAATGTATTAAAGTAACGATCGACCCAGCTTACCGTTCGTTATGCGCGTTTTAGTCGTAGAGGATGACCTTCATCTCGCAGAAATTTTGACAGAAGCATTAAGCGATCGTGCTTATTCAGTCGATGTTGTGAAAGATGGCGAGTCCGCTTGGAATTGGATATCGACACTTTCCTACGATCTGATTGTATTAGATGTGACGCTGCCAAAACTTGATGGAATTAGCTTATGCAAGCGGCTGCGAACTGAGCCAAATAACGGAACGACTCCGGTTTTGATGTTGACTGCACGAGATACGATCGCAGATAAAATTCTCGGACTCGATGCAGGAGCCGATGATTATATGGTGAAGCCATTTGATCTTGAAGAATTAATGGCAAGAATTCGCGCTCTCTTGCGACGCGGCACTTTGAGTACTTCTACAGTGATGACTTGGGGCGAGTTGCAGATTGATCCGGGATCGCATGATGTGACGTATGCAGAGGAATTTGTACAACTCACGCCCAAGGAATATGCGCTGTTAGAAGTGCTCGTGACCAGCGGGCGACGGATTTTGAGTCGATCGAGCATTATCGATCGGATTTGGTCGCTCCAAGATCCACCAACTGAGGAAACCGTAAAGTCTCATATCAAAGGCTTGCGTCAAAAACTTAGAAATGCAGGCGCACCTGAAGAGTTCATCGAAACCGTTCATGGAGTCGGTTATCGCCTGAAGCAATTTAAATAAATCAAATCTGCCCGATTTCTGCCCGATTTCTACCCCACATTTCCACTCCAAGGCACTACTCTAATTTCTAGAGAAATCTGGGAAATCTCTTTGCGTTCAAATGGCGCAAGAGCTTCGGTCGCTGGGAAAGGGAAACACACACGATTCAAGCACATAGGACGAATCGAGCGTGGAGAACTGTACCGAAGTTCCAAATCTGCTCATGATGACAATGATTCATCGTGAGCAGTTTTTTTATGTGTGGAAGCTCTGAAGAAACTCGATCGCTTCTTTCTGAGTTGGCGGTATAAACTTCGTCGGCTGTATCAAAAAGGCGAATTCTTCCTCTGTTTCCGAATATTTGATCCGACGCTTGCTAAATTGCGGATTGTCATAAATTGAGATCGCACGATTGGCTGAATTTAATAACGTCGATCGAGTTGGAGCCTGAAAAAATCGAATTCTCTGAATGGCAACCGGAATCACTTGCAAAAGTTTCGTCGTATCTAATTTCTGAATCGATTGATTGAGCGAAGTCACAAGCGAACGGAGAAGCTGCAACTCGTTTGGAATATCGCTGGCAGAGATGGATTGCAGAACATTAATCAGCGCTTTCTGAGTGAGTGTGGCATCCGCAAACGGCAAAATTGCGATAAATGCTGTCCAGAAGAGATCTTCATTGCGATCGAGTTCAAATTTCAAAATCGTTCGCCGCTTGTGGATCTCAATCTGAGGAGGCGCGATCGCTTTTCCTTGTCGTGCAAAATGCTGATAGGCAACTGCTAACGCGCAATGAGCATCTGGAGTTAAGCGATCGTCGATCACAATCTCAACTGTGGGCGGAGTGGAGTGAAAATATTCGCTCGGCTCGTCGGTGAAAAATTGATAGATTTGGCTCTGATCGCCGTTCTGACTGAGATCAATCCAGCGACACGTTGTTCCCTCGGTTTTAATACCAAACGGTGAAACAGCATGAAGTTTTGCCCCTGTGAGATTAGAACCGCTCAGATCGGCTCCTCGCCAATCGACGGAAGCGAGATTCGATCGAGTTAAATCCACGTGCACCAAAGTGGCATCTAACAGCGTCGCATGACTCAAATCGGCTCCGGTCAAATTCGCGCCACTCAGTTTTGCTCCGGTCAAATCTGCCCATCTGAGATTCGCGCCGCTCAAATCTGCCCATCTCAGATTCGCGCCCTGTAAATTTGCGCCCTGTAGATTGGCTCGATTCAAAGTCGCCTGTCTCAGTTCCGCATGACGTAAATCGGCTCCAGACAAATCTGTGCTGCTCAAATCGCTACTGGTGAAATTGGTTCGCTGTAGATTCGCAGAAATTAGCTTGGCGTATTTCAAATCGGCTCGACTCAAATTTGCTCGATTGAGATTGACACAGCGGAGTTTCGAGTCGCGCAGATCCGCATAGCTTAAATTCGCCTCTTGCAAATTCGCCACACTAAAATCGGTGCGAGTCAGTTCCGCCTTGCTCAAATCTGCACCTTGAAGATCGGTATGGCTAAAATCTGCCAGCGTCAAATTGGCTCCATGAAAATTCGCGGCTGGGCAAATCGAGTGACTAAAATCCGCGCTCGTCAATTTAGCGGCGTTGAAATTGGCATTGAGAAAAGTCGATCGACTTAAATTCACCCCTGGCAGACTCACCCCGCTGAGGTTTATCCCCGAAAATTCTCGGAGATCCGCAGCATATTGTTCGAGTAGTTCCTCAACGTTCATTCGTTCATGTCCTAAAAAAATTCGGGTGAATTTAGCGCTAACGTACCCAGATGTAGATCAGAATTACCCTATAGAACGTTGGGAGAATGGGCGATGCAAATCGGAATCGTGGGGTTGGGATTGATTGGCGGATCGCTCGGTTTGGATTTGCGATCGCAAGGTCATACCGTTCTGGGAGTCAGCCGCAAATCTCGAACCTGCGAAGTAGCGATCGCTCGTGGTGCGGTGGATGCAGCCGATACGGATTTGTCGCTGCTGGCGGATACGGATGTGATTTTTGTCTGTACTCCGATCGTGCATCTGGTTCCTACGGTTGAACAATTGATTTCGTGTATCGCTTCAGACACCGTTTTAACCGATGTTGGCTCAGTTAAAGCATCGATCGTGAAAAATATTTCCCCTAAATGGAAAAACTTCGTCGGCGGTCATCCAATGGCAGGAACGGCAGAAAGCGGAATTGAAGCAGCACTTCACGGATTATTTGCGGGAAATCCTTATGTGCTAACTCCAACGAACGAAACGCCTGGAGATGCGATCGATCGAATTGAGTCGCTGTTACGTCCGCTACAGGTGAAACTATTTCATTGCCAACCGGAGGATCACGATCGAGCCGTTGCCTGGATTTCTCATCTTCCAGTGATGGTGAGTGCGAGTTTAATTTCTGCGTGTTTAACCGAGTCAGATTCGACAGTGTTGAAACTCGCTCAAATGCTTGCAAGCTCTGGATTTCGCGATACGAGTCGAGTCGGTGGCGGCAATCCAGAACTAGGACTAATGATGGCACAGTACAATCGTGCGGAAGTTCTACGATCGCTGCATTCGTACCGAACAGAAATCGATCAAATCATTGGATTGATTGAGCAAGAAGATTGGAAAGCGTTGGAAGCGATGTTAATCAAGACTCAAGAAATGCGATCGGCGTTTTTGTAGAATCTGTCGAAATTTCCTTGACTCTCCACTGGACTAGAGACTCCAGAATGAACGTAGGTTAATTCGCTTCAGGAGAGGGCGCAGGTGTGCGATGGAAACTACCACTTTGAAACTGGAAGGGATGAGTTGTGCTGCCTGCGCCAAGAACATTGAAGAGGCGATTCGGGCAGTCAATGGCGTGAATGAGTGCAATGTAAATTTTGGAGCAGAGCAAGCTTCGATCGCGTATGATGCCCGCAAAACGAACATTGCTCAGATTCAGCAAGCGGTCGATGCAGCGGGATATGCGGCTCAACCGATGCAAGAAGATGTTCTAGCTAATGAAGACGATCGACAAGAACGCGCCGAAAAATATCAGAAGCTTCGTCGTAAAGTTGCGATCGCGGGGGGAATTGCGATCGTTCTTGTCGTTGGCTCTATTCCCATGATGACTGGACTTTCGATTCCCTGGCTTCCAATGTGGTTGCATGATCCGATTTTTCAATGGGTGTTAACAACTCCAGTATTGTTCGGGTGTGGTGCATCCTTTTTTGTTAATGCTTGGAAATCTCTGAAGCGACATACCGCAACAATGGATACGTTAGTTGCGATCGGAACCGGAGCAGCTTATCTCTATTCATTGTTTCCGACCTTTTTTCCGCAATGGTTTATCGATCAAGGACTGACTCCAGAGGTTTACTTTGAAGCGGCAACGGTGATTATTGCACTGTTGTTACTCGGTCGATTGTTAGAGTATCGAGCCAAGGGACAGACCTCGGAAGCGATTCGCAAGTTGATCGGATTGCAGGCGCGGACTGCACGAGTGATTCGTCGAGGTCAAGAGATCGATTTACCGATCGCTCAAGTAGTTGTCGGTGATGTGATTCTGGTGCGACCGGGTGAGAAGATTCCGGTTGATGGAGAGATTGTTGAAGGTCGATCGACGATCGACGAAGCGATGGTGACGGGTGAGAGTTTGCCTGTGACGAAGCAAGCAGGCGATGAAGTAATTGGAGCAACGTTGAATAAAACGGGTAGCTTCAAGTTTCGGGCGACAAGAGTGGGGAAAGAAATGTTTCTCGCACAGATTGTCAAACTGGTACAGCAAGCTCAAGGTTCTAAAGCACCGATTCAACGTTTGGCAGATCAAGTCACAGGCTGGTTTGTCCCGGTTGTCATGGCAATTGCGATCGCGACTTTTATTCTCTGGTACAACCTGATCGGAAACGTAACTTTAGCTCTGATTACAACTGTGAGCGTGTTAATCATTGCTTGTCCTTGTGCATTAGGTTTAGCAACTCCAACATCGATCATGGTTGGAACGGGTAAAGGTGCAGAACATGGAATTTTGATCAAAGATGCTGCAAGCTTGGAACTCGCGCACAGACTACAAACGATCGTATTAGATAAAACCGGAACCATTACTCAAGGTAAACCGACCGTTACGAATTACATCACCGTTCGAGGACATCAATATGAGATAAATTTGCTGAGTTTAGCAGCCTCGATCGAGCGAAATTCTGAGCATCCGTTAGCAGAAGCGATCGTGCAATATGCTCAAGCTCAAGATGCGAATTTAACAGATGTGCAAGAGTTTGAAGCGACTGCTGGAAGCGGTGTTGAAGGCTACATTGCAAATCAGCGAATTCAAATCGGAACACATCGCTGGATGAGCGAGTTGAACATTGATACGATCGCACTTCAGCCACAATGGGAGCAACTTCAATCCCTCGGTAAAACTGTGATCTGGATTGCAATCGATGGTAAAGCAGAAGCGATTATGGGAATTGCAGATGCCATTAAACCGTCTTCAGTCACAGCGATTCGAGCCTTGCAAAACATGGGATTAGAAGTCGTGATGCTAACAGGAGACAATCATCAAACGGCTGAAGTAATTGCACGAGAAGCGAACATTCAGCGTGTCTTTGCAGAAGTCCGTCCAGAGCAAAAAGCAGCAACCATTAAAGCACTTCAGCGTGAAGGAAAGCGAGTTGCAATGGTGGGAGATGGAATTAATGATGCTCCTGCATTGGCGCAAGCGGATGTCGGAATGGCAATCGGAACCGGAACCGATATTGCGATCGCAGCCAGTGATATTACGCTGATCTCTGGTGACTTACACAGCATTGTGACGGCAATCCAACTCAGTCGAGCATCGATTCGGAACATTCGGCAAAATCTATTTTTTGCATTCATCTACAACATTGCAGGAATCCCGATCGCGGCAGGTATTCTTTATCCATTCTTCGGTTGGTTACTGAGTCCGATGATTGCTGGAGCAGCGATGGCGTTTAGTTCAGTCTCCGTTGTGACGAATGCACTTAGACTTCGCAATTTTCAACCGAAAGAAAAAAGGGATTTGAACTATGAAACGATTCATCATTAGTGGAATTACGAGTTTAGGACTCTTATTCAGCGCATCAACCGCGATCGCGCAATCGTCACACGAGACAAAACAAACCGAACCCTTTCAACGGATTGAACAGCCTTTTGCGAATAAAGCGATCGTGACGATCGGCGGACTTGGTTTAATCGGTCTAGAACTCTGGTGGTTTTTGCACAGTAAATCAAAGTCTCACAGCGATTAAATTCTCATGTTCCAGAGAGCTACCACACACAAGGCTGAATCGCTTCGTTTCGAGCGGCTAGTGCCCCCTAAATCCCCCAAATTTGGGGGACTTTGAGATCGAAAATTTCTAGAAGCCTAGAACGGTTTCACCCTTCAAAGTCCCCCAGAATGGGGGATTTAGGGGGCGAAAGAGTTCTGCAACAACAGATTAATCAATTTGTGTGTACACAGTGGTGTTCTAGCTGTAAGAGGGGCAGCATTCGGAAATCCGAGAAGCTTGAGGGAGATCTGTCAGGAGAACATCAATGTTGCACTCATCGCAGGTTAGCGAATTGATAAATCGAACGGCAATCGCAGATAAACATCTTTTGGATCGTTCATTGTTTTTAAGCTCTCAAGTTCAGCCTGCACCTTTTTCATCTCGCTGGTGAGCGGATCGATCGTCGGTTCAGATTCGCCCACAACTGCACCCGTTAGCGTTTCAATCAGTCGTTCCTCAAACGATCGAGGGCGTGGATATTCATCAATCTGCCAATCCTCTCCAAGATTTGCCTTCTGTGCTGCCGATCGAATGGCTGCTTCAAGTCCACCCAGTTCATCAACTAAGCCGATCGATTTCGCTTGAGCACCCGACCAGACGCGACCTTGAGCAATTTCCGCAACTCTAGACTTTTCTAGCTTGCGAGAGGTTGCTACTTTGGTGAGGAACTGATCGTAAATACGATCGACTGAAGCTTGAATAATTTTGAGTTCTTCAGGCGTTTTCGGACGGGAAACGGTTTGGCTATCGGCAAATCTCCCAGTTTTCACCACATCCCAGCTAATACCGTTCTGATTTGCAATTTGTTGAACATTGAGAATTCGACCAAATACGCCGATCGAACCTGTAATCGTGGTTGGTTCTGCAAAAATCTGACTGGCATAAGTTGAAATCCAATAGCCACCCGATGCTGCAACGTTGCCCATTGAGACAATCACAGGCTTTTCTTTGTTCGTTAAAATCACTTCGCGCTGAATAATATCCGAAGCCGTAGCACTTCCGCCCGGTGTATTAACTCTGAGAACCACTGCTTTCACATCTTCATCAAGTCGCAGTTCTCGAAGCTGTCTTGCTAAACGGTCTCCACCAATCTGTCCAGCAGTGCCTTGACCATTAACAATTTCACCTTCGGCATAAACGATCGCGATTCTATTCCTGCTCGTTCTGGAGTCGCTGCGATCTTCTGCGACTCGTGAATAAGTTCTGAGATTGATTTGCCGAAATGATTTAGTCTCGTCATCTTCTCCGGTTAGCTTCTTCAAGTCCGCAATCACTTCATCGGTGTAAGCCACTCGATCAACTATTTTCGACTTGATCGCATCGTCTGGCTCTAACTGTCCCGATCGATCCGCGATCGCTTGGAGTTGCTTCGGAGTGAGATTTCTGGATTTGCTCGTGGTACTGAGAAAATCTGTCCAAATGTCTCCCAATAATCTGCGAGTTTGTTCTCGATCGGCAGCACTACGACGATTTTGCAAAAAGGGTTCTACCGCAGATTTGAACCGTCCCACTCGTGTCACTTGCACCCCAATTCCAAACCGCTGAAGCGCACGAGCAAAAAACAAACCTTCAGAACTTAGACCATTCAGTTCCACACCACCGATCGGATGCACCGCGATCGTATCCGCGATCGATCCCAAATAATATTCGCGCTCTTGCCAGTCCACGTCGTAAGCAACGATCCTCTTACCACTGGCTTTGAAGCGCTCTAACGCCTGACGAACTTCTCGCAACGTGGCGTAACCTGTAGTATTTCCACTCCCGCCTTTCAGGTAGATTCCGACAATTCGATTATCTTTCGCGGCTTCATCGATCGACGTTAAGACCGATCGTAGGCTCACTGTATTCGGGCGACTTCCCACCAGTGCCTCATTCAAAACATCACGAGTGCTGGCACTGCTCGGAGCATCACTAATCGGTTGTGATAGATCAAAGACCAAGACCGACTTATCTCGAACGGTTGGAGTCGAGTCGCGGGATGCCATCACCGAAATCGAGATCAAGATCAGCAGAAGTCCGCCGACACTGACACCTAGAAAAATGAACAGCGCTAACAGGGTCGCCAGGGTTTGTTTGAGAAAATCACGCATACGAGTCAGAGAAGCATCCGAAAAAGTCGCCTTTCCATGCTACATCTGATTTCGCGAATTCGAGGGAGCACGATCGTACTCTGAGAGGGTGTTTGAAAAGTATAAAAAGCGGCTTTGCTGCGTTGACAGTCCGCCCGGAAATGAATCTCCGGGCTAATGGAAGAAACCCCGCTGAAGCGGGCTAGGAGCGCAATTCGGAGTTCTTAGCCCAGTTTAGTGGGCTTCCCCCGATCAGCCCGGAGATTCATTTCCGGGCAGATGAATGCGATCAACGATTACTTCTCAAACACCCTCTGATGCCAAAAATCTTACGTAGGCAATTCGTGGAACATTTCGAGATTGGGACAAATTGTGACTTCGGCTAACTCTGGATCGGGCTGTTCTTCCCAGTGAGAAAGCACCGTTTGAAGTTCGCTGCGAAGAGTGTTTAACTGTTCAATTTGCACGGTAATTTGAGCAACTTTGTCTTGGATCTGACCTTTTACCGTTTCGCAGGGCAATAACCCTCGATCGTGAATCGTCAAAATTTCTTTTACTTCTTCTAATCGCAGCCCTAACGATTGTGCGCGTTTAATAAAGGCGAGTCGATCGAGGACTTGTGGCGTAAATAATCGATAGCCAGAGTCCGATCGTTCAACCGTCGGTGTTAGCAATCCAATATCGTCGTAGTAGCGAATTGTTTTAACAGGCAATCCAGTTTTCGCAGCAGCTTCGCCAATTTTCAACATGGTGAATTATTTGAGTTCAGGAAGCGAGGGACGAGACGATCGTTCAGGCAGGGCACGAACGGGCATTCGAGGAGATGGTTCTGGACTGACGCGAACGGGTGCAGGACGTTGAGACAATGCCCACCAGCGAAAGAGGATCGAAAGCGCAACCGTACCCAATCCAAACATAACCAGTGGAGTGCTTTGATCAAATCCTCCGATCGCAACATTCATCGCGCCTGCGGTCAGAATAAATCCTGTAATTGGCTCTTGTCGATATAACGTTCTTAAAAAGCGAAACCATGACACGTTCATAGGACTTTCCGGGAATATGCTGATTCCTATTTTAAAGCGTTTGACCGAGGGACGGTGGAATCCCCCGGTCAGCGTTCAGTAACAGAATCGATCTAGATTAATCCGAGCCAAGTGAGAACACCTTGTCCGGTAACATATTCCACAATCAGCGCTGCCACAAAGCCGATCATTGCTGCACGTCCGTTTAAGCGCTCCGCATAATCGTTAAAGCCAAATTTCGGATTCTCTAATTTCGGGGTGACAGTAGGTTGAGTCTGGGTCATGGTGAACAAAGCCTTCACAATTCTTCATCTCTATTCTAAACGGGAGTCGCGATCGAATCCTGAATGGCTCTAAAATTCACGTTTAAGCTAAAGATAGCTTGTCGATCGAGGTTGAGTATGGAAATTGGTGTGCCCAAGGAAACGAAGGATCAAGAGTTTCGTGTGGGGTTGAGTCCAAGTAGTGTCCGAGTGTTAGTCGAGCAAGGTCATTCGGTATTTGTGGAGTCGGATGCGGGAATTGGATCGGGTTTTACGGATACGGACTACGCACAGGCGGGCGCATCGATCGTCTCTCACATCAAGGAAGTCTGGAATCGAGAACTGGTGATCAAAGTCAAAGAGCCACTCTCCTCTGAATATGATTTTCTACAAAAAGGTCAGATTCTTTTTACTTATTTGCATTTAGCTGCGAATCGAAAATTAACCGAGCATTTATTGAATTCGGGTGTGAGTGCGATCGCTTACGAAACCGTTGAACTTTCAGATAGACGCTTGCCCTTGTTAACTCCAATGAGCATTATTGCCGGACGCTTATCGGTGCAATTTGGAGCACGATATCTCGAACGGCAGCAAGGTGGACGCGGTGTTTTGCTTGGTGGCGTTCCAGGTGTAAAACCGGGACGAGTGGTAATTCTAGGTGGCGGAATTGTCGGAACGGAAGCCGCAAGAATGGCGATCGGGATGGGTGCACAAGTGACAATTTTGGATGTGAATGTCGATCGCTTGTCGTATCTTGAAACGATTTTTGGTTCACGCGCCGAACTCCTCTATAGCAATTCAAGTCATATTGAAGAACTTGCGCCGCAAGCCGATTTATTAATTGGGTCGGTGCTAATTCCAGGGCGAAAAGCTCCGACATTAGTATCGAGAGAACTGGTGAAACAAATGCGATCGGGTTCTGTAATCGTTGATGTTGCGGTCGATCAAGGTGGCTGTATTGAAACGCTCCATCCGACTTCGCACACAGAGCCAACTTATGTCGATGAAGGCGTAGTTCATTACGGTGTACCAAATATGCCGGGAGCCGTTCCTTGGACTGCAACTCAGGCATTGAATAACAGTACTTTGCCGTATGTAATCAAGTTGGCGAATTATGGAATGACAGCGCTCGATCGAGATTCTGCATTAGCAAAAGGGTTAAATGTGCAGAATCATCATTTGATTCATCCTGCTGTTCAAGAAGTGTTTCCTGATTTAGCAAAAATTTAGCATCTGTGAGCAGAATAGTTTGCTGCATCAAAGTAAATTGAATCTATCAAATTCTAATCACAGTGTCCGAAATCAACTTTGCGACATACAAAATCAATTTCAGGACTTCCATTATTTGATTTCGCACGTGCAGAATTAATTTCAGGAGGTGCATTATTAAGTTTCGCTTATGTCGAATCTGAATTGACATAAGCGTTAGTCGATTTTGCACATACAAAATCAATTTCAGGAGGTGCATTATTAAGTTTCGCTTATGCCAAATCTGAATTGATATAAGCGTTAATCGATTTCGCACGTGCATTATCTGATTTGGCGATCGCATAATTTGATTTTGTATGTCGATCGCTTATTTGCGGGTGTGGTTTTGAGTCAAATTCTTGATCACTCTATAAGTAGTCCTCAAGTCGTCATGAAATGCGAGGTTGATCAGCAGCAAAGATCTAGCGGCAATCGTAACCCACGTAGGGGATTCCAATACGGTATTGCTCTTGTGGATTACGATCGCATAATTTCCCCTGAAGCTGTACCTGATTCGGAAAGTCGCGCATTCTCAAGCCAGGAGCGATCGCCCAAAATTTCTGCACAGGTGGAGCTTTTAAGGTTGCTAATTTCCGCCAAAAAACATCATAGCCTTGAGTTCGAGAAACTAATGCAAAGGCAGGTTGGCACTGTTGCTCTTTAGTTTGAATTGCTAGAGCAAACGCCAATCCTAAAGCAATGTCTTGAAAGTCGTTGTAGCTCATTACAACAGCAGTGCAGTTCGGAGACAGAATGTTTTGAGCAACGCGATCGGGTGTGTAAGGCTTGAGAAATACTAAGTTAAAAACCACGAAAATACAGCTTAATGCACCCACAAAGTACATGGGTAACGGCGATTCAAACTTTGAAGGCTTTAACTTCCAGAAGCTTGCACCAATCAAAGCACAAACGGCTGGATAGTAAATAAAGTTATAGCGTGGAACTTGAGTGAGATCTTTTCCGAGAACATAGACGATCGCTAAAAATTCGATCAAGATTCCAGCAACAAAGCTCATCAAAATCAGCGTTGACCAATGTGTTTTTGGATCACTCCACAGTAGCTTTAAGCCTTTGATTACACACCAAATGATCCAACCTGCAAACAGCAACATTGCGATCGCAGAAATCACAATAATCCAAACAGGCTGATACTCAACCGGAAACGATACCACCATCACCAGCCATCCAGCCGCAAACTGATACAGCGGGATCAAAAAACTCCACCAAGCTGTATCAGAAGTTGCTAACCAATCCGTTTCAGGGCGAGTTGTATGGCTAATAAATGTAGGAATCCAAGGTGAGCAAATCGCAATGATTCCTAAGCCTGAAAGCACGATCGTGCCCCAAGTCTTCCACCAAAATCGCCAAGGATGACGCAATCGAATCTGCAACACGAACAATGCAAAAAACTGAGCCGCGATCGCTAACACTAAAAAGTAATGAACATAGAACCCGATTCCATTGATCACAGTCCAACCGATCCAAACTTTGAGCGATCGCTTTCCATGTAGTAAGTCTTGCTCAATCCGAATCAATCCCACCAAACCAACGATCACAAACAACATTGGAACCGTGTAATGACGAGCTTCCTGAGAAAGATAGATCGCAAACGGCGAAACAGCCATGACAAACGCTGCAATTGTTCCTGCACTTGAGGAAAATGCGATTCGATTTAACCAATAGATCAGCGCGATCGCAACAATTCCAGCCACGACACTGAGCGATCGAATTCTCCAAACCCAATCCCCCGGAACCCATTGCAGCCATTGATTCAGCCAGCAAAAAAACAAAGGCGGATGAACCGATTGAACTGCAACCGTTTGAGCAATATTCGCGCAAGTTGTCGATTTTAATTGAAACAACTGATCCAATGCTGAGACAGTAAAAAACTGTTCGACAGGCACTTCTAGATAGTTCCGTCCCATACTGAAAATTGCTGTGATCACTTCATCCATCCACAGCGGTTTAAGGTCGAGATTCCAGAACCTTAGAATCGCGCCAATGATCAAAGCCGTAATCAGACCCAGCAAAGAAGACAAGAGAACCCTCGATCGAGATATCAGCCTGAATCTACACTAGATCGGGAACTTCAGGATACTTCAGATGCGAATTATTGGAATCACAGGCGGAATTGGAATGGGAAAAACCACCATTTCAAACTATCTCGCCACCGCTCATCACCTACCCGTTTTAGATGCAGATTTGATTGCGCGGGAAGCAGTCGAACCCGGATCACCAATTTTGTCTCAAATTATCGATCAATATGGTTCCAGTCTGATTCGACTCGATGGTTCGCTCGATCGCTCCAAACTCGGCTCGATCATTTTCTCTGATCCGGCTGAACGGACTTGGTTAGAGCAGCAAATCCATCCATTTGTGAGAAAGAAACTGGAAACAGAACGCGATCGACTCGCTTATTCCACGCTCGTAATGGTGATTCCCCTCTTATTTGAAGCTCAGATGACCGATTTGGTCACTGAGATTTGGGTCGTGTCCTGCCCAGAATCGCAACAGATTCAAAGACTGATGCAGCGTGAAAAACTCAGTTTAGAACAAGCTCAAGCGCGAATTCGGAGTCAAATGTCGATCGAGGAAAAGCGCGATCGAGCCGACCACATTCTCGACAATTCCACCACGCTCGAAGCTTTGATGCAACAAGTCGATCGGGCACTCAGTTGAAATCGATCGACTTCGACCGCTAGACTGTTCAAGATGAGACCGAGAAATTTTTATGGCAGCCACGTTAAAACAAATTGCGAGTTACCTCGACAAAAAAGAATGGAAATACCGCATCGACGAAGAAGGCTGCCGCATTCTAACGGGTGTGTATGGTGAAAACTTAGAAGATTTCTTAATCGTGATTCAACTCGATGAAGAAGGCGAATTCTTTGAAATGTTCGCGCCACGAGTATTATCCGGAGTCAAAGATCATCCCCACAAAACTGCAATTCTCCAGACAATGCTGGCGATTTCTTGGGAAACCAAAATGTTGCAGTGGGAATACGACCCTTCAGACGGTGAAATCCGCGCAATCATTGAATTTCCGCTAGAAGACTCTACCCTCACCGAACGCCAGTTCAATCGCTGTTTGCACAGCCTCGTTGAATTAGTGGACGAATTAGCGCTACCCCGTCTCAATGCCGTCATGGAAACCGGAGAAGACCCAGGAGATTTACAAGAGGGTGAGCGTTTACTCTTAGCATTACAAGAAGAGGCTCCCGGATTACTCAGCGTTTTAGAACGGGCAATGGAAGCGCGGAAACGGCGCGGACGGAGATTACCCTCCGAGGAAAAAGACGAATCGTGAAGTTGTTTTACAGCGATCGTGGTATAACAATTAAGGTTTCGTAACAGAAAACCTCGTAATTTTACAAGCTGAGATCGGGCTACCGCTGCTTGGAGCCTGATTTTTGTGTGGCAAATTTTCGATCGAGGATTTGTCCGAATCGTTGTGATTTTTACCGTCTTTGTCGGAGAGAAAGATCGTTCATGACAGCATCGCTCACGCCCGATTACTCGACTTTAACGAGTCCTGAAACAAAACTACGATTGAAAGACATTATCAAAACGCTACCGCGTGAGTGCTTTCAAAAAGATATGAAAAAAGCCTGGGCTTCCCTCATCATCAATGTGCTGATGGTTGGTCTAGGCTACTGGAGCATTCAAGCGTCTCCCTGGTTCCTGTTACCGTTTGCGTGGATTTTTACAGGAACCGCATTAACCGGATTTTTCGTAATCGCGCACGACTGTGGACATCGATCGTTTGCTCAACGGAAATGGGTGAATGATTTAATCGGGCACATCTTCATGGCTCCGCTCATCTATCCGTTCCACTGCTGGCGCATTCTGCACAATCAACACCACAACCACACGAATAAGATGGATGTGGATAATGCGTGGCAACCCTGGCGACCAGAAGTGTATGACAATCTCGATCCCATCACGGAGATTGCTTACAGAACCACTCGTGGTCGGCTCTGGTGGTTAGCTTCGGTCTTGCACTGGGCAATCATTCACTTCAATCTCTCGAACTATAAGCCGAAAGACCTCGGCAAAGTGAAATTGTCGATCGCGGTTGTGGTTGGATTTGCTGCGATCGTCTTCCCGACTCTGTTCCTCACCGTTGGCGTTTGGGGCTTTGTCAAATTCTGGTTAATGCCCTGGTTGGTGTATCACTTCTGGATGAGCACCTTCACATTGGTTCACCACACCTTACCAGACATTCAATTCAAAGAACCCGAAGAATGGGACGCGGCACAAGCGCAATTATTTGGCACAGTGCATTGTGATTATCCGAAGTGGGTTGAATTCCTCTGCCACGATATCAACGTCCACATTCCGCACCATTTATCGACTGCGATTCCTTCTTACAATTTACGTTTGGCACATCAAAGCCTTGTTGGAATTTGGGGAACGGAACTGAGACAGGATAAATTCTCTTGGGGACTGATGAAGCAGATTACCGATCGCTGTCATCTCTATCACCCAGAGTACGCTTATCAATCGTTCAAGTCGTACAAGAACCGATAACGGTGAAAAATCAATAGACGTGAAACCCTTCGATCGCTAATCTGATCGAAGGGTTTTTAATATCGCTCTATTGAGGAGCAGGTTCAGAAGTCGTAGCTGCCTCTTCTGCCGCTTTCGCCACTGCTGCTTCCTTTGCCGCCTTCTTCTCTGCCTTGAGCCGCTTTTTCTCAGCTTTTTCAGCCTCCTTCGCTGCTTTCTTCTCTAATTTTTCTTGCTCCTCCAGTTTCTTCTTCTCTGCCTTTGCCGCTGCTTTGGCTTCTTTTTCCGCCTGTTTCGCCGCTGTTTTCGCCGCTTTTTCTGCTGCCTCAGCCGCTTCCGAATCGATTACTTCAGTCGAACTCTCGACAGTAGTAGAAGTGACAGCAGGCGATTCTACCTGAGTCGGTTCGGCTTGAGCAACAGTTGGGAACCCGATCGCAACACTAAACATCAGCAAAAGCGCTACAACGATCGCGCTAAATCTTCGGACAACAGGTTTGAACATACAAGCTCCAAATGTTCCTATTTTTTCTATGCTAGATAGATAGTAGTCGAACAAGCATTAATCTTGGCTTAAGTGTCAAGCGTTGCTGACATCTACACCGATTGTTGCGATCGCAATTTGGCTAAGACGATCGTACTTATTCCGCGTCTGGATCAATTCCAAGCGCTCTCAGGCGTTCTGCTAATCGATCGGCTCGCTGGCGCTCTTGGTCGGCTCGTTGGCGTTCTTGTTCAGTTCGTCGGCGTTCCTGTTCGAGTTGCTGTTCGGCTTCTATTTTTGCTTGTCCTAGTTCGACAAAGGTTAAAAAGCGATCGCCATCTGGACGATACAACTCCAATGTTTCAGGCTGGACTTCAAATCGAATTCCCAATCGCGGACTCGTCCAACCGTTGAGATCTTCAATAATTTGAAATCGACCCTCTAAACGAATCCAGCCTACTAGCTCGACACTATCTGGATCGTAGATGTAGTATTCCTCAATGCCGTAATCATCGTAAAACTTAAATTTTTTGGTCATCTCTTTGAGCCGATTGCTCGGTGAGAGAATCTCAAATGCAACTTGAGGCGGAAGATTGTCTTCCTTCCATTGTTGATAAGAACGGCGTTCCCCTTTCGGTCTGCCGAACACGACCATCACATCGGGCGCTTGGCAGAGAGCATTGTTGCCTTCGATCGGATACCACAACAAATCACCCGCAATAAAAACGCGATCGTCATTCGCAAACAGCAACTCTAAATTTTCTTTGATGGTGACAATCCATCGAAACTGCAAGGTATTGTCCGCCATCGGTTTGCCGTCGCTTTCTGGATAAACGATATTTGATTGTGGGGGAGATTGTAAAACCACGATCGTGCCCTCCAGTAATTGATTAACCGCTGATCAAAGCTTCAACAAATTCATAGCTAGAGAACGGACGCAAATCTTCAATGCCTTCTCCCGCACCAATAAAGCGAATCGGTAATCCAAGCTGTTCAACCACGGCAAGCGCAATTCCACCTTTCGCAGTGCCGTCTAATTTGGTCAGAACAACACCACTCAGTTGTGCTGCTTGTGCAAAGACTTCTGCTTGTCTCAAGCCGTTTTGTCCCAAAGTTGCATCCAGAACTAACAAGGATTCGACTTTGGCATCTCCCGCTTTCTTGTCAATGATGCGACGAACTTTGCTGAGTTCATCCATGAGATTTTTCTTGTTCTGAAGTCGTCCAGCGGTATCAATTAGCAGTAATTCAGTTCCACGAGATTGAGCGGCACTAATCGCATCGAAGACAACGGCAGCGGGATCAGTGTTTTGTCCCGGATTGGCAATCACTTCAACATTACTTCTTTGTCCCCAAACTTTGACTTGTTCAACCGCAGCCGCCCGGAATGTATCCGCAGCACCGATCAAACATTTGTAGCCAGATTTCGTTGCAATATGAGCCAGTTTACCGATCGTCGTTGTTTTCCCCGCTCCATTCACGCCCGTCATTAGCCAAATGTTCAACACATCTTTTTCAGGTGCAAAGAAGGCACTGTGTGAACCTTGCAATGGTTGATCGAGTAAATCACGCAAAATTTGTTTGAGATAAGCGATCGCTTGATCCGGCGGCAATGTTTCCTGTCTTAATTTCGCCTGCAATGCCTCGATAATTTTGTCGGTCGCTTCTACTCCCGCATCGGCTTGAAGCAACAGAGATTCGATCTCATAAACGGCATCTTGATTCAGCGGACCTTGACCGACGATCGCTTTAAGCTGATTCACCAAGCTACGACGGGTTTTATCCAGTCCTTTGCGTAAACGTTTGAGCCAGGTGATTTCTTCGATCGACACATCTTCCGCCCGCCGACCCATTGCAGAAAGCACATCCGCCGACCAGAGGAATCCTTCATCGATCGTAAACGCTGGCTCTAATGCATGTTCTTCAACAACAGGTTCGGGTTCCGTCTCTTCTTCGATCGCGGTGGCTCTGAGACGTTCGAGACGGGCTTGGCTTTCTGCTTGAGATTGTGCCCAAAACGGAACCGCAGGCTGAGGAGCAGGTTCTTCTGTCGCTTCAGGTTCAGCTTGCTCGATTTCGGGTTCAGAGGCTTCAACAGGTTCAGCAATTTCCTCAGAAGCTTCAGCAGGTTCAGAAACTTCGACTGCTTCAACAGGTTCAGCAATTTCTTCAGAAGCTTCAACAGATTCAGAAACTTCGACTGCTTCAACAGGTTCAGCAATTTCTTCAGAGGCTTCAACAGATTCAGAAGTTTCCGCTACAACTTCAACAGATTCAGAAGTTTCCGGCACTTCGACAGGCGGATCTCCGGAGGTTTGGGATTCTTCGGCTTGTTCTCGTTGTTTGCGGCGGAAGGCTTCAACGATCGCTCTTGCGTTGGCAATCCGCGCATCTTCTTCTGAAGTCGTTTCTTCAGCAGGCGTTTCTTCCACAGGTGTTTCTACCGTTGGAGTCGGTTCAGGCTGCTTGTCTTCTTCTTTGTTAAACCGATTGAACCAATTAAACGTCATACCCAAAAATCCAGAACGCCTATCTTAACTCTACTGGATCTTAAGAATTCACATTAATCGCTTCGGTGACACGGCGCAAAATTCCATTAATAAATTTGTGTCCGTCTTCGTTGCTGTAGCGTTTCGCCAGTTCTACGGCTTCGTTGATTGCCACTTTGTCCGGAATGCCAAGAAACATCATTTCAGTCGTGGCGATTCGGAGAATGTCTCGATCGATTCCCGCTAATCGATCGACATTCCAATCGACCAAAATATCGTTCAGCAGTTTATCGACCGTAGGGCGTTCAACCTGAAGCCGCGTAATAATTTCCATCGCGTAGGCACGAACTTCGGCTTGATTCGCAAGTTGGACAAATTCAGGAAGCTCGATCGCGCCTCCGAGTCGATTAATTGCCGCTTGAGCGAGATTGATCGCATCTTGCACCATTGATCGAGCGGTGTCGAGATTGGCAGCACGAGTTTGACTCTTCAGCAGTTGAGCATCGCCGCGTTGAAGTTCAGCCGAAGCAGTTTCGAGCGCGTCACGGGCTTCGGTGGCAAGAGTACGGATCGAAGCGAGAACGAGATCTTGAAGTTTTTGCTGATTGACTTTTTCTAAGTCTGAAGGGAGTTGGCTGATGCTCAAAAGCGCCAGTTCACGGGAGATTCGACGGGCTTGCATAACGGCTTTACGGCAGGGGGTTCACTATGGCTTACGTATCGTAGCGCGAATTCGAGTCGCTCCAGTTGTGTATCTCTTCATGGGTATCTCTTCGCTCGGCTAGAATGACAAAATCGACGATCGTACAATTCTCATGAATCTTTCTAAACAGCAATTTACTGCCATTATCGAACGCGAAGACGAGGGCTACGTCTCGCTTTGCCCTGAGTTAGATATCGCAAGTCAAGGTGAAACGATCGAAGAAGCGAAGCAAAATCTAGCTGAAGCAGTCGAACTCTTTTTTGAAGTTGCGGATTCTTCGGAAGTTCAGCGGCGGTTACACACCGAGCGAACGATTTGAAATTGAATAACCTTTACCCGCCGCTAATTTTCGCTTTGTATCCAAGCCCTGTAAGAATTTGCAGCAATTTTTGAGCGTGATCGCCTTGAATCTCGATCGCGTCTTCTTTCACCGCGCCACCCGTTCCACACTGCGCCTTTAATTTCTTCGCTAAATCGGTCAGCGTCTCCGGTTTGCTCTGAAATCCAGTAATCATCGAAACCGTCTTGCCGCCGCGTCCTTTGCGCGACACTTGAATTCTCACATTCTGCTGATTCGGAGGCAGATCGGGAACGCCTCTTTCAAATACCTCGGAATTGCCAAACTCGGAATAAACGACACGATCTCGATCGCTTGGCTTCGATTTTTTCGCCATAAGAAATGCTCGATGTATCCAAATATTACAAACAAATCACAACTGAATCTTAAGGGGGGCTGAGTCTCCAGAGTGAGAGTGATAGAATTCCAACATAGTCGCGCTAGAAGTCTAATTCTAAACGTGACCTGGGTGCAGTGGAATTAATCCCGCCGCAACAATATCAACCTCCATTTAATAAAACTCCCACCCGACTTGTGCATACCCAGAAGCATCACAAGATAGATCTAGGAACGGATTATCCTTGTCCGTGCCGTCGTCGCGGTCGCCTGATTCCGATCGCGCTCACCGAAGCGTTTGGCTGTAATCGCTGCCAACAGATTTTCGTTGTCGAAGAAAACGGCTGTGTCATTGAACAACTCGCCACCACGTATCCGTATAAGCGATCGTGGCGCTGGACGGGACACCAGTGGAACGTGGTTCAACCAGGACTGGGCGATAGTTATCTGCCTCTGGCACTCGGTATACTGCTCGTTCTGTTGAGCATTTGGCTACCTGTTGCGCTCCATTCGCCCTCCGGAGCCAGTATTATGTTGTGGGCGATCGTGGCATTGGTGTTAGCCGTGCTGCCCGCGCTCATGGTTTGGTTAGCTTATCGGCGGTAGCCCAAATGACGACGGAAATGGGGACATTTGACCCGATTTCAGCCTTGCGATCGGCTCAGATGACTTCGCTCAGGTTGGCGGCAACGAGCGGGGTGGATCGGAGTCGCGTGGTTCAGGCGATGGCACAGGCGTTGTGTCGTCGTCAGAATGATATTTTGGAAGCGAATACGCTCGATTTAGAGATTAGCCGGGAGATGGCGATTTCCGAGTTGTTGCTGGAATGGCTGAAGTTGACCCCAGAACGAATTCAAAATGCGGTTCAGATTTTGAATCGATTGAGTGAACTGCCAGATCCGATCGGGCGAGTGATGCCTGCGAATTTTCAAACCGATCGCGCTCAGACGTATTCTCAGTTGATGCCGTTAGGTGTGATTGCGCTGATTTATGAGGCGTTTCCAGAGTTAAGCGCGATCGCGGCAGGGCTTTGTATCAAATCAGCAAATTGCTTAATCCTCAAAGGGGGAACCGAGGCGAGCCACTCGAATAGCGCGATCGCGGAAACATTACAGCAAGCGCTCGAAGATGAAGGCTTCCCGATCGAGAGTGTCCAATTGCTTCCCGCAGAAGACACACCGATTCGAGATTTGATTATTCAAGATCGGTATCTCAATCTTGTGATTCCTTACGGACGACCCAGTTTGGTTCAGCAAGTTGTCAGACAAGCGACTGCGCCTGTATTGCGATCGGCAATGGGAAATTGTTATCTTTATTGGTCGCCATCAGGCAGCGTGGAAATGGCACGATCGATGATTGTGGATAGTCATTCGACGGAGCCTGATCCGGTGAACGCGATCGAAAAGGTTCTGATTCATCGACAGCAAAATCCTTCCTCGCTGACCATGCTCTGGGATAGCTTGCGAGAGAAAGGTTTTCAAATTCGAGGCGATTTGACTTTGGCATCTGAATTTCCAGGACTCCGACCTGTGGAGGATGCGGAATGGGGACAGGCTTATCTCGATCGCATTGTTAGTTTTCGGATTGTCGATGGTTTAACAAGCGCGATCGAGTGGATTAATCATTACAGTAGCGGTCATGCGGATTGTTTGGTAAGCGAGTCTTATCAAGAAGCTCGGCAATTCGCGATCGGGGTCAATAGTGCTTCGACTTATATCAATGCGTCCCCTCGGTTCTATCGCAATCCGAAGCGGGGAGATGCGATCTTTCTCGGAATGTCGAATCAGAAAGGACATCGACGCGGATTGATTGGATTAGATACATTGACGACCGTGAAACATATTGTTCAAGGCAATGGCTGAGGGTGCATCAGTCTAAGAGGATGTTTGAAAAGTCATCGTTCATCGCCTGAATCGCCCCTCGAATGGAATTCGGGGCTATCGGAACAAAGTCTGTTGAAACAGACTGAAGAGGATCTGACGACTGGCTTTCAGTCCCCTTCAGTGGACTTTCTCCGCTAGACCGTGATTTCCAATCACGGGCGGAACGCAATTGCAGTGAAGAATCTTTCTATACTTTTCAAACATCCTCTAAATGAGCCAGATAGAAGTACCTCTTACTTAGTGCTTTCTGTTGTTCTCATGCCTATTTTGAACGATCGCTATCCGATCAAAACTTGTCTGAGCGATAAACCTGGAAGACGAACTTATCTGGAATTATCTTCAAGTTCCTGTCCAACGCTCTGATCAGTCTTCCTGAATCTCGATCGGGAAAATTGCTGTAAACGTTGAACCTTCTTGCGGCTGTGATGCGAGATAGATATTACCTTGTAACCGTTCAACTAATCGAGCGACGATCGCGAGTCCCAATCCCGTACTATCCGGCGATTTCATTGTTCCAACCCGCTCAAACGGTGCAAACAATCGAAGCTGATCTTGCGGATCGATTCCAATTCCAGTATCGGTCACTGACACTGACCATCGATCGTGTAGTAATGTTCGGCAGACGATCGTAACACTGCCAGATTCGGTGTATCGAACCGCGTTACTCACTAAGTTTGTTAGAACTTGCTGCAAGCGAAAGGGATCAGTGATCACTTCTTCTGGTGCATCTTTGAGATCGGTGACGAGTTGTAAGTCTCGATCGCTAATGAGTGGCTGCATCAATTCCACAACTGCATAGATCAGAGCACGAAGATCGATCACTTCTGGAATCACCTGCATTTTTCCCGCTTCGTATCGTGATAGTTCCAAAGCATCATTGATCAAATGCAACAATCGTCGCCCACCGCGTAAAACCCGTTCGATATGCTCCAAACTTGCAGTAGAATCTCGTTCTTCCTGTCGGGACTGCCGCAAAAATAGATCCGCATAGCCAATAATCGAAGTCAGCGGGGTCTTGAGTTCGTGTGCCAGAATTGAAAGATTATCTTCACTCGATCGAGCTAATCGTTTGAGTTCTGAAACCGTGATGTTCAGTTGACCACGAACCTGTTCTAATTCCTGAAGTCGTTCAGCAACATAGCTCTTAAAACACTCTGATATCGCTAAATCAATCACAGAATCAATCACGGTGATAGCTCGGAATAGTTCTTCTGCTGTTCCGGTTAATAATTCAGAGCGAATCACATTGAAAATTGTTTTGCGTAGGAGATGATATTCTTGAGCAATTTCGCTGGGATCAAAGCCTTGAGTCGCCCGGAGAACACCGTGAGACAGACTTGCTTTTTCGATCGTTGTATCATCGTCTGCCTCAGATTGCGACAGTGAAGCGGACATTGCAAGCAGAACATCATTGATATGATCCTCGATCGCGGTTCGACTGAGAGTATCCGCACTGCGAATTTGTCGATCGCTTGCCACCGCATCTACCCAATCTTGTTTAATGCGATCGATATTTTCTTTCAGCAATTGGCTAAAATCCTGCATAGCAATTCGTTAGTGCTTTGCGGATTGTACGAGAAAAATGATTGAAATTAATCTATCGGACGAATTACTTCAAGGCAGGAATATTCGGACGTAGACAAAGATAAGCGAGTGGACCAAATAATGGAATGAGGGCAACAATCCAAAAGAACTGTGATTCTTTGATCAATCCACGTCGCGCCATATCGTCCGATAACAATGTTGGATAAGGAAATAACAGTGCAAATAAGAACAATGCCAAGGTCATTCCGTGGATGAATTTGTCTGTTTGGAAGGATTGAATGAATAAGCTCCAGTTACCGAATACGATCGCGAATAACAATATAGCGATCGTGCTAATCGTCAGAACAATTCCCGTCGCTTTTGAATCGAGTATTGCTAACCAAGCATCTTTCTCACCTGAGAACTGATCGTTTGGTTCGCGCAGAGCGAGGTAGGGAATTAACCCGACTGTACCAGATGCGATCGAAGCTAACATAAATCCCCAAGCTGGAATTTGCTGCATTCTGCCATCTGCGAAGACGAGACAACTATAGATTAATAGCCAAATTCCAACCATGCTAAAGGCGGAGATTGCAACTGGATTTAATAGGTACGGTAACTGAATGTTCAGGGGTGGAGCGAACCAAAGCACATAAACAATAAACCCAAGCCATATCAGCCATAAGCCTAGTTTTCGTAGCATTGATGTCTCCTCAAAATAATTCGCACAGTATTCAATAGGTCTCCTGCACGAATCGAAGATGCCCACCGAATGGAATTCGCCAGGGCATTCATACAGGAAGTCTAATTTTATTTCAGAAAAAGCACGTTCTAAAAGAAAAGAGGTAGAGGCAAAATTACCTCTACCCAATGTCTAAAGTTACGCTAATGATTCGCCTGCTTGTGATAGCAATTCGCCTAATTGTTCGACCTTCACCGCGACATCTCCAGTCGCATCTGCCGCAGCTTCCGAAGTATCTTCACCCAGATCAATCATGATCTGCGAAATCATACTTGCGTCGCCTTGTTGCAGTGCTGCCTTCAAATCGCCTAGATCTTCAGCTAAATCGGTTCCTTGAAGCTGTTGCTGCCAGCTTTCGATCACTGCGATCGCTTGCTCAACCGGGATCGATGTTAGCCCTTGTTGTAAGGCTGCGATCGTAGTATCGACATCAATTGTCCGAACTGAATCTGCCATTATCTTTCATCCTTGTTCAAGAATTGCAAACATTTTCCTCACACCTGATCCGATTCTTGCAATCTGCCTTTGAAATTCGTCACTCTTTTGGGAGAAATAGCGATCGCGGTTCAGTCCTACGATTTTCGGTAAGTTCAGCCTTCGGATTGATACAGTTAGAACACAAAATATTAAATACTGTGAAGGTCAATTCGCTCCAACGTGCTATTCGTCATGATGCGATTTCCGATTCCTGCCCGCTTAACGCTCAGTCATCTCGGACTCGCTGGAGCGCTCCTACTGGGTGGCTGCAACTTGATTCCAGCGGGCGATGCTCAACAACAACCGAATCCGCAGAATCAGCAGGGTGGCGCGGTCGCCGTAGATACCGCTGTCGCTAAGGTTGGCAGCTTAAACGAGGAACAGACCTACACTGGAACGACGCGACCTTTTCGGGAAGTTTCACTACGATCGCAAGCCGAAGGCAGAATTACAGACATTAGCGTGAATGTGGGCGATCGAGTGCAATCGGGTCAAGTACTTGCTCGATTAGATGGCACGATCGCGAATTCATCGGTCGCGCAAGCAGAAGCAGAAGTAGCAGCACGAGAATCAGAAGTTGCAAGCTTGCAAGCAGAAGTAGAAGAGGCTCGAACTCAAGTAGAACGCGCACGATTGGAATTGCAACAAGCTCGATCGGACTATCAGCGACAAGCACAACTATTTCGACAAGGTGCAACTTCAGAACAGCAAGCCGAAACCGCGAGAACAGCAGTCGGAACGGCACAACAAGCTCTACGATCGGCAGAAAACCAGGTGGCAACTCGACAACAAGCCGTCTCAGCTTCAGCAAGAAGAATTACAGCACAACAAGCGATCGTCAATCAAGAACGAGAACGACAGTCTTTTAGTGCTTTAACTTCGCCTGTGAATGGTTCAGTCTTAGCTCGTCCAACAGAACCAGGGAACTTAGCGCAGGCGGGAACAGAAGTGCTGCGATTAGGTGATTTCAGTCAAGTTAAAGTTCAGGTACAAGTTTCAGAGCGAGAATTTGCCAGCATTCGAGAAGGACAAAGAGCACAAGTTCGCTTAGATGCTCTACCGAATCAAACGATTACTGGAACTGTGACCCGGATTTCTCCAGCAGCAGAAACACGAGCAAGATTGATTCCAGTTGAAGTAACTATTCCGAATCCGAACGGCAGAATTGGCAGCGGATTGTTAGCGCGAGTCACCTTTCAAGGTGGAGAATCTCAGCGCGTCGTTGTTCCAGAAGGTGCGACTCGGATTGGACAACCACGCGGACAGCAGGGGCAACAAGGTCAAGCGCAGCAAAATCAAGAACAGCCTAAATCTGCCACAGTTTATGTTGTAAACAAATCGGGTGAGCAAGCAACTGTAAGTCCTAGACAGGTTCAACTTGGCAACCGGGCAAATGGACAAGTCGAAATTCTGTCGGGTGTGAATGCAGGTGAAACGATCGTGGTTCGCAGTAGTGGCAAGTTAGAAGCGGGTGCGCCCGTTCGATTGAGCATTTTATCGCAGCAAGGATAGATCTTTATGACTATGCAGCCTTCTCGATCGCGCGGGTTTAGTATTAGCTCGACCGCGATTCGACGACATATCGGAACTCTGATGATCACGATTACCGCGATCGTCATTGGTCTGTATTTTCTCTCCAGTCTTCAGGTGGACTTATTGCCCTCGATCACGTACCCGCGAATCGGCGTTCGGGTGAATTCTCCTGGAATTTCTCCAGATGTCGCAGTTGATGAAGTGACTCGCCCACTTGAAGAAGCGCTTTCTGCAACTGAAGGCGTAGTGCAAGTTTATTCTCAAACTCGTGAAGGGCAAGTCAGTGTGGACTTGTTTTTTGAACCGGGTGGAAATATTGACCAAGCTTTGAATGACGCGACGGCTGCATTTAACCGAGCGCGGGGAAGATTGCCCGATACGATCGAAGAACCAACGCTATTCAAAGTTGATCCGTCTCAGCTTCCGGTGTACGAATTTGCAGTCACTTCGCCATCCTCGGAATTAGTCGATCTTCGAGTATTTGCAGATGAAGAACTGGCGCGGGAATTGGGCGTTGTCGAAGGAGTTGCAGCGGTTGATGTTTCTGGTGGTGTTGAAGAAGAAGTTCGAGTGATTGTGGATCTCGATCGACTTCAGGCTTTAGGTGTTGGATTAAATAGCGTCCTTCAGGAACTAGAACAAACCAACCAAGACATTTCTGGGGGTCGGATTTTAGGCAGAAATTCTGAACCGTTAACAAGAACGATCGGGCGATTTAGAGATGCCGCAGAAATTGAGAATTTATCATTTCCCGTTGCGTCTCAACAAACGACATCTACAACCGGAACCACAACCGGAACCACAACAGAATCAACAACACCAGCCCCTCAAGATCGGGTGTATCTGCGCGATTTTGCTCAAGTGAATGATGGCACTCAGAAGCAGCGAGTATTCGTAAATTTAAACGGTCAGCCTGCGGTTAAAGTGAGTGTCCAAAAACAACCGGATGCCAATACGATTCAAGTGGTAGATGGTGTAAAGCAACGGATTGAGGAACTTCGTCGATCGGGCTTGATTCCCCAAGATATGCAGCTTCTTTCAACATTAGATGAATCGACTTTCATTCAATCCTCGCTTGATAGTGTGATTCAATCCGCAGCACTTGGAGCATTACTCGCAGCAGCATCGGTTCTATTATTTTTGGGATCGCTTAGACAGACATTTATCATTAGCTTAACGATTCCACTTTGTACGCTTATTGCAATCACCATAATGCGATTTAGCGGTTTCTCGCTCAATATCTTTAGTTTGGCGGGATTAGCGGTAAGCGTGGGACAATCTGTAGATGCTTCCGTTGTAATTTTGGAGAACATTTACAAACGGGCTGGAATTGATCAAAGTACTGGAAGTAGTCTGACCGAAGAAGGACAATCGAAAGGATCAACGATCGCATTAGTCGAAGATAGTAGCCGCGAGATGGAATCGGCTCTCGTTGCTTCTGCTACAACAAACTTAGTTTCAGTATTACCCTTCGTATTAGTCGGCGGATTCATCTCGCTATTATTCAACGAATTAATCCTAACGATCTGTTTTGCAGTTGGAGCTTCGTTGATTGTTGCAATCACGATCGTACCGATGTTAGCATCGCGACTGTTAATCATTCGCAAATCAAGTCACATCAATCGCTTCTGGCTATTCCGAGAATTCGATCGACGTTTGAAAGGTGCAACTCGGAGCTATGGCAATTTCCTGGCAAAATTAACACTCCGACCGATTATCGCGATCGCGCTCACAGTCTTGGTTCTCGGTGGTAGCGGTCTCTGGATGGTTGGACGAATTCCACAAGAGATTTTGCCGCGAATTAGTACCGGACAAGCGAACTTATTTGCTCAGTTTCCTCCCGGAACGCCGATCGATACGAGTCAGCGAGTCATGCAGGAAGTAGACAAAATCATTCAAGAGCAGCCCGAAACTGAGTATGCGTTTACAACGGTTGGCGGCTTCTTGTTTGGAAACAACACGAGCGAAAACCCACTTCGTGCTTCTAGCAACATCACATTGAAGCAAGGAACAGATGTTGAAGAGTACGTTGAGAAAATAAACCGCGAATTTCAACGGCTCAACTTAGTTGATATTATTTTGCGTCTAAGTCCGGGACAAGTTCGAGGCTTGATCTTGAATAACTCCCCAGTTCGAGGTGCAGAAATTGACGTAATTCTGCAAGGTCAAAACACGGATGCGCTAGAAGCAGCAGGACGGCAAGTGTTAGGGGCGCTTTCGCAGGCATCACTCGCTCGATATCGTCCCGATGCCGATCAACGTCAACCAGAAATTCAGATCGAACGCGATCGAGAACGTTCCGCTGAACTAGGACTGAATACACTCGCCGTTGGAGAAACCATTCAAACCGCGATCGAGGGAACCGTCGCAACTCAGATCCAACGTGGAAACCGATTAGTCGATGTCCGCGTGGAACTTGATGAAGAAGCAATTCAAAATGCTTCCCAAGTCGGACGAATTCCACTGTTTACCAGCGATAACCAGATTGTTCGTCTCAGTGATGTTGCTAACATTCGGACTGGACAAGCACCCGGACAAATTCAGCGAATCAACCAGCGGCAAGTCTTCCAAATTGCTGGAACTTTGAACCAGGGAGCAAGTTTAGGAAATGCGTTGGCAGAAGTCGATCGTATTATTCAAAGCGTCCAACTTCCCGAAGGTGTTTCCCGCTTACCGAGTAGTGCGGCTGAAAGTAACCAACAATTGCAAGAAGCATTACCTGTCTTAGGCGGATTAGCTGCATTCTTAGTCTTTGTGGTGATGGCAGTTCAGTACAACTCGCTGATTGATCCCTTAGTGATCATGTTCACGATTCCGCTGGCACTATCAGGCGGCATTATCGGACTGTTTCTAACTCAAACTGCGATCGGTGCAACTGTAATCGTCGGCGCAGTCTTGCTCGTGGGGATTGTGGTGAACAACGCGATCATCATGGTGGAAACCGCGAACGAGATTTACAAGAATGAGGGAATCGATCGTCGATCGGCAATTCTCAAAGCTGCCCCAGAACGCTTACGTCCAATCCTGATGACCACTGTTACAACAGTTCTGGGTGTGTTCCCACTAGCACTCGGATTAGGCGAAGGTAGCGAATTCCTTCAACCTTTGGGAATTGTGGTTTTCTCTGGACTATCGTTATCAACCCTGCTCACCCTGTTTATCATTCCGTGTTTTTACATCTTGTTGCACCGATGGACAGACGGAGGATTGAGTGGATTGATGCGGAAAAAATCGCGAACCAAGCGATCGGTTCCCCCAGTCAAGGAAACTGTATCGGTTCCTAAAACCTCTCAAGACGGAATCGCATAACCAAAATAAAAATGCCCCGATCGATTCGTATAGCAGTAGAAGTTTAGATGAGGACATCCTCGGAGTCGCCCCCAAACTTGGGGGTTTGGGGGCTTAGGAGATTTATCGAAAACAAATTACCCGCTGTCTTCGGCTTCGCTCAGTCAGCTAGAGATCGCGCCCTGAGCGAAGCCGAAGGGCAGTCTTTCAAGCGGTAAGCTCTTTCGTAGAAATCTCCTTAAGACTCTTGCTCCCCCAAACTTGGGGGCTGGGGGGCGATCTCGAAGTGTCCTAACTGAAATAAGTACGGCTATATCAGGGCATCTTTATTTCACTAAAAATTGGCTGTTAGTCTACGAAGGCGGACTTTGTTTGCATAGACGCGAATTCTACTCGCCACGGCATCAAATACAGCATTGAGTATCAAAACACCTTCTAAGCTGCCTCTCCCAAATAAGCTGCCAATGCTTCAGAGCCACCAATCAGCGTTCCATCCACAAACACTTGCGGAACCGTCGATGCTCCCGTCACCGCTCTTAAGGTACGAGGACTAGCATCTCGACCCAGAACAATCTCTTCATAGTCAAGTTCATGCTCACTCAACATCTGTTTTGCTCTGGCACAGAACGGACATCCAATTTTCGTAAACAATGAAATCGCTTTCGGTTTTTCTGCGGTTTCATTGATATATTTCAACATCGTATCGGCATCCGACACTTTGAATGGATCACCTGGCTCATCCGGTTCAATGAACATTTTCTCGATCGTGCCATCTTTCACCAGCATCGAATAGCGCCACGATCGCTTTCCAAATCCAAGATCAGTTTTATCGACCAACATTCCCATCCCGTCAGTGAATTCCCCATTTCCATCAGGAATCATTCGGATGTGGTCAGCCTGTTGATCTTTGCACCATTCGTTCATGACAAACGCATCATTCACAGAAACGCAAATAATATCGTCTACACCATTCGCTTTGAAAACTTTTGCGAGTTCATTAAAACCTGGAACGTGCGTTGATGAACACGTTGGCGTAAATGCTCCCGGTAGCGAGAACACAATCACGGTTTTTCCTGAAAATAATTCGTGTGTGGTGATGCTCACCCACTCATTATTTTCGCGTGTGCGGAATGTTACGTTTGGAACTTTTTGTCCTTCTCGATTGGCTAACATAAGCGCGTTTTTCTGCTGAATCATTGCTTTCTCAAATCGTACTCGGAATGACTTCGACTTGTCAAGCGGTTAATTATTTGTAGATAGATCTAAATTTAGAATCAGAGCTAGGGCGCGACGAACATAATCTTTCCAGGATTCTGCCACCGGAAACAGCAGCGCATACAACATGATTCCGCTCATCGAATCGAAAACGAGATCAGCGTCCAAGGTCGGAGAAATCTCATTTCTTGCTTTTGCCCGTTCTAGAACGATCGCAAAGGCTTGACGACGAGGAAAAAGATATTTTGTCCAATAAATCTGTGCAAATTGGGAATTGCTAGCAGCACTACTGAGAATCATGGCGATCGCTTGCTTTCCCAACGGAGTTAAGCTGATTCGAGCCGCATTTTCGATTAACGCATCCAGATCACCTTGCAAATTTCCAGTGTCCGGAATAAGAATCTCTTCGCGAATTTGCTCGATCGCGTCTGCAACAAGTTCTTCTTTAGACGCATACCGCCGATAGATCGTGGTTTTACCAACTCCCGCACGAGCCGCGATCGCTTCAATACTCATTGCTTCATAGCCAACCTCGCCCAAGCATTCTAACGCTGCTTGTAATATCGCCTGATGCGATCGAGTGCTGCGAGGTCTACCGAGCAATTTCTTATTCGTCTCATTCATAAATGCTAATATTACGAAACAGCAGCGTATCGAAAATAAGATGAATCAAACATTGCACCCCCGCTACATGGATAGAAATAGTACTCAAACGCTTCGCGAAGGGTTAGAAGAATACTATGCACTCAATCCTCACGTTACGCCACCAGAAACTCAACCGCCTGACTTCGGCAAGATTCTACTAGCTCACGATATTGGGCACGTGATCTATGGGTGTGATACTGAAATGTACGATGAGCTTAAAATTCTGCCGCTGTTTTGGTGGACAAGCGAATGTACGTTTCAGACATATTTGAAGATGAAAAATTCGCCTGCGGTCGATGTAATGTACGCAGATTTGATTAAAGAAAAAGGCGAATTGTGGCTCTATGGAACCGTGTTACGAACGCTTCCTGTATTGATACCAGAACTGATTTCGATCTGGTTCAGAACTCGTAATCGTCAAAAGCTCGTGCCGTTTCTGGAATTTGAGCCGTTACTTGATCGAACTCTTCTCGATATTCGTCAGGAATTCGATCTGCTGCAATTTATTCCCTAAGCCCAGGCTGGACTTCTCAGAAATTCAATCAGTTCACGATTCACCGTTTGCGGGGCTTCTTGCTGAATCCAATGTCCACAGTGCGGGATCAGCTTGAACTTAAAGGGAGCCGTAATCCAATGCTCGATCCCGTCCATTAACCTCGGACTCAAGATCGAATCCTCATCGCCCCACAGAACCAGCGTCGGAGCCGAAATCGGATCAGGCGATCGCATCCAATCCCCAATCCAATGCCCCGGTAGAAACAATTGCCGATAGTAATTCATCGCCGCTCCGATCGCTCCCGGTTTTTGTAGCGCCAGTTGATACTTCTGAATCAAATCTTGAGTAAACTCCCCTTTCCGCACCGCTTGTTCCTGAAACATATTTTGAACAAACGCTCTTAAATTCGACCGAATCAGCCACTCAGGAAGCGAGGGAACCTGAAATGCTAGAACGTACCAACTCCGACGTAATTGATCAAGATTGCTCAAAAGATCTTTTGCGAATCGCTGCGGGTGTGGGGCACTGAGGAGCGCTAAACGATCGAGCGAATTTGGAAACCTCTGAGCAAATCGCCATGCGATCGCGCCTCCCCAATCGTGCCCAACAACATGAGCGCGGGAGTAGCCTAATTGATGAATTAAACTCTGAATATCTGTACTTAAAGTATCGAGGTCGTAGCCGCTCTCTGGCTTCTCTGAATCGTTATAGCCACGGAGATCGGGGACAACTACTTTGAAATGTCTTGCCAATGCTGGAATTTGGAATCGCCACGAATACCAGAACTCAGGAAATCCATGCAGCAGGAGAACCAAATCGCCTTCCCCTTGAGTTACATAATGCAATCGGATTTTATTGGCTTCAATGAATTGATGCTGCCAATTTGAGTCGGTCATAGTCGCTTCTATTACCAGCCACGAAGTTCGGTACGTGAGGAGCATCGGGCTGTGTGAATGAATGCACCTCGCTTTCTGTCAATTATCTCATTGAAAGCGTACCAACAGAAACGAGGGGATCACTCACGGTTCAACGGATTCAGCCTATCGCAGGCTTTCTACAGGTGCAGTTGGGCGATAGTCTGACGGTTTGATTTGATACTTCACCAGGTTGGCAAGTTCTTGAAGCTGACTGATTGCCTCTGCGCCTTCCAGCTTCATCAATTCTCGATCGTCGCGCATTTCAGTCCAGGTGATGCCGTAATCGGACACCAGGAACCGAATCAGATGGTTATTGCCGAGGCTCACCATAAACGAAGCGCTATTCATTTGACCGCCACAGGTGTAGCAGGATGCCAGGTAGCCCCGGTTCTCTAGTACAGTTGCCAAGGCTTGGAGATTCATCACCAAGTCTTGAACAAATTGACGGTGTTGTTCTGCTAGTCGTAAGAACACAATTGCCCTCCAATCACCACAACCAATTCTAAACCTTGTCTTAAGAATTTACCGAACATTTCTTCGATACTATACCGCAATCGCGGAGAGTTACAGTATTCCAAATGTTAAATAGGACACTTCAACTATCTGCTATGTTAGCGGACTGAACTTTAAACCAAAGTAACAAACGCAACAAGTCTAAGAAAGCAAGGAATTCTTAATCTTTTGTACCAGTTTTGTTGACGAGAATTTGAGTAGCACTTGCACCAAAAAATCTTGGGAAATTAAGCGCCACTGCTATTCAAGCTATGCATATTCTAGTCGCGAGATCAGGAAATAGTGCTGAATCGATCGACAGATTTCACCTTATCAATACATAAGTTTTATAACAATAATAAAGGGGATCAATTGATCCCCTTTATCAAACCAACAGGTGCGTTTTTTCTAGGCAGAAATAATCTAATTTGCCTGCCACCAGCCTGCCGCTGGACCAACAAATCGAACCACAATCCAAGCAACTACAAGCATCCCAATTCCGAACCATGCTCCGGTAGATGTCCACTTCATGAATTGTTGCGTTTGCGTTTTGGTTACTGGAAACCAAGGCGCGATCGTGGGTTCTTTTCCATAATCTTCACCCAACGATTCTCTACGACGTTTTGCTTCTCCCATAGTTTTCTTATTCCTTGAAGTCTTATGCCGATCATATCGTGTTTGATTCGTCGCCTACAGGACTGAATAAAGTGGCATCCAGGTAATTAATCCGAGCAAATGGGCTAAGTGCGGTTAAGACTTGACTGCCATAACTGCGGTGAAGAACTCGACTATCTAAGAGCGCGACAATTCCCTGACTTTCTCGAACTGGGGAAACCGCGCGTTGCAATTCGCTCAATGCTTCCGGCAGCAGATACAACCGAAACCAGTCTTGACGGTGCTGTTTATAGTGAGCAACACGACCCGCGACGAGGGGATGTTCGAGTGAAGGAATGGGCAGAGTTGCGATCGCTAAAACTTGCGGTGCAGGCAATACGCTCTGATGCTCCCGCCAAAATTCCCAACCTGTGACAAGAATGCCATTTTCCTCTAAGCAGGTTCGCTCCACTTGAACTCTAGAGCCAAATTCCGCCGCCAGAATTGATCCCACTTGAGATTTCAGCGGAGTATCGCCCACGAGAATGACAGAAAAACCTTGAGTTGAAATGCTCAGGAGCGATCGCAGTTCTCGTAATAATGCAGGCTGAAATTGGGGCGTATTTGGAAGGGGAATGCCTTCAGGTTGATAAAGCTGAATTTGATCCTCTTGTCGATCGAGCGCAAATTTCAAACAGGTCAAATCTTGATCTAACCCAATCGACGATCGATAAATCGTTGCATCTGAATCAAGATCGAGCGCACCTCCAATTAATACAGTCGGTTGCTGTGACCAAATTGGAGCCAGCGAAGAAGCGACTTCCACGGGAGCGCAGTAGAGCGAAAATTGTCCAGCTTGTCGAGCGATCGTCACCCAAGTTAAGCGATCGTTTTCATTAAATTGTTCAAAGAATTTCGCCCAATTCGACGGCAAAGATTCCGTTAATCGTAGTTGTAATTCCGTTAAAATATCGCGTTCAGATTTCTCGAATAAGTAACACTCATAAGGATTAGCCGGATGCTGAAACACGGCGCGAATGAGTTGGATTCGAGTATCGCGAATCAGTTCCACATGAGCGGGACAAGCCAACATCAACGATTCCCAGTCCGCCGTATCGAGATTTAGCGTCAATTGATCCCGCGTCCAAGCTTCGAGATCGTCCACGCCATCGACCACTGTAGGAATTCCAGCGGGAAATCTGCCTTCCTGATTGAGTCGATCGCTTAACCAAGCTTGCGGAGTCGTAATCAGAATGCCGTTGTAATCGGGAGAAATCCAGCGATCGCTGACTTGAATCGGTTTTGGGTAATTGATCCACTGACGCAAGCGGGGTATTTCAACTCTAAGAAGCCGCTGCTGGATCGCTTCAGGCACAACCAAAATCACAGGCTCATGCCACATCAAAATCGGCACAAGATAGCTCAATCGATAGCGTCCCTGAAGATCTGAAGGAGCACCTGTTTGAATCAGCGCACTCCGACCGATCCGAAGCGCACGAGCAACCAACCGCGCCATCGTCAAATGATGCGACCAGTACAATTCGCCCTGCTCTCTCAGAAAGGCTCGTAGCTGTTGATGGACTTCTACCTCAATCACACGCTTCTCTCATTGGGAACTAATCAATCATTTTGACACACCCATAAAAAACCCTGCGGCAAGTTATCTCACCACAGGATTCTTTAATTTTTATGACAGATTAACGTCGTCTACCACTGCCAAATGAAGAGCGAGGACGCACCGATCGCGTTCCGCTACCAAATCCACCTGGACGATTGACGCGGCTCGGAGTTGACCGATTCGATCTCCGAAGCGTACTCGTTCCATAACCCGATCCAGTGGGTCGATCGTTCGTAACACGAGGACGAGCTACCCGCGTATTCGGCGTTCCGAGTCTGCCTGTCGATCGAAAGACTTGACGGTTCCTTTCCACTACAGGCGGCGCTTGATAACGCTGTTGATAGCGCGAAACGGCTTGACCATAAGACGCACCGTATCCACCAAATCCCGTCAGCGGCGCACCTGGACGATAAACGGGCGGCACATAGTACTGCGGACGGAACAAGAGACTGCCGATCGCCTGACCTGCGATCGCGCCTGCAAACGGTGCCCAGAAATTCGGCTCTTGGCGAACGACCACGGTTTCCGTTCGTCCAGTCTGAGGATCAGTAACGTTTTCCGTCACGTTATGAACGTATTCGATCCGGAAGTCTTCAGGAATGTGCAGCGAAACCTGACCATTCTCAGACTTGAGATACCCTTTCTGACCCGCTTTCACTTCGTCCGGCGTTAATTGTGCCAGGGGTAAATTTTCAGTTCGGTAGGACGAACTCACTCCCGCAGGCGTGTCTCTTAACAAAACCGTGTATTCCCCAGTGCCATCATCAAACGTGGCTTGCTGAACCGCGAATTGTCCGTTTGGCAAAGATTGAGTTTGACGCGCCTCAGTTGTGGGACGAGTCGTTTGAGTCCGAGCCGGATCACCCAGAGAAGAACTGCTGCATCCTACTGCCGTCCAGCAGAGCGCAACCGACATAGAGAGAGCAAGAAATTTTCGCATGATCGATCGAGCGAATTTAATAGAGAAAAACATGGCTCGTTTCCTAATTCCGTTCTAGAGTCTTTTCTTACACTATCCAGCATCCTAACGAGAGAACACCGCATATTTCTAGAGAGGGATCAGTTCCGGGTAAAATTCCAACAACTGATCGGAATTCAGTTCGTCGCCCAGACGCGAAGGAGAAAAGTGAACTTGGATGGCTCTTAATCGCTCTTGGTACTGCAAGTTAATGATGGCTTTCAGCCCGTTCTGTAGCGCTCTGAGGTCAGCTAAATCTGTTTCAAGCTCAGGAACCTCTCCTTCTGCTGCGATCGTAATCATTACAATCAGGTTCTGGGTAACGGGTAACGTCAATTCATCGTTAGGGCTTCCCGTACTCGTCTCCAACTCCGGAGCACTCAAGTAGCGCTGAGCAGAATCGGTAAATAATTCATTGACATAATCGCCTGCTTCCCCTTCATCCCAAACCGCATCGCCTTCATTCGCTGCCGATCGCCAATAGGTTTGATATTGCAGCAAACTTTGACAAACTTCGACCAGTCCTTCGCCCAAAACTTGAATATCGCCGTCGGACTCGATCGCGTCTCGTCCAGCGCGGTTCAGGATACCGAGCAGCGGAGCCACTTCATCTCCAGCCAAGTGAATAAAAATGCGACAGACCACGAAGCGATTTTTGCCTGTGAATTGATTGAATTGATCGCGCCAAGAAGTCATAAAAACAACCTAAACTCTGTTTATAAACAAGAGACAACGTACTAAATCTCTAAAATACAAACGTCTGTCATTAGGGGGGCGTTCTCTTCACACAAGACTTTCTTTACACAAGATTTTATTGATGGTCTTTCCGAAGTGCGACATTACTTGTGAATCTGAGTAGAGACGCGATCGACCCGCGCCCTTCGTCGCGCCTCTACAGATCGATTTACAGTACCTCGCACAATCGCATCAGATTTTCCCGATCGCGCTTCAGTAAAATCGCCGCCTCGGTCTTCAGATCCGCGATATTTTCCGCAGTTGCATTATCCATTTCATCAACCGCCGTTTCGAGCTTTGTCTGGAATCGATAGTAATTCCCTTCCAAAAGCTGCTTCATTTGATAATCTGCGGCATCGGACACGCCATCAAACACGCAGCTTAACAACGGACGCAGCCACTCGATCGCGCCCCAATCTTTTGCCTGCTCATACCGAATCGTCCGAGTTTGCTCTCCAGTTCCCAAGGAAACCACCAGAAATTCTCGCTCATCTGGAAAGATTCTCAACGCTTCGGCATAAGCGGAAACACAAGGCGTATTCATGAACACGCCCCCGTCAATCAGCGTTTTGGTTTGCTGGCTTACCCTAACCTGAACGGGTTCAAAATACGTTGGAGCCGCAGAAGTCGATCGAGCCGCATCCAGCATTTTGATCGATCGATGTTCTTCTCGCCAGCTTTTGAAAAAGAACGGTTCACGATGCTCGATATCGTAGGAAGTAATCAAGGTTTTAGTCAGACAAGAACCGAGAAGATCATTGCCGAAATAGCTGCCCAAGACCGAATCGATTCCTTCTCTCGGATACTTTTCATCGATCATTCCCATCGCTGTGGTGATGGTGCGACAGAGCGATTTAGGGAAAATCTTTTCTCCTTCGCGTTCGTATAACTCGACTAATTCTTTGGCAGAGTATCGGGGATTGCCTTCTCCGTTGTCTTTGCTGAGTCCCAAAGCCAGAATTCCGCCTGTTGAAGTGCCAGCAACAAGATCGAAAATCTCTGAAATCGGTTTCCCGATCGACATTTCAATCTCTGCCAAAACTAACGCTGGAATAATTCCCCGAATACCGCCACCATCAATGCTGAGAATTTTTTTCATACCGTCTGTTTGAGTTCACTGAATCAGTTCCAGCATTCCCCATCCAGACGGTTGATTCTCCTAACTGATCGGCACATTACGAAACACACGGACATTCGGAATATCGAGATCAATTCGATCGAGATTTTCTGGTACACGCACGATCACCGACGCATTGATGCTTGATCCTGGATTGAGACTCGCCATATTGATAAAGCGGTCTTGAGGCGTTCGGGCTTCGATCGCAGTGTACCGCTCATTCGTGCGAGAGTTGAGCGCGATCGTATTTGGTAAATCGATTTCGCTCAGTCCTTGTACAGATCGATCGAGACGACGAATTCTCATGTCGATTCGGGCAAAGTTGAGATTTCCCGATCGTTCAATTCGCCGCGCTGAGAGCAGTTCGACTTCGCCTGTTTGATCTTCAGTCGGTTGGCGAAATACACCCGGCTTTACTTCTTGGAATCGAGTTTGAGCGATCAAGGGCGCGAACGGACGACTTTCAGGCTGATTCGATGAATTCGATTGGGTTGCGGGTCGGACAGGTTCTAATTGCCGTCGAACGCTACTCGCTTGAATCGCGGCATAAGAACCGAGAAAAAACGCGATGATCGAGAGCAGCAACGCTAAACCCGAAGCGATATCGGTCACGGGAGTCCCTGAATTCTGATTCACGACGGGCGGAATCGGGCGGGGGTCAGTGCGACGATCGAGATCTGGCTCTTGAACTTTCCGAGGCGTTGAATTACGTTCTTGCACCATAATGGTCACTCTCGAAAGATTGTGATTCAATTCTAGTGACGAAAGAGAATCATCGGTCCTCTCTAAAGTAGGATTTGTCCTCGATCTGACGGTGCATAGTTTCTGAGAACTTTCCATGACGGCTTTATTTACCCGCTCTGCTGCAAGTCTAATTAGTCTCATTCCGATCGCATTTTTTGCTTCAAGTGTCCGCGCCAATCCTGCTGCTCCGATCTGTTCAAGAGATTTAGCACCACAGATTGAAGCGATCGTGAATCGCCCAAATTTTGCTCGATCGCGCTTCGGTGTCTTGATTCAAACGTTACGATCGCGACAAACGCTATTCAGTCGAGATGCCGATCGCTTTTTTATTCCCGCCTCTAATGTAAAAATTTTGACGACTGTAGCAGCACTACAACGTCTCGGTTCCAACTATCGAATTCGGACTTCGGTATTTGGCACAGAATCGCCGAATGGCTGGCGAGTGAGATTAGTTGGACGGGGCGATCCGAGTTTTAGCGATCGACAGTTGCAAGATCTCGCTCAACAATTAAAACAGCGTGGAATTCAGCGAATTTCAGAATTAATTGTTGAAGATAGCTATTTTGGGCGCGAGGCATTAAATCCAGATTGGTCGGTGGGCGATATTCCAGAAACTTACGCGGTTCCGGTCAGTAGTTTGATTTTGGATGAGAATAGTTTGGGCTTCAAACTCGTACCGCAAGCTGTCGGACAACCGCTCAAAGTGAAATGGGACGATCCAATCGAAGGAAGTTTCTGGAGAATTGAGAATCGATCGCAAACGGTTGATGCGAAAACTGAAGAATCGATCGAAGTCGGACGCGATCTGAGTCAACCGATCTTGAAGGTTGGAGGACAGTTGCGAGTTGGTGCTACCCCTGCACCTTATGGAATTGCGGTTCCGAATCCGGGAGAACGATTTTTGCGAGAATTTGTCCGATCACTGAACGCAGCAGGAATCGCTGTGACTCGATCGAGTGTAAGTGATCAACCCGCTTCATCGAACGGAAGTGAAATTGCAAAGATTGATTCTCCACCGCTAAGCGAATTACTAAAACAAGCCAATCAATTCAGTGATAATCTTTATGCGGAAGTACTTTTAAGAACACTAGGTGCACAGAGTTCAAGTTCATCAGGACGCACCGTATTAGAGCGTAGTATCACATCTTTAATCAATGAATTAAGTAGACTTGGAATCGCTAAAACTGAAATTGTTTTATCAGATGGTTCAGGCTTGTCGAGACAGAATTGGACAACTCCAACAGCATTAGTGCAAATTCTAGAAGCAATCTTACGACAGCCAAATGGAAACAATTTTCGAGAATCACTCCCGATCGCAGGAGTGAGTGGAACGTTACAAAGCCGATTTCAAGATAATCCAGCAAAAGGAATCGCACGAGCGAAAACCGGAACGTTAACGGGAGTAACAGCGCTATCGGGATACATCGATCCGCCCAATTATGAATCGATCGCATTCAGCATCGTGATTAATCAGGCTCCAGACGCGGCTCCTGTGCAGCGAAATGCGATCGATGAAATTGTCGGATTACTTGCGAGACTACGATCGTGCTAATCGTTCGAGCAGCACCCTTTGGGCAAAATGGTTCGATCGACCTGAGACTGGCTCAAATCTAAATCGATCGGGCTTGCCTCGGTCAACGATGCCCATCTTAAGTCCGCATTTTCCAGATTTGCACCCGCCAAATTCGCTCTCAACAACAGCGCTCCTCGCAAATTTGCACCTCGTAAATCGGCGTTCCGTAAATCGGCATGACAAAGATCGGCTCCGTTTAAATTTGCGCCACTTAGATTCGCGTGTCTCAAGTTTGCTCTACCGAATGACGATCGACTGAGATCACTGTCTGACAAATTCACGTCTTCCAGGTCTGCATTGCTCAATTTTGCCTGAGCAAAATCCATTCCATGAAAATCGCGATCGCCCGCCGTGTAACGCTCTAAAATTTGATTCCAGTTCATAATCAGCCTCATGTCCTATCTGGGTCGTTAAAACTTGGATTCCCTGGCGAATAGAATTCGCGGCTATACAAACGAAGTCCGCCGTCGCGGACTGACCTGAAAAATGGCTGTTAGTGTGCCTCCGCACACTTTGTCTGTATAGACGCAAATTCATTCGCCAAGGATTATGCAGCCTATTTACCCGCTAAGGTAGCGGCTGTTGCGATATAGAATCTCTATCTATCGAAATAGCCAACTGAAATTGTTTCTCAATTTCTGCCAGTAATGTTTCCAGCACGATCGGCTTACACACATGAGCATCAAATCCTGCCGCGATCGCACTCAGTCGATCTTCTTCTCTGGCATTTGCCGTCAACGCGATCGCGGGAATTCGCTCTGTTTCCATTTTGCGAACTTGCTGAATAAAGCGATATCCATCGACATCGGGCATACTGACATCGCTAATGATCAAATCTGGAGTTGCATTTTGAAGATGAGCGATCGCTTCTTGAGCCGAGCTAGTTAACAAAACGGTCGCCTGCTCTGATTCTAAAATGTATTTCAACAATTCCCGCGCATCCGCATCATCTTCGACAATCAAAACGCTTTTACCCTTGAGAATGCTGGTTTTTGGTGTCGGAGTTGCTTCAGGGACAAATACTTCCGCTTCAGAATGTGCGATCGGTAAAGTGACAATAAAACTCGCACCTCGATCGACTCCTTCACTTTGCGCTTCAATTTTGCCGTGATGCAGTTCGACTAAATGACTGGCGATCGCGAGTCCCAATCCCAATCCACCAAAGTGCCGAGTTGTACCACTATCTTCCTGACGGAATCGCTCAAATACACACGGCAAGAAGTCGGGATGAATCCCTTTCCCAGTATCAATCACGCTAATTTTGGCGAACTTTGAGGAATGCTCTAAAACGATCGTGACTTGCCCCTCTGGTGGCGTGAATTTAATCGCATTCGTGAGCAGATTAACCATCACTTGCTGTAATCGATTCGGATCACCATGCACTAAGATTCTGGAATCGGAATCCGGTTGGATAAACGTAAGATTGACCGATTTCGCTTCTGCTGATAGTCGCACCGTCTCGATCGCCGATCGAATCACTAAGCTGATATCTAATTCAATCTCACGCAAAACGAGTTTACCGCGCAGAATTCGAGAGACATCTAGCAAATCTTCGATTAATTGCGACTGAAGTTTAGCATTGCGATCGATGGTTTCTAACGCTTTCTGAGTTGCCGTTTCATCGAGCTTTCCATCGCGTAAAAGCCTTGACCAGCCAAGAATTGGATTCAGTGGCGTTCGGAGTTCATGAGACACGATCGCTAAAAATTCGTCTTTAATCCGGTTCGCAGTTTCGGCTTGTTCTCGTGCCGCTTGTTCTCGCGATAACAGTTCATCTTTTTCGTGATTGGCTTGCTCTAATCGCGCATTCGTTTGTTTCAGAATCTCCGTTAAGCGCGATCGTTCCTGATACTCCGCCAGTTGAATCTGAGAAATTGCCAACTTCACCTGAATCTGCGTCTGTTGCGTCACCGCCGTCCCAATGAACAATCCAATCACACACTGCGTAAATAAACTCAGCTTATGAACCGTCAGCACTCCTGGATCGAGCGGAAACTCAGGCAATCTCAGCGCGTCCGGATACTTCACCACATAGCTCAGTAACGCGGCTATGACACAAAATGTAGCGGTTCCTGCCCCTCCCACCGCTCCAAATCGCAACGCCGCCCAAAGAATCGGCACAAAATTAAGAAACGCCAGTTGTTGAAACGCAAGACCATACTGGCTCGTATGCGAAACACTCAAAATTGCAGTTCCAATACTCAGAGCCGCGATCGCAATTGCTTCATTTCTAACCCGTGGCGAATTCAGAGATTGAGGATCAGCCAACGACGATTCACCCGGCAGCCAGTTCCATCGCTGCAAAACCGGAGTCAAAGTCAAGAGCGCGATCGGTGCAATCACCATCGTCCCGATCGCATTCCCCAACCACCACTGAGGCATTGCACTTCCGACGTTCTCCCAAGGCATTCTGCCGACGATCGCTAAAACGAGACTCCCCACGATCGCAGAACTCGCACAGGCAAACACGGGCGCACTCAGGATAAACGCACTCACATCTTTCAGTCGTTCTAATCCCGGCGATCGCTGCCAAAATTTTCGATAAAACCACCACGCAACCAAGGGTTCAACTGCATCGGTTAATCCCACCCATTGCAGCCAGCCATGACTTCCCCAAAGTGGCGCAACGAGGGTAGAAACCAGTCCTGTGACGATCGCAGCAGGCACTCCAAACCAAACGGCAAGCGTAATCGCAACTCCCGACGGTGGAAACCAAAGCGAAATACTTGGATGAATCCGAAATAACAAGGCGGCATAGTGAGCCAATAGCAACAGAACCGCACCCAATAAGAGTGGGAGCCAATCTTGCTTAAAGCCGCGCTCGTTCATATTCGGTGAGGCAAATTTAATATTCGGCTCTATCCTACGGCGTAGTGCAGAGCGTTTCATACCTCAAATGATAGATTTCTTTCGGTCTAATCAACGGGTAGGATCATGCCCTCACGCGCTAACAGACTATTTGGAAAGACCGATCGGACTTGTGCTTCAATTCCATCCAGAAAATCATCGTCGTGGTTCGGATCGTGATGGAACATGACCGCTTTTTTGACTCGTGCCGCATCAACGACTTTTAACGCTTCTTGCCAAGTCGAGTGTCCCCAACCAATTTTGGGCGATTTCTCGTCGTAATATTCTTCGTCGGTGTAGCAGGCATCGTAAATTAGAACATCCGCATCCCGCGACAAATGGACGAGATCTTCATCAATGCGATCGGGGTAATGTTCGGTGTCAGTGGCATAAACTACGGTTTTCCCGTTGTATGTCACCCGATAGCCGATCGCAGAATTGGGATGATTCAAAGGTCCCGTTTCAATCCGAATATCATCAAGTTCGATCACATCGCCCACGATGACATCGGTAAATTTCATATCCGACTTCATGATTTGCATCGGAACGGGAAAGTTCGGATGGTGCATTTGATCGCTGAGGCGTTTTTGCATCGATGCCCCGTTGGGAGCGATCGCGCCATAAATGTGAAAACAGTTACCAGGGACAAAGGCGGGAATGAAGAATGGAAACCCTTGGATGTGATCCCAGTGCGAGTGCGAGAAAAACATATACGCTTCGACGGGCATTTGCTTGAGCATCGATTTTCCGAGCACCCGTAGTCCCGTTCCACCATCAAAAATCAGGCGCTTTCCACCGACGCGCATTTCGATACAGGACGTATTGCCACCATAGCGGACGGTTTCATTGCCAGGGACAGGAATGCTGCCTCGAACGCCCCAGAAGTGAATGAAGAAATCGGAAGAGTGGGTCATTGCTGAATTCAGAGTTGCTTCAAGCGCTTGTGCGTAAAACCCAACGAGAGCGAATTATTCTCTAGAGTGCCTATGATCACAAGCTGTGTGCAGTGATGCCGTCCAAAGACGGTGGGAGCATTCTCCCTCTATCTAGGCTACCCATTGGGTTAGGGTGGATACCAAGTTGAATCGAATTATAAAGCTCAGAATAAAAAAAGGCTCAGGAATCTTCCCAAGCCTACGAAGTACCTGTAATTTTACGGAGATTAGCTGGCGGCTTTGATGCACTCTTCGACCAGCGGCAGCACTTTATCGACATCCTGCCATCCCAGAATTTCAGTAACTTTCTTCTCCAGGTTTTTGTAGGTTCTGAAGAATTCTGCTACTTCATCCAAACGGTGAGAAGCAATGTCACTCAGCGATTTGACGTTTGCATAGCGAGGATCTTTGTCGGGAACGCAGAGGATCTTTTCATCACGATCGCCACCATCGATCATTTCCAACATTCCGATCGGGCGAGCCGCGATCACACATCCAGGAAAAGTGGGCTGATCCATGATCACCATGCCATCGAGCGGATCGCCATCATCTGCCAAGGTGTTCGGCACGAAGCCATAATCGAACGGATACATCACCGAGGCGTAGAGAACTCGATCGAGCGCAAAAGCGTTCAGATCTTTGTCAAATTCGTATTTGTTCTTGCTGCCTGCGGGAATTTCGATCAGGACGTTGATCAAGCCCGGTTTGGGTTGGGCGGGAATGCGTGATAAATCCACAGCGGTTCTCCAAGCTAAACATTTTCACCATTCTGAATTGTAGGGGAGTTCATGCCAAAAAGAGTTTGTAGGCGGGATTTTGGTTTTCGTCCCAATAGCGATAGTCGATCGAGTCTAAAAATGTTTGCCAATCATCCATTTCATCGGGTGGCACTTGAATGCCCAACACGATTCGCCCGTAGTCGGCTCCATGATTTCGATAGTGAAATAGGCTGATATTCCAATCCGGACGCATTGAGGTGAGGAATTTGATCAGCGCCCCCGGACGTTCAGGAAATTCAAACCGATATAACACTTCGTTTTCCGCTAACGGCGATCGACCTCCTACCATGTGCCGCAAATGTAATTTGGCAAATTCATCATCTGTAAGATCTAGCGTCTTAAAGCCGTTTTCCTCGAACTTTGTCACCATTTGAGCGGCATCCAATCGCCCAGAGACTTGCATACCCACAAAAATATGAGCAATGTTCTCATCCGCGATTCGATAGTTGAACTCTGTGATATTTCGCCGTCCTAGCAAATCACAGAATTTCCGCAAACTGCCGCGCTCTTCGGGAATGGTGACAGCAAAAATCGCTTCTCGTCGTTCTCCGAGTTCTGCCCGTTCCGCCACGAATCTTAAGCGATCGAAGTTCATATTCGCGCCGCAAGCAATTCCAATCAAGGTTTGATCGGTGATTTGTTCACGTTCTACATAGGCTTTCATTGCTGCGATCGCTAATGCTCCAGCAGGTTCAAGAATCGATCGAGTATCTTCAAATACATCCTTGATCGCGGCACAAGTATCATCCGTATCGACCAAGATCATTTCATCTACATATTGCTGGCAGAGTCGAAACGTTTCTTCTCCAACTTCTCGAACTGCTACGCCATCTGCGAATAAGCCGACGTTTGGGAGTCTGATTCTTTGTCCAGCTTTTAGCGATCGAGTCATTGCATCTGCATCGACTGGCTCGACTCCGATAATTTTCGTCTCCGGTCGCAGTCGTTTGATGTAAGCCGCAATTCCAGAAATTAGACCACCACCCCCGATCGCGACAAACACAGCGTGAATCGGTTGTTGATATTGCCGCAGAATTTCCATCCCGATCGTGCCTTGTCCTGCGATCACATCTGGATCATCGAATGGATGAATAAAGGTGAGACCTTTTTCCGCTTCTAGCTGTCGGGCGTGAGCGTAAGCATCATCGTAAGTATCGCCATGTAGAACAACTTGACCACCTCTCGATCGAACGGCATTGATTTTCACCTGCGGTGTCGTCACAGGCATCACAATAATTGCCGTTGTCCCCAACCGTTTTGCACCGAGCGCGACTCCTTGAGCATGATTTCCAGCCGAAGCCGCAATCACCCCCTGAGTGAGAACTTCAGGAGAAAGCTGCGCCATCTTGTTATATGCGCCTCGCAGCTTGAACGAGAACACCGACTGCATATCCTCGCGTTTCAACAGCACTCGATTGTTCAGTCGAGCCGAAAGATTAGGAGCAAATTCGAGCGGCGTTTCTTGAGCAACATCATACACACGGGCATTTAGAATCCGCTCTAGGTAGTCACCAGACATAAAGCTTGTGAGGAAATTTGATGAATCCTCATTGTACGAGGTCTGGGGGATCTACAAGTCTTCGTCGGGAATTTGATCGGGATCGACTCCCATCGATCGTAGATATTCCGCAAGTCGATCGGCGCGTTGGCGTTCTTGTTCTGCCCGAAGTTGTTCTTGGTCTGCCCTCAGCCGTTCTTGGTCTGCTCGAAAGCGTTCCTGATCAGCGCGATCGCGGAGTTCGACCGGGCTGAGAAAGCGATCGCCATCGGGTCGGTAAATCGTCAGATCTTGCGATGTGAGTGCAAATCGAATCCCCAAGCGAGGACTGATCCAACCGTCCATTTGTTGAATTTCAGCGAGTCGTGATCCCTGTCGAATCCAGCCTTTGAGATTTTTACGATCGGGATCGTAGAGATAGTACTCTTCAACGCCGTGAGTTTGATAGAACTCAAATTTTTTCGCCATTTCCGCATCCGTATTGCTCGGCGAAAGAATCTCAAATACAACTTGTATTGGAATATTTTCTTCTTCCCATTGCTTGTATGAGCCTCGTCTGCCTTTCGGTCGCCCGAATACGACTAAAGCGTCAGGAGCCACGCCGCGCACGTTTTGGGATTTCACAGGATACCAAAGCAGATCACCCGCAACAAATACGTTTGGATCGTCGGCAAATAGGATTTCGAGATTTTCCTTGATCAGCACGATCCAATTAAACTGCTCCGTATTGTCTGCCATCGGTTGACCGTCGCTATCCGGGAAATACAAATCAATTGAAGAATACGAAGTCATAGCAGTGGCTCGACAACGAAGATATTCTTAAGTGTAACTGATCGTTGTTTTCTGATTTTATGAAGAACTCACAGCGCATCTATCTCCCGTTTGCAGAGGGCGATCGAACTTTAACTCTCGGTTTGAAGCCACTGAAACCCGAAGATTGGATCGAAATCGATGAGCAGTTCAGTTCTTATGTGCAACGAAAAACTGAGCTACTAGAAACAATTCACTCCGAAGTGTTTGCAAGTTTGCCGAACACAGAAATCGCACAGCAGGAAGTTCGCGATTTGTTGTTAGAGCATTTATCGCAGCAGTTTCCAGAATTGTACGATCGTACTTCTAAAACCATTACTGTGAAAGCGACTGAGCAAACTTGGAACATTGATGATTTTGAACCTTTAGATCTAGCTGGTCGATTAGTTCAGGAAGATTTTTGTTTAATGCAGCCGAGCGATCGAGGTTACATTCTCGCGGCTGCATCTCTTTGTTTTCCATTGCGGTGGCGATTGTTAGAAAAGCTTGGTAATCCGATGATGCAGATTCATCAACCTGTCCCAGACTATCCAGAGCAATTGGGAAATCCGGTCGATCGATTGTTCGATCGATTAAAAGTCGATCGTCCGGTGTTTCGCTTGAATTGGAGCATTGTTGAAACACCAGAACTCTATCTTGGTCATCTGAGCCATTCCAGTACAGCACCCATTGAACTTACACCAGAAAATCTCTGGATTCGGGTAGAGCGGCAGACCTTGAGACGATTAGAACAATCGGGCTGGGTCTTGTTTACGATTCGGACTTATCGGTATCCGTTGATGATATTGAAGAACTATCCAGAAAGTGCGATCGCGCTTTCGTCAGTGATTCAACAGCTTCCGCCTGGAGTGCAGCTTTATAAGAATTTGCTCCCGATTCGGGAAATGCTTTTAACAACACTCAAGCAAATAGAGACGCAGACCTACTCATCATAAAAAGTTAGTTTGCACTCTGTTGAGCTTCTTTTTTCTGTTGTGCAAGTTGTTGTTTTAATTTTGCCCTTGCAACTTGAGCAGCCTTGTTACTTGGATCAATCTTTAGTACGCTTTCAAACGCGATCGAGGCATCTTCTAATCGATTCATCTTTTGCAGTAACTTCCCTTGTTCAATCAGCGCATTGATGTGTCTAGAATCTAATCTTAAGGTTTGTGTAAATGCTGTCAAAGCTTCATCGGTGCGTTGTAGTGATTTGAGCCGTAAGCCTTTTTGATACCAGGTCTCGATCGCGGTTGGATTCAAAGCAAGAATTCGATCGAGTACATTCAATGCTTCTTGCTGTCTTCCTAAAGCTTGTAATGTTTGTGCTTGAAGCTGCAACAAAGTCACATTATCAGGATCTAACTCTGTTGCTTTTGTGTAAGCTTCATTTGCTTCTCGGTGGCGTTTTAGAGCAGATAAAGCGAGTCCTTGATTGTACCAAGCCCGAACCGATTTTGGTGCAAGCGTCGTCGCTCGTTGTGCTGCTTCTAGTGCTTCAGAATGTCGATCGAGCTTCCACAGCACAACACTCCGATTCGTCCACAGATCAGTCCATGCTGCATCCTGATTTAAGCTAATTTCTCCGGTTATTGCTCGATCGAATGCGGATAGTGCTTCTTGATATCTTCCCAATGTTTTGAGCACTGTGCCCTTGTTGAACCAAGTTTGTGCGGATTCAGGTTGAATGGCTAGTGAACGATCGAATGCTACTAACGCATCAGAATACCGTTTTGCTCTCCACAAGATTGCACCTCGATTGCTCCAGAGATTCGGATCTTGCGGCTTCAGGACTAAACCTCGATCGATAGAAGATAATGCTTCATCTAGCTTGCCGGGTTCAGAAGATTGGGACGCGATCGCGACTGCTCTCTGGTTCCAAGCTTCCGCAGCACTACTCTCTCCCCAACGTCCATTCCCGACTAAAGCCTGATCGCAGATGGTTAAAGCATCACTCGATCGACCAATTTTATTTAAGGCAGTACATCGACCGACTAAAGCTAAAGAATCGTCTGGACTCAGTTTTAGTGCCCAATCGTAGGAAGTTAGCGCTTCTTCAAATCGATTTAGTTTTGCTAAGACTAATCCATGATTCGTCCAGAGGATTGCATCCTTTGGATTGATTGCGATCGCATGATTATAAGCTTCTAGAGCAGCAGTATAGTTCTGCGATCGCGCTCGATTGATACAGGCGACAGAAACCGGATTGCAGGCAGCGCGAACAGTGGGATAGTCTCCTGAATGTGTAAGCGCGGTCGCTTGATTTGACCATGCTATGACAGGGTTGAATCGTCCCCAAGCTTGATTGAGTTGTAGGGCTTGTTTGCAAAGTGCGATCGCGTCTCGATAGTTCTTTTGCTGAATGGAATCAATACAACGCTGAGTTAATGTTTCAGATGTGATTGATGTGGCAGTCGCTTGGAGTGCGATCCAGGGACTTAGAAACACGAAGAGAAAACGCTTCATGGCTAGTTAAACCGGGGCGGAACATTGGAAGGAGCGGGATTCGAGGAATCGATCGGGAGTTGGGGAGGACGAGCAGCAGGGGGCGTGAGTGGAAGTGCAGGAGGAGCAATCGGAGGAATATTAGTGGGTGCGGGTGGTGGAATCAATACCGTTGGTGGAACTGTCGGATTAGTAGGATCGGGATTGAAAAACTCAAGCTCGATCGATCTCGTGATGCTCTTCCCACTCGCATTCGTAACTTGTAGGGTGAGCGTAGTTTTTCCAGTAGTTGGACTGATTGGATAGCGCAGTGAACCTTTTAGCGGAACAGTTCCAGGAGTTGGGGGGAGTTCAACTTTGATGCCTTCTGCGGGTTCGATTTCCCAGGCGAGGGTGATCTCTCGGAGAGGCTGATCAGGATCGATCGGTAAAAGGTACTTCGGTCGAGCATCTTGTCCATTGATTTGGAACGAGCGAATTTTTGGCGGTGCAGGCTCGATCGACAAGGTATCTGTCTTTTTACTATCTGAAGGTTCTGAACCGTTTTTGGGAATCACAGTTAACTCGAACACTTGGTTGCCAAATTTAGATACAGGAAGTGCAAGATTCTGACAGACTAATTCTTGAGCTAACGTACAGAACGGTTGCAGCGATCGAGGAATGCCTTGAGCAAAATTAAACTGCATCAATGGACTTGTTACGCTACCATCTGGGGCACGACCAATTAGCCGCAGTTCACCAAGCTGATCCGCTTGATTAATCTTCCAGCGTTGCAGGATAACAGGCTGTTTTTCATCCGAATTCGGTCGAGCTACAACAGCACTGAATTCTTGGATTTTTGGCGGTACGATCGGCTGAATTTGAATCGTGTCCGTACTCTTAGAAACAAAAGATTGCTGATCTCTCAAAGTAGCCTGGAGTTCAAACACATAGTCGCCTGCTTTTCGGGCATCGGTTGGAACATTGCGGCATGTTAGAGTTTCAGCGATCGTACAATATGGTTCTAATTGTTTCGGAATTCCGCGACTAAAATCATACATCACAGGTTCACTCAGGACTGTGAGATTTCCTTGAGCACGTCCTAGAAGCTGTAATCGTTCAATTCGCTTCGGATTGCTAATTTGCCAATTAAGTCGAATTGGACTGCCTTTGGCTTCATTGTAAGATAGTTCTGAGGCTGTTAATAAAGTAATCTTAGGAGCGGCATTTGGCTTGAAGAAGACAAACCAGATTGCAAAGATAATTGCTGCGATCGCGCCTCCTGCGGTCAGAAGCAACAGTAACAACTGCCAGAAGGGTCTTGCTTTCCAAACGATTGTGCCTTGGAGCGGATCAGGAGGTAAAGGAAGCTGTCGCGCATCTTCGAGAGCGATCGCAAAATTTGAAGTTTTTCCTGAACCAATGAGCGGACGTTTCCACCATTGCTGAGGTTTGACTTGTAGCCCGATCGTCTGAGTTTGCTTTGGTGATAGTTCAATGATAGAAGCATCATCCCAGCGATATTGATATAAATCTGCTTCATCCTCATCTAGACTTCGAGCATTGAGAGCAATCTTTCGGGCTGTATTTCCAGAGTTTAATAGTTTAACTTGGTAGACTCCCGGTAGATTCCGAACCTTACTAACAAGCGTGTGCAGTTCCGCATTTAATAGATGAATCGGTGCAATTTCAAAGTGAATCACATCGAGTAGATTTAGGGCTGGATTGTTTGTAGAGATTAGCTCGATCGTCGGTGAATTCCGTCCTGCGGGTGTGTCGATCGCAGGTGTAATCGAGAGCAAAATTTCGCCTTTTGTATTCGGATTCAGTCTTAATCCATGATTCGAGGTAATCAATCCAAACCCTTCTAGATTTTCAGGATAGTGAATTGCGTACCAATCTTTTTGCAGATCTGAACAATTGAGATAGAACTGATCGACTCGATCGCTGCGGTTAAAAACTTCGATTCGTACATCTAATGTACCTCCCGGTTGTACGATCGCAGGCTTACTCGATGTTGTTGCAGGCTTTAGCGCAAAGGTCGGATCGTTAGCTTGTGTGATTGTTCCAGTCGGCGGAAGGATTTGCAGCGTTTTTGTAAATTGAATCGGCGTGTCTTCCGGATAATGCTGCGGTGCATCAATGACTAATTGATAGGAATACGTTGCAGGCAGAATTTGAATTGGGATATGGAAAGTAAAAATCACTTCATTACTTTCTCCCGCGCCTAATGCTAATCGTTCTGACGGTGAAACGCACCATTGGCGGAGTGCTTGAGCAGTTTCATCAATGAATACATCTACGATCGCATTTTCATTACCGCGATTGAACACCGTAACGCTCAGATCGAATGTCGAACCCGCCGCGATCGCATAATGACTCGAAGGACTGACAATAATCGAGAGTGGACTAATTGCTGATCCTTGAGTTCCAATCCGACTCCGAGATTCAGATGAAGAAGTCTCGATCGCTTCAATAAATCCTTGCTCAATTAAGCGATCGACAATGGTTTCAGCAATTTCTTCTGACTGTCCCAAATGCGCTGCAATCTCTTCTAAACTGGCAGATTCTTGCTGATTCAACCAAGCTAATAATAGCTGTTGAGAATCAGGCAATAGATACAGAGCCGCAGTTTGCTCTGCGATCGCACGATAAGTTTGCAGCGTATTGGATGGAACAAGATGAGAAGTCATAAGTGTTAGGATGTATTAATTCAGTTGATCACACATTGCAGCCGAAGTTCGTTCTGCTTTGCTCACTCGAACTTGTTGATCGTCGTTTCCACTCGCAATCAAGATATCTCGATTTACTAAAGTGACATCTACACTGTTAAAAGCGGTTGATACTTTTTCAATCTGACGACCATTGATAAATTGCGTCGATCGTTTCCCGTCTTTAGTTAAGTTCCAAAGCATCACTTTTCCATCTGCACCTGCACTGGCTAGATAACATCCTTGTTCGCTCAGAGCGACCGATCGTACAGGCTTTGTTTGATGTCCATCTTGCCAATCTTCTAGCAATTCACATTGTCCGCCCTCTAGACAACCTTGCAAATTCCATAGAGAGAGAAACCCTTGATTGTCTGATAAAGCTACTAAATTCGGTCGATTTTCTGCATGAGCGATCGCGGTAATATAATCGCTCTGTCCACCCAAGCGCGGATAGTTGACCGAAACGACTTGATCAGTCTTTAAGTTCCACAGTACAAAGCGATTGTATCGTCCAGAAATCGCTAGATATTGCTCTTGCTCACCGACGATCGCAATACTATAAATCGCGAAATCGAATTGTTTTTCTGAGACTAGAGCAGATTGTTTTGCCTGATTCGCTTCAACCCCAGGATAGTGCATTTCCCAGACTTGAACTTTACCACTACCATGAGCGCTATAGAGGTACTGCGAATCGCGAGAGAATGCTAGATCCATGACTCGATCGCCTGCTTGCTGACCCAAGACTAAAGGCGGCTGATTTCGAGCTAAATTCCAGAGTTGAATTTCTCCAGTTTCTAGCCCTGCTGCAATCCAGTTGTTATCTACTGGACGATAACGAACTACACGAACTGCCTTCCCGTCGCCCGTTTTACCGACCATTCCTAAATTCTGATTTGCCAAGGGATTCTGAAAGCCTAAAGTGCTCCAGCGCAAGATTCGAGGCTCATTCGCAGCACTCACAAGCTCAGTCGCAATCCCATTAAATCGAACAGAATTCACGGCTGCACTATGTCCAAACCAAGGATTGCCAGGATTCAACCAAGACAATGCCCATAGAACATAGAGCAAGACTATGAACAATGCAGCCTGTATCCATAAAGGGAGCTTCGGCTGAACTTTTAATTTAACAACCTGAGTATCATTCCGAACATCTAAACGAGGATCAGAATCGATCGCTTTAACTTGAAACAATTGTTGTCGTTCCCAACCGAGCCAAGGGCGACGAGTCCGAACGGTTAATGCGATCGGTAATTGTTCTCCTGGCTGTAAAACGGGTTGATCGGGAAACACTTGGAACACACAGTCATCTTGATGTTCACTTTGAATCTCAACACTGATAGATTGCACTACATTACTTTCATTTGCAATATGCAACGTGTAAGTTCCAAGGTCTGACCACCATTGTTTGAAAGCTGCGTTCTTCGGTGGCATCGAAAGCGCGATCGGAGAACAGGAAAAATCCATCCAGCCCATCGGCAAGACTTCTAACACACCAGAACAGTGTGAGCGCGAACCTTGATGAGTCTCTGCTTGAATCGTAAAAGGATAAGTATGACTCTTTGCAGCAACCAAATCTGGTAAAACTGCTGTGAATGCAATCTCGATCGTAGCTCCAGGACTAATCCGAATCGCTTGAGTGTCCGGAGTTGTCAACCATTCGTTCGGAAGTCCTGAAATCGAAATTTTTGCTTCTGCTGGATTCTGTCCTGGGTTCTTGATGCGAACTGGAATTGTTGCAGAATCAGTTGGGTAGAGTTGAAATTGCTTAACAGGCAACTCTAGTTTTAAGGGAACTTCTCCGCTTTGCTCGATCGCTAATCGAATCAGTTTGCGATCTTCCCCTAATTCAACCGAGAAGGTGCGAATCGTCAAGTTGACAATGCCCGCAAATCCAGGCACAGGAGTATCAAAGATTGTGACTCGAAAGCACGATCGATCTCCGGGTGGTTTTTTCGTAGCGACATCGGGTGCAAGCTCATACCAACGCCGTTTTGAGGTGGGATCGGCTCCAGGTGCAAGCAGTTCGATCTGGAAAGTAGCAAAGCGATCGCTGGTATTCACAACCATCACTTCAAACACAGCGGGAGTGTGTCCAGGTTTTAGTGTCAGTTCTTTGTGTGAAACCGTTGTTGAGATCACCGACTGCATTTTACTTTGCTCCTCTCACTGCTTTTGCTCTTTCCAGAAGTCGCTGAAAATATTGTTCTTCAGTTGCTTCACCTTGCGTCTGATTCGATTGATTTTGTAGGTCTTTGAGTTGAGTTTGTAACTGTCGCTCTCGTGCGTAAACAATGTCTGTCATTTGTTCAAACACCCGCGCCAACTGTCCAATTTCATCCGATCGCGTTTTCACTTCTTCTAATCGCTGCGTATCAAATCGCTGTGCTTCAATATCTTGCGCGGTTTGAATAATTTTCTCGATCGGTCGAATGATCCATCGTGCCGTGGTTAAACCGAGCAGTGATGCTAATCCAGCGAGAGCAAAAGCAATCATCAAGCTCGATCGAGTATTGGCTTCGATCGATCCCATAAAGTCAGATTCGGGCACAACCATTACCAGCAACCAATCTATGCCGCGCTCATCTTGAATCGGCTCGATCTCAGCAAATTGGGTCTGACCATTGAACTCGAATTCAATAAACTGCGAAGACTTTACTTGCTGAAATTCACCCAGTCGCTTTGATAGTTCTTGTGATGTCGTTTTGATCAACGGATTATCGCTTTGTGAGATAGATAAGCGCTGAAGTTTTCCATCCCGTTCTACGATCGGCACTCCTGAAGAAGTCGCAACCAGTGTTCCATCTCGCTCCAGAATAAACATTTGCCCGGTGCGACTAAGGTTGGTAGTGCGAAGTAGATCGCTAAGTTCTGAAAGTGGCAAGTTATAGGCAAGCACTCCTTGAAGTTGTTGAGCGGTGTTATAAATTGGTGTTGTTGCCGCAATCATCATCACACCCGATTTGGAGAGATAGATTGGACTCCAGCCTGCTTTTCCAGATTCTTTTGCTCCCGTATACCAAGGACGAGTGCGCGGATCATAGTCGATCGATTCAATTTTCTCTGTGCGATTTCCCTGCTTGTCTAATCGATAGACATCTCGCTTTGTTCCAGTGGAGGCATCTTTGATATAGGCAGCAATTTCTTCTTTAGCTATCATTTCTACGCCGACAAAGTTCCCTTGCTCATCACCATAGGAAGGATAGATTAAGGAGCTTGCGTCTTGGGTTTGTTGCCAGAAAAAATCTTCTAATTGAGATAAGTCACTTAGACTTGCAAGCGAACTACGATCGCTGTTATTTAGCGTTTGATTAACGACTTGAGGACGCTGTAGATAAGACAAAATCCGATTATCGATTTGTTGTCCAGCGCGATTGGTGAGTTGTTTTGCAAAGTCAGTCATCACGCGGCGATTTCCTTCTAGCTGAATGGCTGCGGTGATTCCAGTCGCAATCAGAAACGGTGTGATGATTAAAATAGGTAGCGCTTGTCGGATCGAAATCGATGGCATAGCGGCTAAAGAATGAGGAAAATCATCGCAAGTTTAGAAGGATTCTCGATCGAGCAGTAGTAGCCAAAGGTCGAACTTCGATGCTTGATAATTAGAGGGTATTTGAGAAGTCATCTTTCATCGCATCAATCGCCCCTCGAATGAATTCGGGGCTATCGGAACAAAGTCTGTTGAAACAGACTGAAGAGACTGTTTCAATTGGCTTTCAGTCCCCTTTAGTGGACTTTTTCCGATAGACCGTGATTTCCAATCACGGGCGAACTGCAATCGAAGCGCAGAACCCTCTTATACCTCTCAAACATCCCCTTAGGCTAATTGCTGTAATTGCGTCAGATGATGTCTTACCCAAGCATAGTGTAGTAGATTGATGCCAAGTTCTTGAGCCGATCGAATCGTTTCTCTCGACAAAGTACGATCGCTGTTCTGCCAAGCGGTCGATAGCTCACCGAACATTACAATCAAACCCTCTCCTGCCCAAAGCTGAATCGGTTGGTGCTTCACTGTGGGAAGTGCGCTAAACAGGAATGGCTTTGAGAGCAATAAATGATCGTTTTGAAGCTGATTCCAAGGAATTAAGGTGGTATCTAGAGATTGGGCAAAGTCTTGATACGGTTGAATCGCGGATTGTGCGATCGCTTGAGTTGCGGTGTTAATTGCCTCCAGTTCAGAAGAAAGCGATCGACCCAAAGATTCCGTGTCCAATGTGTTCATTCTGGAGTTCGGAGAATATAGTTTCGTGTCGAGTTCTGCGATCGCATTCTCTAATTGTTGCTGCACCAGTAGCATCTCTCTGAATCTGGTATTCTCGATCGAACTTTCAATCAAGACTGTTCCACCTTGCTGAACATACTGTCGAATTGGCTCTAATTGTGATGCCGTAAACGAAAGTGCTGATGAAGATAAAACGACGAGTTGATGCTGATTCCAGTTTGTTTCGAGTTCGCGAACATTAATTTGTAAGTCCGGATAAAGTCCTTGACTCGATCGAGCTAATGATCCCAATCGATCGAGAATTTTCGATTGATTTAGTGTTGCAACTTGAACGCTTTCTTGCGCCTTAGACTGTGCTGAAACGCGATGTCTTAAATCTAGGCTATTGTGCTGAGGAAATAGTACTGAGGTTGCAGTTTCTATTCTTTCAATTCCTGGCTGTAATTCGACTCGACAAAGCTCAATTTCGAGAGCATCTGGTAAATGATTTTTCTCATCAATTCGGAAAGATTCTGCAACCAATTCCAAGCCAGAAGGACGATAAAGCTGATCAGGATCAACATAGCTAATGACAACATACACGAGCAACGGTTGATCATTGAATGGCTCAGAAGAAATCCGAAAGTCGATCGCTTCTGGAACCACGATCGGATTTCCTAACGCATCGATCGCAAGTCCCGGTTGAATCTGAATCCAGCGTCCATCTCGATACTGTGAAGTCACTTCTGCTGGCGCTTCAATCGGACAAACTCCCAATCCCCAAACAATTCCCGCCTGATTCAGCGATTGATACAGAACATTCTGGCGCTTGCGATGATAGTCATGCGCGTGTTTCCAGCGATCGGCATTGATTAACAATCCATCCGAAACTTGTAAGCGCTCAAAGGGTTGGAGTGAGGGAACTAATGTCATCAGATTAACCTTCTACGATCGACAATTCATAAGTACAAAACGCAGGCTTTTCTTGCTCGATGATGTAGCGAATCAATTTCTCATCGATCGACATCTCTGAGGGCTTCCGCAATCGAACAATGAAATGATAAGGACGACCCCGACCAAGTGCAGTGTCTTGACCGAGTGCAACTGTTCCGAGATGGAAAGCTTTGTAAGTTGCTTCTTCAATGCAAATATGTTTATCCGATTCATTGCTGAGATGATCATCGATCGGAAGGTTTGTGTATAGATGCAGAAAAAGCCGTAACCCTCGCCGAGTTCCCCGCCAGCGATAGATCTCGATCGCATTTTGAATCAATCGCCGCTGTTGTGCGACACTCCAACGCGGATCAGGTCGCCAATCTACCCAATGCGCTAGAAAGGGCAGTAAAGCTTGAGGTGCAGTATTTGGATTGAGATATGCCCAGAAGGTATCACTAGCATTAACAACAGGTTCAAATGCTTGCTCAAAGATCTTGAGAAATCGATTGATAAAATCAACTTCTCGATACACTGTTGGTAGAAATTGCGAATACTGACTCTGTGGACGAACAAAGAGATTCAGTGCTGCATATTCAATCTCTGGCTCGGTTTGCTCTGCCTCGTGATAAGAGACGACGACTTGCCCTTGATAGTCGATCGTTAATGTCTCACCCGATCGCAATGCGGTTTGATTCTCAAAGAAATCACTCGGAATCTGGAAATACAGAACCGCGTCCATTCTCCGTCCGGGTAATAGTTCTTGTCCTTCGACTCCAACTTGATGCCACGAAGCTGGACAATTACTTTCTAGTCGCAGATCAATGAATAGCGATCGAGTTCCCAAATTTTCTAATTGCACTAACAGTTCTGTGGGTTCTCCCGGATGCAATGTTAAGTTAAAGCCACTTGTTTCGGTGGATGGCGTTGCTTCCATCACCTTCATTGCAAGCAGTTGAACCCGCAACAATCGATTGGAAAACGTTTGCAGCATAGTTAGGCAATCAAGTTAATAGAATGATTGGCACGAAGTTGTCGATCGTTCCAAGAGCAAATCAGTCCCAATGCTCCCGGATCAATCGCAGTTTGCGGGGAAGGATTCCGAACCCATCCGGTCGATTGATATCTTAGTTCAAATAGCTGCACTGCTCCTAGATATCGCACTCCTTGAACTTGCTGGAACAATGCCACAATGTCGGACGGATACAAAGGTCGCCCAAATTCCCAACCCATACCATCTAAACCTCCGATAACTGGGTTTAAGAAACGATACAACAACGATCGTAATTGACGCAAAATCGTTTCTCGCGCTTGAGGATTGCTATAAACCGGATCAATTCCTACTTCAACCCGAACTGAAACTCCAATATACTCAGGTGTTTCGAGTTGAATTTGTACCCCTAATAGCTTTCGTTCATTCAGGTAAGCCAAGATTTGCTCTCTCAAGCTTGAACTAATGATCATTTGATCAGGATGAGTGCCTGAACTTTCATCGATCGAGCTTAAATTCACTTTCGGCACAATTAACAATCGAACGGTTCCTGCTGCTTGATTGTGACTCGCAGGCAAACATCGACAGCGGGCAACTCCACCTGCTTGTAAAGTCAAAGTTTCAAAGTCTTCGGGAGTGACAGCGCGATTGTTCGATCGTAGTAATTTCGGAACTCGAATTGCCGCGTGTTCTAACGATTCCGCATCTGTCCCATTTTGTGCAGGCTCATGATTAATCACGGATGCGACAAATGGAACTGCTGTTTTCAACACTCGCAACATTCCCCGTTGAACATTGCCTTGCTGTCCACCTCCTGTCCGATAAGACAGCATCCGAATCGTTGATCCGCGTGGTGGAATTGCTCCATACTGACGTTCTAAAGTCTCTAGTTCAGTCGGTGAAGTGACCGCTGCTCCTCGCTTCTGAGATTGAATCTGATTACGATCGTGCATTTCTTGGCGCAGTTGCATCGGTTCTCGAACTAACGGACCAAACTGCACCATTCCGGTTAAAGAATCAATCACATAATGTCGATCGTGAGCATCGGAAGCCGAGAAATCAGGGACTTCTTGCCAGGTCTGCGGCAAGCTATTCGGCGGGATCACTTGTAAATATTCGCCTTCAGTTCGACTTAAAACTGGAGCACCGAACAATTGAAATGTCTGTCCCGCAGTCCCATCGCTAGTTCCCAAAATTTCATCTTCAATTCGAGAGCATTGACTAGCAGGAACCATTCCCCCGATCGATTGTACGGATAGTCCTAAAACTTGCGGCGATCGACGATAATCAGGCTGTTTGCCATTGGTCGAAACACACACACAGCGTAACCAATGTCCTCGATACGATTGGAACTGCGACACTGGAAATTCCTTTGGCAAATGAAGAACTACATCTGCGGTTTGAACTGTATTCGGGCGTTGCTGGCTCAAATCACTAAAGCTAAATCCCTGAGTGCGATCGTCTTCTTCAGTCCGCAAAATTGGCTCCCAAGCTTGCCCATTCCACGCTTCCCACCGACGCGGTGGAACATGAGGATTGATCCCAGTCGAAGTTGCTGCTTCTCCTCGAACTGTAATCGAAACCACATTGCCGCTTAATGATTCTCGTGGATCAAACACTAGATAGAAGCAATTTCCGGGCTGTGGCTGTTCTGCAAACAAACATTGTTCTGCACCCGACCAAGCTCCATCTGATGTTTGTATCCATCGACTTGTGAAACAATCGCGTAAGTTTGCAGGCTGATCTTCTGTGGTTTCTGCGGTGAGAAAATGACGCAGCATTGGAACATCGATCGTTAAATCTTGATCGGTACTAAAGACGATCGCAGATTCTGCTTCTGTTCTAAGCGTTGCAACTTCAGTATTTTGAGCGATCGTATAAGGTTCAGATAAATTGGTGTTGAGATAGAAAGTTAAATCTGTTCGGGCAGGCATTGGAGGCTGGAGTCGCACCCCTAATAGTTCTAAAAAGGCAACATAGTTTCGACGCGGAACTTGATTGAATCGTTGAAGCATTTGCTCGGTCATCCAAGCAAACAACTCAATCATGGTTACACCCGGATCACTCGGATTAAAGTTTGTCCACTCCGGGCAATAGCGGGGAATTCTAAGTAGAGCTTCATCGACAAGATCTTGAAAACTGCGATCGTCTAAATTAGATTTGGGTAACTGAGGTAAAAAGTCCATCATAGAGCCATTGATTCGGATTTACTGAGATAAGTTCACCAATCTTGCAAAGCCTGAAATCCTCCCATCCCTTCCGCTTCTAGGTCTTCCCCTTCGTCTTGTTCTCCCTGAAGATAGAACGGATACACTAAACTTCGCGGCTCATAAGTTTCCAACACAGAATAGTCAATCAGAATATCAACTCGTCCATTGATCGGATCAGGTTCAGCTTGCACATTCTCAATCTCAATTCGAGGCTCCCACTGTTCTAATGCTTCTTCCACCGCAACACACATCAAAACTAATGTGTCCGAATTCAATGGAGCAAAGGTCAATTCAGACAACGTAGAGCCAAATTCTGGGCGACCAACCCGTTCACCCACATTTGTACTCAAAATCAACCAAATCGATTCCTCAATGCTGCGGTCTCCACTACTAAGCTGAACATTGCCTTGAACATTAATGCGAATCGGAAAGCTCCATCCTTTTCCAAGGAAAGCTTGCTCGGTCACGGTTTGAGGTAAATCTGACATGAGACACGATCGACTAACTGAGACACTCTACCCAAGGATCTCAGTCTGAAGTATTCGCCAAAAGTCGAGTCTTGACGAAAAAAATGCCGCAGTTTCTCATTGATAAGAACTACGGCAAAATTGGCTAGATATTATCAGAGATACCGATTAATGTTTCTTCGGTCGAAATAAATGCACTCTGTCGGAGTTGATTGTCTTTTACGATCGTAAGTCGATATTGAAACGATCGCTTCGTTCGATCTTTAAGCGAGATGCGTAATGGAACTGGCGCAGTTGATGTTCCCGATAGTTCTAAGCGTTCTTCACGGTTGTAGCGATTGACCGGATCATTGTATTTCACATCAATGAACGCCATTCGCAATGATCCAGGGGCAAACAAGGGGATGAATTGAATATCTAATCCAGCCTCGAATGGATCATTCAGCGCGATCGCGCTTACCTCGGTTGTGATCGTTTCAGATTCTTGCTTGGTTCCGTCTTTGAGATGATAGGTGAATCGATAATGGTACGATCGAGCATTCGGATCATCTAGTCGCAGTTTCCAATTCTGAGTTGCTGAAGTAGATGTAAACGTGAATGTCTTAGTCTTGTTCCAGCCTGTCGGACTTTGGTAAAGCAAGATTGCATCAATCGAATCTATCACACCCCAATCAATTCGATTCGGAACAACCCGCGCTTCTAAGAATCCCAAATGTTCAAATGGATTGATCGCAAGCGTTCGATCGTCTGTGGGAACCGCAGGAATTTCATAAGAGTAAGCCCGTCCTTCCCAATCTGAACCTGGATCAAAGTGATATTGAACGCTATATCTATAAGTCGTGTCAGCAGTCGAGTTCATGAACACCTCGAACTTTTGTTCAGTCGGCTCATTCGGTTCAAAGACAAAATCAGCATGTTTATGCTCGATCGCATTGTTTGGATTGCCATAGTCGATCGCAACTTGAGCCGATTTTAAGCCGATGCGTTCAAAGTCGATCGAGCCATCTAACTGAACAGTGAAAACTCGAAAGAATGGATCATCTAAATCGACTTCAACAAAGTGTTTGCGCTTGTCTGCTAAGTCATTGAGCAACAATCCGATCAAGCCTTGAGGCGCATAGGTTCGCTGCACTGCTTCAGAGCGATTGTATTGTAAGGTGACTGTTTTTTGCTCTTCTTGGTGAATGAACTTGAGCTTGAGTGCGATCGCTGGATCTCCGGCAATTGGTACTGGCTGGGGTGCGGGTGTTGGAGTTGGAGTCGGAGTTGGAGTCGGTGTTGGAGTTGGGGTAACACTAGCAGCAGGGCGGGAAAGTTTAGCTTCAATCTTTGCGGCTGGTGTAGCAATGACTTTTCCGGTGATTTCGGCAACGCGATCGCGAAAATCTCCGACTCTCTGAGGTTGGGCATCTCTGGCTCGTGTGTGTCCGAAGGCGTTCTCGGTAGTGCTGGTGACAAGCGGTAGGATTAGACCTTTCGCAACTTGTAAGCGCCGCTGAGAGAGCTTGAGATTGAAGGATTGTTTCTGTGGTGAATCATCATTCTCGAAACTGGCATGAGCCTTGATCGTGACATCTTTGGGAACTGCAAGTCGGTTTCTTACCCAATCTTTGAGTTGGTTGCCATCACCGGAAATGTGTGATCCTTGCGCGTCGGTAATTCCTTGGCGCGATGCTGTGTTTGAGAACTCTGTATCCGGTGGATTTGGGGTATTGTTCAGATAGTTCAGGTAAGTTCTCGAACTGGTAGACCAACCGGATTCGCGAGGTTTGTCATAGTCAAAGAAGAGATGGAACGTTTCATCTGTGGTCGTTGCAGGATATTCGACAATGATATTCGCGTTGGTATTGTCGGCAATGTCGATCGTGATTTGATTGTTGGCATCAAGCGATCGCACTTCACCGTTAACTCTTACGGTTGGATTAGTACCTCGAATGGTAAGGGTTTCAGCGGTTCCGGTTGAAGAGGGAGTATGTTCGATCGTACAGCCATCGGGTAAAGGGTTCGGATCGCGATTAGTAATTTCAAGCGTTGCAGATTGACGCTCCGAAGTTGAAGCGGGTGGAGTTTCAGGCGGATTCTCTGTGGGTGGATTGCTCGGAGACGGTCTATCGGGTAGTTCAGGGGCAGTGACTTGTCCGCCTGCGAGTTGACCCGGAGTTAAGGTTGGCTCAAACCATTCTTTGAGCAAGTTTTCCTTAAAAAAGTCGAGTGCCCATTTCTCTTTTTCGGCTCGATCGTCTGCACTGGAATAGTTAATCACCTCGATTTTGATTGCACCATTTTGCACCAAGCTTTCAAATGCAGCTTCGATTCCCACTTTGACAAAGTAGTATTGTCCGCTTAAAGCTGCACTGAAGTGATTGTAAACGCGCTTGAGATCTGCGGTAATTTTGACCTCTAAAGCAGGGCGCATTCCTGTGTATTTGAGATTGTAGAGAACGCCAACGGGCGTAGTTCCCTGCTCAAATGCTTGCTCTAAGATAGTTGCTCCTTCTTGGCTCAACGTTAAGCTTAACGTTGCTGAGTTCGTAGCATCGAGAGAAGGAATGGTTGCACCGAGAATCTTTTCAACGGCTTTGAATGTTCCATCGGGTGCGGTTGTTCCTCCAGAGCCTTGTAAGTTGAGAGCAACACAGGCGACGGTTCCTTCATCAAATGACACCGCAGAAAGTTTTGGTCGATCGGGGGCAAATGCTCTTAATTTCCCTAAGATTCTCTGTTCGATGGCGGGATCTAACTGCAAATCCACATCGAACATCAAATATCCGCCCCCTTTTGCCCCTCCTGCGACCGCTGCGGGCTTGTATTTAATAAAAGTGAAACTGGCACGTTTATCAGCACCTCTACGGGCGAATTTGACGGGACGAGGTAAATACCAGAATTGATTCGGATCGGCGTGATCCGCAAAAATCGTCGTATTCTCGATCGTTAAAGTTTTAGTTCCAAGTAACAGCATAGTTCTAGGCAACAGGTAAAAGGAGCAGATCAGTATTAGTCGTGATCCAATCAATTGATCGAGACAAGCCGTTCAGATAGCGGTAAGTGATGCGGTAGCGGTAGGCTGTCTTTTGCTGATCGGAATAGTCAAACTCGAAAGTTGCTCGATCGTTGTTCGATTCAAAGGTGAACAGATCCGAAAAGCTCAAACCATTGTCTTCATCTTCATAGTTCAGTTCGACTTGAATTTCTGCCAGTCGTTTCGTTGCAAAGTCTGTCTTCTTCGGCTGAACGGTGATGATGCGATGACCTTGCATATCAGTTCGGAGAATAATTCGTCGATCGTTGGTCACAGAAGGCGGAATCTCTAGCGTCCGACCGCCTTTGAATAGCAAAGTAACTTGATAAGCGATCGTGCGATAGTCTGGATTTACAAGATCCACTTTGAAAGTTTTAGAACTACTATCTTCTTTGTTGAACTCAAATGATTGTTCGACAAACACATCATTTTTCGCATCATCGTAAGTTAGATCTACAAAAGCTCGATCGACCAAATTCCAATCTAAGCTAGAAGCAATCGTTAGCGATCGCTTATTCGGTCTTGGATCGCGCAAAGTAATCCGTTCATCAATTCCATCTAAGAACGGCGTTTCAATGTCACGATTGTTCGCTGCACGATAAATCAGCTTGTACTGGAATTGTGTAAGCTGTGAATCGCGAACAAACATTTTCCAGGTCTGTTCACTGTGCGATTGATCTAGCAGAAAGCTATCATCCATCCGAATCCCGTTCTTTTCATCGGTGTATTTCAGATGCACTTCAACTTGTGGATAGCGATCCCAGGGAAAACTTAGAGCAACGATCGGGATATGAACTAGCGAATAAAGTTCACGCGGATTGATTTCTAAACTATCCCCATCGAAAATAGTTGGAGCCGATTCAACTGCGATCGGTCTTTCATTCCCATCAATGCCTTTGAAGGTTACTTTGTACTGAGCCGTAACATCCCGCTGCATGATCGAATTGTTGACAATACTTGCCCAATCGAGTTGAGTCCGAGCATTGGAAGACTCTAACAGCACATTCGTAGGCGAACTTCCATAGTTCAATCGAACATTGATCGAGCTAATTGAGTCCTCCTCAAAGTTGCCGCGAGAAATCACTGCTAACCGACGACGCTCAAACCAAGGATCATCCAAATCGACCGACAGAATAAAGTCTTTCAGGTCTAATCCTTGTTGAGCGATCGTGCGAGTTAATCCGCTCAAATGACCTTGTGGATAGATGCTTCGTTTAACAGTGGTTCGCTCGCTGATATTGACATCCAGAGATTTACGATCGATGCGCGTATAGTCCAATTTCTTATACGAGAAAGTCCCCATCGAAGCCCATCCGCCCGTCGTCGCAATTTGAGAAACGCGATCGGCAACATACAACGCTTTATCCCATCCATCTTTTTCCTCTTTCACAGGATCAATGCTAGGTTTGAAAAACGCACCGGTGATCATATCGCGAACTTCGTTCACCGCTTGATCTCGTCGTCCTAGCACTGCGCTTTCGTCTTCTCCTTCTGGCACAAAAGTATCTGCTTCAATCACGATCGCTCGATTTTCGATCAGTTCATCGACCGCTTTATCAATGTCGATCGACACAAACATCGCATCAATTCCGAAGTGTTCATCCAAATGCTTCTGAACTCGATCCCAATCGACGTTAAGCTTGACTGAGTAAGCAGGACGAAGCGCCAAATAATCGAGTGAGTAAACAATCCCGATCGGAGACATTTCACCTTGTAGCGCTTTCTCCATCACCGTTACACCATATTGATCCAGCGCAACGGAAAAGGCAGCTTGGTTACTTCCATACAAAGAAGGTTTCGCAGATTGATCAATCTTGAGTACAAACTGAGGAGTACTACTCGGATTTGAAATATCGCCTGTTTGCTTACCGAGTAACAAGAGCCGTACAGTACCATCCACTAAAGGAACCGGAGCTAGGCGAGGAGTTTGAGATAGATTTGCAACTTGTTTGAGCTTTTGACGAATTTTCTCTAAAGCTTCCTCTTCAATGCCAATGTTGACATCAAAGTTGAGAAAACCGCCATTGCCTGCCTTACCACGATACTTGATCAGTTGAATTTGGGGGATTTGTTGACCTGTGATTTTGTCCTCGATCGTGGTCAACTTCGGCATCAATGGCAGATAGTAATATTGCAGCGGATCAGCATGATCGCTAAAGAGTGAAACGCCTTCGATGATGTGGAAAGGTGGATTGAGATATAGCATGATTGTTTCTTTGACTTGTGGAGGAGTGGGATCTGATTTTTGTAGAGAAATCGGATCTCAGTTGAACATCGACTCAGATCTTGCATTAGTCTTAACAAGCGATTTTCAAGGCTCTTGTTCATCGCATTCGCCCGCCCCGGAATGAATTCGGGGCTATCGGTGCGAAGTCCGTTGAAACGGACTGGAGAAGCTGAAATGGTTTCTCAGTCCCGTTTAGGGGACTTTGTTCTGTTAGCCCCGAATTCATTCCGGGGCGAGATAGCGCAGAGGACGAAACGCCCAAAATACCTCTTGTTAAGATTGGTGCAAGTTTAAGTCGAACTACACACCAACAGGCATCCGAAGCGCCAATGTTAGTGAATCAGACAATTGAGGCGTTGCATTCATCTTGCGTTCCGAACCATCCGCCATGTAGAAAACAGCATTCCAGCTATACTTGTTCAGATGCTTGTCTTTCAGCGGCACAGACCAAGTTTGAGGTGTCTTTGCACTCGCATCGAAAGTTAAATCCGTTCGTGCAATGATGTCATTCTTGAGGTCTTCATAGCTCAGAGATACAACTACGAGCATTACCTTGTTAAAGTCAATGCCAACCGGAACAACTTTCACATTCAGCATATCCTCGATCTTGCGACCGACCATGATCGTGATGTCATCCGTCTCAGTTTCGGGAATTTCCTCAACTTGACCATTTTTAAGCTGGATTGTACCTTTGTAGACTACAGTTCCGCCAGATTCGTCGATCGCTGGAAATGTCCAATCAAAGAACGGCTGAGATTTGCTCAGGGCAACGGTTGTAGATTTGATGTACTCATTCTTAGCATCAATGTACTTGACATCGACAAAGATGGTTTGAATGTCTTTGTCGAGATCGCCTGCTGCTCGTAAGCTCACCGTCTTCGTCGCATTGAACGGATCATTGATGTAGAGTTGCGGCGATCGAGAAGTTTTCTCAGTCACTTGGTACTCTTTACCATCTGCCATAAAGTACTTCACAGTATAGCGATACGGCGTTTTCACAGGTGCAAATACAACTTCTCTCAGCCTTGCTTTTGGATTGCTCTTATCGAGTAAATATTCGCGCTCAATTTGACCTACACCTCCTTCTGAGGCATCATAGGCGAGTTTTACTTGAGCTTGAGTGACTTGATTCCAGTTCAAATCGCCGGGGAGGATGTCGATCGCTAAAATTCCAGTCTCACCTACGTTGATTGTGAGAAACTTTTCATCAGTAACAGCTTCTTGCGACTTGTAAGCGCGGCTCTGGTTTTTGTAGTTCACCTGATACCAATACTTGTAAGTCCATTCGCCATTTTCGATAAATGACTTGAACTTCTCAACTTTGTCAGGATTGTTAAAGCTGAACTCATCAATCTGGTGAACTGTGCCTTCCTGATAGTCCAGGTGAACTTCCACACTATCAAGCGGCAAATCTTTGAAGTCAGCATTCACGCGAGTTGTAACCTGCAAGGTCTTGAAGAACGGATCATCCAGATCGACAGTCGTTGCATAGTCTTCCCATTTCAGCGGCTTACCATCTTTATCGAGCAGAGTCGTAATCGGCTGCAACATTCCTTGAGGAGCCATATTCCATTCTACGGCTTGACTTTCTTTGTAGGAATTATTAAAGCTACTGAACTTGTATTGACTCAGCCGCAGATGAAAATCGGTTGCATTGTCAGGAATTTTCTTCTGCTCTTCGGTGAATGGCTGCAACTTGTCTTCGTTAGAATTCTTGATTGCTTCTGCTAAAGAATTCATTGCCCAATCGCGAATTTTTTGCTTGACATCATCGGATGTTTTGAAGTCTTTGAAGTCGATTTCAACGCCGCCCCATTGATACTGAGTTGCATATTCGCTCACAGTTTTGTTGATGGTAGTTCGATTGCGATTTGTGCCACCAAACAACCAGCGCCAAACTGTACCAAATGCTCCCTGGGATTGTTCTCGTTTGGTAAAATCTTCAACAAAGCTTTGAAACTTGCTGGAATCAAACCAGATCCGAGCCGTGATTGCAGGCAGTTTCACGACACAGTAGAGATCATAAGCAACTTGAACAAATCCACCTTTGTTTTGGAGGGCTTGCTCGAAGAAGGTTGCACCAAGATCCGTTAATTCGATAGTAAATGGGGTGATGTTCCGTCCGTAAAGCGAGGGTTTTCCAGGGTTGAAAACGGTTTCAACAAACTTATCGCTGATGCTTTCAACGTTGAGCTTTGCAGTTCCTTTGGTATAGGTAATGGTTCCAATCTGAACTTGAGGCTTTGGATTGCTACTTGGGAACAGTTGATCAACTTGTTCTTGAAGCTTTTTGACAATGAGTTGTTTCTTATCTTCAGGAACACTAAACTCGACATCGCATACTAAGAAACCGCCGCCTTTGGTTTGATCTGCTCGATCGATAGGCATCCGATATTTGTAGAAGCTAAACGATGGGCGACCGTCATCATTCATCCGAAAGCGTGGCAGGTCAGGGACGAGATAGAACAATGTAGGGTCTTCGTCACCATAAACTGTGATACCTTCGATGACTTGAACTTTTTCAATTTGTAGCATGATTGTTAGTCCTGATGTTGCGTATCTGTGTTAATTCTGCGAAATCAGAGGGGGAAATGAGAGTAGCCGATCGGGGAATGTTTAGAGGGTGTTTGAAAAGCAATCGTTCATCGCATTCACCCGCCCGGAAATTCATTTCCGGGCGGACTCGCAACGCAGCAAAGCCGCTTTTTATACTCCTCAAACATCCTCTTAAATGGCTAGAACTTGAACATAGTCCATTCCATTCCCACAGCCAAACCAGGTACTTACATCCGTAGTTCGCTCAATAACGGATGCTCTTAACACTGCTTTGTAAGTAATGATTAATTGTTCTTTTCGACCATTAAAAGCCGCGATCGCTTGTGCTTTCTGATCGCCTTCAAGCTGCACACTAAACACCGCTGTGTAAGGTGGATAGCCTGATGATTCACTCTCACTGAGAACTTCATAATCACCCTTGTTCGTTCTCAGCGATAGTGTGACTGACTCAATAGACAGTGGAGCAGGCTGTAGAGAAACGGTTTCTAGCTCGAACTGTTCTGTGATCGCGCTTTCCAATTCTTCTAATTCCTCACTCCGGACACTCCATTCACTGCTTAATTGCAGCATTGCAACTTGATCCAGCACAATCATGGATGCCGCAGGATGACCTTGAGGCGTTTCTTGAGACTTGGGAGTGCCCGGAATGTAGTAAAACCGAGTCGGATCAGAGCGATCGACATAATATTCAATGTCCTTCATGTTAAATCACCTTGAATTTTGAGTGGAACAAATGGAGACTGCACCTCTGACCATTCGGCAGCAGGTTCACGGCGCGGACGATAGCGATATACAGCTTTGAAGGGTGATTTTGCAAACCAACTCCAAACTTTGATGGGATCAGCAGGTGTGAAGAACAAGATGCGGCTTTCCGAGGAATCTTCGGGAATTAGCTCGATCGCATAAACTTTCAAATCGCCACTAAATTCGCATTCAATCCTGACCTGATGTGCTCCATACTCTCGAAATGAGTGCAGACCGATTTGGCAGTTTTTTGCAGGGAATGGAGGGATTTTGAGCGTTTGAGAACTATCGAGAGATTGCGCTGTTAGTTCAAGTGTTGGATTTGTCGCAGTCTTTGGAAGTGCTAATGCAAGTTCACTGTCAAGATCAAACCATTGTGCATTCGATTTTTCATGGTCTTGCCAGCGACAAATTCCTTGAACTTTGGCAACCGATAACAGCGATCGAGCAATATCCATCAAAATGAAATTCACTGGGAACTGATCGGGACGAATATATAAGCGATCGCCCTTGTGTACAAAGTTCTCACTGTTCAATTGCTGAATCCCGTTCACATCCTGAACTACGACCGAAGTTGAAAAAGTATAGTTCGGCTGCTCATTCGGAGAGAGCCTAAGAAGTAACTTTGCCGAGTCATTTGGTGGAACCAATTCAGAGGAAACGATTCGCGCTTGAGGACGATGTGGAAGCACAGGAGGCGCTTTGAGACAGACACTAATCGAAAGTACTCCAGGTCTACGATCGGGTAAATTTGCCGCAACATTGATCGACCAAGATCCTGTAGGAATTGCAGGCACGATCGCTTCTTGAAAAATGGCGCTCAATCCTCGCTCCTGAACAATTCGACGTGCAGAAGCTAACGGATCAAGCGTTAAAATCACTGTTCGATAAGCTTGCAATGGTTGAGACAAGTCCCATTCATAGTAACCTGAACTAACAGACGCAAGTTCAATATAAGCTCTACCGTCATTGTTTGGAGAAGGAATGAATGTTCCAAAATGAGCGCGAACCCAATCGGTCATTGTTTCCGCAAGTTCAGGATTTGAACTATCTCCAATGATTTCCAGCAGATTTAGATTGTTTCGGAAGAAGGTTGTAATATCCTCGCAAGCAATCTGTCGAGAGTTACCTGATAGACGATCGAGCAATACCGCTGGATCAAATCGAACTCGAATCGGTAAACGCGGCGCAACTCCAATCATCTCCATTTCAGCCCGCGCCATTAGTTTGAGAATGTTCCCTATCAATGCGCCTTTGAGTTCGATCGCAGTTAAATCCGAAACGGTCAATCCATATCGCGCACTGGTTAAACCATTCCAAGCGAGTGGAATTGGAACTTTAAGATCATCTGGAGCTTGATCTGCATACAATCTCAGAAATCCTGCTCTAAAAATCACAGGTTGAATCGTTGCATCCGATATCTTAGTTCTGATAGCCTCTAGCGCTTCAGTGAATGGATAATGTGGCTGCAATCGGAACTCTAACAATCCATGTGGTTTTGGGGGAAGGATTGGATTCTGACCGCGAACTAGGATGAGGCTGAAATCGGGTTTATCATTTGTGTTCCCAATGTCGATCGCATTCGGCAATACGAAGCAATCTCCCGCATTTTCATAGGGATAAAACACCCAACCCTGATCGAATTGCAGCGGTTTTTGAAAGTCTGGAAGTCTTTGAAACGACATTATGACCTCCTAAGCGATTGGCGGCAGCTTCTCAGCCGTAATCCATAACGGTTCTCGACTTTCCGATCGCCATTGTCCTGCTGTGTCTTCAAGACTCGTTCCATTGCTGAGAATCACTTGCGATCGATAGTCATAACTCCCGGTATCTACCTTGTTCAAAATCCAATCGCGAACAGGTGTAACCAGATCAGCTTGAACAATCAATCGATCTGGAGTTGTATCGCGCAGGAAGGTGATAGAAGTGCCTGATTTGAGATCAATGCTAATCGCTGCAATACGATCGCCAAAAATAGCATTCACGGTTCTGACTTCAAGTTTGCGCTTGTAAGTTGCAGTTGAATCAAGTCGAACAATCGAACTCCAGATTGCTTCTCGATCGGCAATGACATCAACACCACTAAAATCGAAAACAGCTTGAGAACTATTATTGAGCGGAATTGAACTATTTACCGTGAGATTGATTGAAGCACCCGGAGCAAGATCGATCGGGAAAGCAAGACCCGTAATCGTGGCTTGGACTTGTAGGTTTGTATTGATTCTGGCAGAGAGGGAATTGAGCCGAATGGGACTCTCGATCGCATTCTTCAAAGTGACTTGAATTGTTCCGGTAGTAATGTCGATCGACTGAGTTACATCAAAGATTTCTCCGACCATATCATCGACTTGAGCAATGAACGGAATTACTTCGATCTTACTGTTCGGTAAGCTTACTTTTACTTGTCCCTGAAACAGTTGCGTTGAAGTAAACAAAGCATTGTAAATCTTCTGAAAGGCTTTCATTGAAAGCGTACAAGAATCGCGAAAACCGCTTCGCATCTCGACTAAAACATTCGATCGCTCTCGATAGTCCAGCGAACCATCTTCTTTCGGCAGTCCTAAGAACAACTGAGGAGAAGTTTCAGTCACTAGCGGCTTAAATTCAACACCCGGAGAAGGTTGGGGGATGTATTGCTCTAAATCTCTTGCCGCTGCTACCAATCGAGCAGGATTCACATGAGGATAAGCCCAGAACTCGATCGAGACTTGCATCTCTTCAGAGCCTTCGATCGGCTGAAACTCCATCGATAGCATGGGATAGTGCGGACTCTCTGGACGACGCACTAATTTGAAGCTATCCGGCAGATAGTAAAATACATGACGTTCCGCCGGATCTTGATAGTAGCTGTAACCGTTCGATTGACGAAAATCAAGCTTAAAGCTGGTATTGTTGTCGGTTACATTGCGATAGATGTAAGGATATAGACTTGGAGGAAAAACAAACGGACGGTATTCGCTCTGAACATCTAGCACCCGCGTTGTTTCGCGAAACTGAGGTTCAATCGGTGGACGATATGTAATCCATTGAATCTTAAGATTATAGCCATATTCAATGACTTGAACTTTGGCAAAGTTACCACCATTTGTTCTAACTGCGAAAACGCTTCCATTTGTTAGATTGTTCGTGCGGTTTGGTGCAGGATCATCAGAAATCACAATGGGAGGACGTTTCACCGGAATTCGATCGATAGGAAGTCGATTAATTCGATCGACCGGAATTCGACTTACAACATCGACTCTAAGAAGCTCGTTTTTCGGACTCACTCTTCCCGGATCAATGCCGCCAATCGGTCTTCCAACTCTATCAATTCGATCAACAATATCAATCGGAAGCCGTTTCCGCCAAACTACGATCGAGCCATCAATTGGATTAGAACTATAAGACAGCGATCGCAGTTCATCTACAGTAATCGCATCAAAATCGCGCATTCCCAAGCTCACAATCTGAGCATTGCCTGTTGGAGTCATCTTTCGCAATACGTCCGTTTCTTGCTGCCAAAAAACATCGCCTGTCGCTTCTGTTCCTGTATCAAAGTTAAAGCTCCAAGTTCCGCGAATCGTTCCCGTTCCAGAAGACACGATCGAAGTCGCAGTTTGAGAAAGTGGAAGTGCGATTTTTGTCGATCGACGAACTGTTAACATCGCAGCATAAGCCGTATTGGTCAAAGCTTGATAGACTAAACCCCGTTCTGCCAGCGAAGAGAGTTGTAAAACCGCTTTGATTCCTTCCGGTTCTGGTGTAATTTCCTGAAAGATTAGCTCTTTTTGTCCAGCATTCGGATCATTCGGGTCAAGGCGATGCTGCAAAATTACACTGGTAGAATGATTCAATTCTTGAGCCGATCGCGCTTGTTCCTGAATCACCGGAGCCGGATATTTCTCAAGATGAATCGTCAAACTCCAACCTTGAGGACTTTCTGCCATGAGCATCTGAATTTGTTGATTGCGTTCAGACACTCGATATCGCGGCAAATAATACTTCGTTCCACCCGTTGGAGCTTCAAACAGAACTTCATCGCTGACCGTTCCATCTAAGCTAATCGGAACAGTGATTTGATTGCGCGGAACACCGTTGATCGGTTCGCGAATCAGTGCAATTTTAGAGGCTAGATCAGGATTAATCCATTTGACCTGATCGAGTGGAATTCGAGCGGCTGCGATGTCTGTGGCTGAGATGGCTTGCGAGAGTTGAAGCGTTCTACGATCGCGAATGTTGGTAAACACAAAGCTCTCCTTGATGCGTGGCTTTGTTTCTATGGTGGAAGGCGCGATCGAGCAAAGGCAGTACCCATCCGGGGAGTTTTTCGTTTACGATCGAACGATAGCCATACTTATCTCAGTTAAGACACTCTAGAAAGCCCCCCAGCCCCCAAGTTTGGGGGAGCAAGAGTCTTAAGCCCCCAGAATTGGGGGTTTGGGGGCAACTCCGAGGATGTCCTACTCTAAACTTCTACCGCTATATCACTGCCTGTTCTCTGTATGAAAGTTCTACTAATCGGACTCGTCAAAGCCTATCGAGTTGCTATTTCGCCGCTATTGATGCCGAGTTGTCGGTTTCATCCCACTTGTTCGCAATATGCGATCGAAGCTCTCAACACTCACGGTGCACTTAAAGGAAGTTGGCTCACAGCCAGTCGAATCTGCCGCTGTCATCCTTTCAATCCCGGTGGTTATGATCCTGTTCCAGAGAAGAAATGATGAAACCGTATCAAACAATCGCGATCGCTGAATGCAATGAACCGTTAGTTGAGCTTCCCCAACAATTTGCACGAGTCACTCCACATCCGTATGCAAAATTGGGCGCACCGTATGAAGATCGCTCTCCCTTTTTTGTAAGACAGGGGATTCTCGATCGCTTACTGATTGCAAATTTTCAGCTTCAAAAACTGCAACCCGGTTGGAAGATTCAAATCTTTGATGCGTATCGTCCGGTTGCAGTTCAGCAATTTATGGTTGATTACACGCTAAAAGAATTAGTCAATGCGAACGGACTCGATTTAGAAACACTATCCGGGACGCAAAGAGAAGAATTCCAGCAACAAGTCTATCAATTCTGGGCAATGCCAAATTTAAATCCCGCCACTCCGCCGCCACATAGTACCGGAGCCGCGATCGACATTACATTGCTCGATGAAACTGGAAATGCGATCGACATGGGTTCAGAAATCGATGAAATCTCTCCAAGATCGTTTCCAAATCACTTCGAGAATTCTGATTTACCGTATCACCGACACCGAGAAATTTTGGCTAAAAGTATGATCTCCGCAGGTTTTAAGCGCCATTGGAATGAATGGTGGCACTTTTCTTATGGAGATCAGATCTGGGCATGGCTGACGAATCAGGACAATTCGGAGGCTTATGCGATCGCCAAATATGGCAGAGTTTGAAACTGCTATTCGTTTACAGGGCGAAATCGTTGTCTGACTTCTCGCAACATTCGGCTTGTCCCTTGAGCGATCGCAGTTTGTACCAGTTGCGGAATCAGTGTAATGATGGGTAGCTCTGGAAACGTGGGACTGGTAGAGGATTCAACGTAACGATCTCCCTGCAACAAACTGATTTTGAGAGTGTGATTGCGGTAGACCCAGATTTCAGGAACGCGCATCGCTTCGTAAGCACTAACTACGGTGATTGAGGTAACATCAGCTTCAATGGCTAAATCGGGTGGCGGATAGTTGTCTAGATTTAGATCAGTGCAGCCTTGAACGAGTGCAGCATTCTGAATGTAGAAGCAGGTATCAGGTTCAATGCCAGCAACTTCGGGACGTTTGAGTGTTGTGGAGCCAAAATTTTCCCAGTCGCGTCCTCGTAGCTCTAATAAGGTTGTGAGAATGTGAGTAATAATTCGATGAGAGCGTTCGTAGATAGTAGGTGAAGACGCAATTTCTAATGTGCCTTGATAGTATGCGATGCGGGTGTTTCGGCTTTCTCCCAAGTCTGTGAGCAGGGTTTCAAAGTCCTGCCACGATAGGTTGTAAATGCTCATCATGCTGCCGGGAGCAAGTTCGATCGCATTAATCGGAATTGTTAGAGTCATGATGTAAACCTATTCTTAAAGATTCAGAAGTTGATACTCATCGGGCGAGTCGTCGAAAAATCTTAGTGATAATAGGATTCTATAAAAGATTTGCTGAAAGATTGCACATCTCCCAGCAAACCTAAAAGCATGTTTGAAAAGTGTAAAAAGTCACTTCACTGCGATGTCTTCTCGCCCCGGAATGGAATTCGGGGCTAACCGAACGAAGTCCACTGAAGGGACTAATAGCCGATAAAACTCACGTCTTTAGGAGATTTCTACGAAAGAGCTTACCGCTTGAAAGACTGCCCTTCGGCTTCGCTCAGGGCGCGATCTCTAGCTGACTGAGCGAAGCCGAAGACAGCGGGTAATTTGTTTTCGATAAATCTCCTTAGTCCTTTGAAAAGGACTTTCCCCTGATAGCCCCGAATTCATTCCGGGGCGAAATCGAACGAAGCGAGAAAACGAAAACTTTCAGGCTTTTCAAACATCCTCTTAGACAGTTCTAAGCCTCAATCTTCACCGACAAAATACGATCGTTGCCACGAATCGCATTCACGATATCCATATCTTCAGTCTTACCAAACACCGTATGAACGCCATCCAAATGGGGCTGTGCAGAATGGCAGATAAAGAACTGACTTCCGCCCGTATTGCGTCCTGCATGAGCCATCGATAAGCTTCCAGCCTGATGCTTATTCGGATTGATCTCGCAGTTAATCTTATAGCCAGGTCCACCCGTTCCAGGCATTCCCGACGCGCCTTCGCGTGTATTCGGACAACCGCCCTGAATCATAAAATTCGGAATCACCCGATGAAACGCCAAGCCATCGTAGAATCCCTTATTTGCTAAATTCACAAAGTTCTTCACGGTATTTGGCGCATCTTTATCAAACAACTCAAGGTTGATTGTGCCTTTATCCGTTTCCATGATTGCGCGAGTCATATTGGCGCTCCCTTAATTTTCAGCTTTTCCATCCTATCAGGCAGTTCACGATCGCATCATTAAAAATCGACCCCCCGTTTCAGATCAATTCCTTTCTCTGCGTAATGTTTGTGACAGACCATCTCCGAGTGAACCGTTGCTAAATCAAAGTAAGCAGGCGGATTCTTACAGCGTCCAGTAATTACAATTTCCGTATCACGCGGCTTTCTTAACAAAGCTTGTACGATCGGTTCTTCGGGTAATAGTTCTAGATCAACTGTCGGGTTCAATTCGTCCAGAATAATAGTTTTATACAATCCCGATGCGATCGCGGCTCGTGCAATTTCCCAACCGCGTTCCGCCTCGACATAATCTAATTCTTGCTGTTGACCACGCCAGACGATCGCATCTCTACCCGATCGCTGATGATCAACCAAACTCGGATAGCTTTGTCTGAGTGCATTAATCGCCGCATCTTCGGTGTATCCGCTTCCGCCTTTGAGCCACTGCATGATTAACACGCGATGCGACTTATCTTGACTAATGCCTTTCCCGATCGCTTGCAATGCTTTTCCTAATGCACTCGTCGATTTTCCTTTCCCTGCACCCGTGTAGATTTCAATTCCTGCAATGCCTTCCTCTTTTGCCACATGATAGTGCGGTTTCATTTCAGAATGCAGATCGGCAATATCAATCAAAGCTTGTGGTGCAGCCCGACCCGTGACAATCACTTCCATGTGATCGGGCTTGTGTTTTAACGTTCTCACTACGTCATCAACCGCAAGCAATCCAAGATCCAGCACTGGATTCAGTTCATCCATTACGACGACCGAATAAAGTCCGGATGCGATCGCACCCTTCGCGACATCCCATCCTCTTTGAGCTTCTTGTCGATCGAACTTCGTAATCTCATCGGCTCCGAAGAATTCTCCCCGTCCCGTCCGAACTTGGTCGATTAGATGCGGAAACGCTCTTTGCAGCGCTTGAATCGACGCATCCTCGTCATACGTCCGTCCAGGACCTTTCAGAAATCGGAGAAGTAACACTCGTGTTTGAGAAAAAGTTTGAATTCCCAGCCCGATCGAGCGCAGCACCACGCCTAATGCAGCCTGAGACTTTCCCTTGCCTGCACCGTCATAGACATGAATTTGTCCGGTCATGCGTTCTGATCGCGCTTGGGCGGTGCGAATCCCCACGCCTGCTCTAGTCATATCGATCGCCGTTTCTAAATGCAGATTTACTGTAACAGTTTTCTTAGAAATGGAACATCGATCCTTGATGAAATCGATAAAGCACTCTGATGTAAAGTCTCTTGAAATATAAACTTCACTCAACTTAAATAGGAATCAGTCTCATATCAAGGAGTACGAAATGCAGGATTCGATTAAGCCATCGTTTACACCTATGACTGAAACTGATCGATGGTCTGCAAATTTCAGCCGAAATCATGTCGTCAAAGCATTAGAGACGGTTCAAGATCTGATCGTCGTATCGTTATGTATCGGATTGTTCTGCGTAATGGTAATTCAATTACGCGCCATGTTCATTTCTCTGTTTCCCCCGCTGCACTTTCATGAAGTCACGGCAGATATTTTGTTTTTGCTGATTCTGGTTGAGTTGTTTCGATTGTTAATTATCTATCTGCAAGAGCAGCGAATCTCGATCGGGGTTGCAGTCGAAGTTGCGATCGTTTCGGTTTTACGAGAAGTCCTGGTGCGCGGAATCTTGGAAGTACATTGGACTCAAGTTCTGGCGACTTGTTCTTTTTTGATGGCGTTAGCATTTCTGCTGATTGTCCGAGTCTGGTTGCCGCCGACTTTCAAGGGAATTGACCCGGAGAAGCGGTTTTCAGCACAACATCATGAGAAAGATTTTGAATCTATTTCGCTGAATGGACACTAATTTCTGAAGCTGAGTAGAGATTAGAGGATGTTTTAAAGGTAGCCGTTCGGACGCATTCATCCGCGCCGGACTGGAAGTCGGCGCTAACAGTGCGAAGTCCGGTAAACGGGACTGAAAATCCTGAAATTGGCTCCTAGTCCCCTTCAGTGGACTTCGTTCTGTTAGCCCCGAATTCTATTCCGGGGCGGGAGGGCAACGTGAGCGCAGAGCCTTTTTATACTTTTAAAACGCCCTCTCAGAATGGCGTAGAGATGACTAGCACCTCTGCGCCATTTTTCGATCTAAACCGCTGCTCCAACCAAGTTCGAGGACTGAGGCAGAGAGTTTCTAAGTCGATCGCCATACAATGCCAAAGCATTCCCGCTCAAGAGCAGTTCCAAATGAGCACGATCGTAATCCGAAACTTCAGCCGCCGATTTTACACAGTCGCGCAAAACTCCATCCCAGTGCCCGTAATCCCCAGAGAAACAAGTCAACCGCTTACCCATTTCACCCATCGCCATTGGCAGGTAAGCAGGAGCCGGATCATCCGATTCAAACGAGGTAAAGATCTGACCCCGATCGAAGTAATCCATCGGATCACGATGTTTTAGATCGAAATGCTCGTACAAGCTGGAATCATCGATTTTGCTTGGGTCGTGCTGTTTTGTCCAAAGCAAATCGAAGAGGTTTTTCGCCTGCGTGACGATGCTGCTACTGTTATGTGCGCCGCGTTCTTGAATCATCAGTTTCGTGAACTCGATCGCAGATGGACGATATGGGTGTTTCGGGTCAAAGTCGCGAATCCGTTTTTCCCAATGTTCATGAAACGCATGAGCCAAATCGGGAAGCCACCCACAGCCGCCTTCAAGGAATCCTACTCGCAACGTTGGATAACGCTCAAACACGCCATCGAAGACCATTCGAGCAAGTGCTAACTGCTGCTGATTGCGCTGCACAAAAATGTGACTCAAGACAAACGTTTCAGTGTGATCAGACAAGCCACCGACCATGTACGAACCGGGACCACCGTGAATTCCAAGTGCAATGTCGAGTTCAACCGCAGTTCGGATAATCGGGTCAAAATCGGGATGCGAAATCGTTTTACAAGTGCGAACTTCAGGGAAAGCTTCGGGTGCTTTCGGATGTGGAATTGCAATATTGGGCGGAACTGCTACCCCGATGAGTCCCAGTTCTTCCACACACCGCCGCATTTCCTTCACGGATTCTTCGACATCTTGAATCGGCAGAACCCCGATCGCTTTCAGTCGTCCATCATATCCACGACAATCATCAGCAATGTAATTGTTGTACGCTTTGCAGAGTGCAACGGCTAAATCTCGATCGAGATAACTGCCAAAACTCAGATTCCAAGTTCCGAAAATCACCTGCACATCGATTCCCTCTTGATCCATGTGTTCGAGGCGAATCCGGTTGAAGGCGGCTCCGAGTGTCGTTTCCGGGTGCAAGTTCCGGAATCCACCTTTGCCCAATCCTTGAGGTTGCGGAAACAGGCGCACCAAATCGTTTTGTCCAGTTGCAGGATTGAAATCGACGATTCGCATTCGTTGATCGCCGAGATTATCCACGATTAAACTAACGCGATCGCGATATTCCGGTTCAATATAATCGCGAATGATTAGCGGATTCTCCAATTTATGAGCATCAGCATCAATCACGAATATGCCGTTATACATAAACGATATCTCCAGAGTGAATATTATGAGTGTGCGTTGAAGCGTTGCAGGAGTTCTCGAAAGCCAAACCAATGATCAAATGACCAAGACAAAGAAGCGAGAATCGTAATACCGGGATATTTGACAAATGCAGGCTCGTTTTTTTCAAACACTGCATGACCGCCCAAAGCAAACACTTGGGTGAGGACTAAACATACGATCGTCAATCGCCAGTCAATAAATAGAAGAATGACAGCAGCGATCGCAAGCAGATTAGTTAAATGATGCAGTGCTTGATTGATTGGATGTTGATGAGATGCAATAAAGTGAGCTTTCGCTTCTTGAAAGTAGCTCATGACTGCCCTCCGAATGGATACAGTTTCACGAACGATAACACTAAGTAAACGAACGGCTGAGGGGATTCAGGAATATTTAATTTGACGATCGTAGTTCGTAATTTTAAGCAATAGAAAGCAACATGAACTCTTAGAGGATGTTTGAAAAGTAATCGTTCATCGCCTGAATCGCCCCTCGAATGGAATTCGGGGCTATCGGAACAAAGTCCGTTGAAACAGACTGAAGAGGATCTGACGACTGGCTTTTAGTCCCCTTTAGTGGACTTCCTCCGATAGACCGTGATTTCTAATCACGGGCGGAACGCAATCGCAGCGAAGAGTCTTTCTATACTTTTCAAACATCCTCTTAAAGCGAATTTGCGATCGCACCTGCCTGCACCGAAATCTCAAACCGCTCTCCAGGTTTCGGCTCAATCACTTGAGTGTTGAGATTGGCTTGAACGAGCTTCGATCGAAAATCTTCTGTTGTTCCGATCGCTTTAAGCAATGGAATCAAGATTCCTTCAAATTCAATGTCTCCACCTGCTGCGGTCGGCAGAATGACTTGCGGCTGAACTTGTTTCGCCAGATCTAATGCGCTCTCAGTTCCTTTAATAATTGAACCGACTAATGGCAATGCGAGATCAATCAGCGGTGTAATCACAACATCGATCGGACTTGGCAATACTGAAGGATGATTCCCGTGTGGCTCGTAGTAAAGCGTTACGCCTGTGGGTAGTTCGGTTAGCAAGTAGCCGTTTTCTTGTGTGCCAGGTCCTAATTGCGATCCAACTGTGGCTTGAATTTGGACGAATTGATCGATCGTATAACTTTCCCCATGCTTCAAAGCTGTGATCGATGTAAAACCAATTTCCTGTACCACCTTTGCAGCACTCGGAGAAGCAACAACTGGAATTGAATGATCGAGCCGTTTCAATGTTTCAGGATGAGCGTGATCTTCGATGCCTTGAGAGAGCAAGATTAGATCGATATTTTCGGGAATGGTGCGATCGCTCGATCGTTTCCCTTTAAACAACCAGCCAATACCGCCGAACAATTCCCCAACCAGCCAAGGATCGAGCAGGATTCGCTTGTCTGCTAATTCAATCAGCCAAGAATTACTATCAAGCCAAGTGAGATACATTGTTGCTGACCGGAATGCTACTAAACTTTACAGTCTCATGTTTTAGCGATCGACGGCAAGAAACTAACAATTCCCGGAAAGACGATGATCAAAATCAACACCAACAATTGCAGCAGAATGAACGGAATCACGCCTTTGTAAATGTTGGCAGTCGTCACTCCTTCAGGTGCAACACTCCGCAGATAAAACAATGCAAACCCAAATGGCGGAGTCAAAAACGAGGTTTGCAAATTTGCACCTAAAACAACTCCATACCAAACTAAATCGAGATTTAACTGACGCGCCACAGGCACAAACAGCGGAATCACAATAAAGCAAATCTCGAAGAAATCGATAAAGAATCCGAGCAAAAACACGACGAACATACTGACAAACAAAAATCCGACTTCTTCACCGGGCAAGTTTGTCAACGCATCAAACACAAAGCGATCGCCATCCAGTCCCCGAAATACCAAACTAAACGCAGTCGAGCCAAACAAAATAAACACGACCATCGCCGTATTTCTGAGTGTCACATCACACACGCCTTTGATCGATTCCCAACTTAATTGGCGATTCAATGCCGCAAGTACGATCGCGCCTAAGCTTCCAGCTGCGCCCGCTTCGGTCGGTGTCGCATATCCGAAGAAGATACTACCGAGAACGAGCAGAATGAGAACTAAAGGAGGCACGATCGCATTAAACACCCGTCCCAAAAATCCTTTACCGCCAAACTCTTTCCGCACTTCTTCAGGTAATGCAGGCGCAATATCCGGACGAATCCAAGCCGATATCAAAACGTGCAGCGCAAACGCTCCCGCCATCATCAATCCAGGAATCACCGATCCCACAAACAAATCCCCAACCGAAACCCCTAACTGATCGCCCAATACAACCAGCACCACGCTCGGCGGAATAATTTGTCCTAGCGTTCCCGATGCTGCAATTACTCCGGTTGCTAATTCTTTGTTGTATCCATATCTCAGCATGATCGGCAGCGATATCAATCCCATTGCGACAACCGTTGCCGCTACTACTCCCGTCGTTGCCGCTAACAATGCGCCCACTAATACGACCGCTAACGCCAATCCGCCCCGAAGCTTACCAAGCAGGATTCCTACAGTTTCGAGTAATCGTTCTGCAATGCCCGATCGCTCTAACATCGATCCCATGAAAATAAAATACGGAATCGCCAGCAGCGTATAGTTCGACATCGTTCCAAAGATTCGCTGCGGCATCGCTGTGAGAAATATCGGATCGAATACGCCTAAGACGATACCGATGATTGCAAATACGATCGACACTCCCCCCAGCGCAAATGCGACCGGATACCCAAACGACAATAGAACGAGCGCCCCCAGAAACATCATCGGACCGAGCCACTCTGAATCGAAAACAATCTCATATTGATTCCAAAAATCCATTATTCACGCTCCTGTAGATGTCCACGAAAAATCGCCCAGTTCTTAATCAGTTCTGAAATTCCTTGCACAATCAGCAGCGCAAAACTGACGATAATCATGGTCTTAATCGGGTAGCGCGGCAATCCACCGGGATCAGGTGAAACTTCTTGCGTGATCCAAGATTCCACGATCGTGCCCCACGAAAAATAAATCACCAGAACACAAAACGGAATCAGGAAAAAGATCGTCCCCAAAAAATCCGCCAGTGCTTTCGTTTTCCGATTCCACCGACTGTAAAACACATCAACTCGCACATGTTCATCGTGTTTCAGCGTGTAAGCGGCTCCAAGCAAAAACACCAAGTCAAACACATACCATTGACCTTCGATCAGCGAATTCGAGGTGAGACTTTGCCCGATCGCTTTTCCGACATATCGCCCGATCACGTTCCAAACTCCGAGTGCCACCATCAGCAACACAAGCCACAGCGTCAAGCGTCCGATGATTTCGTTGAATCGGTCGATCGCACGAGAAATTTTCAGTAAACGGTGAATCAATGGGGGGTCTGATACCATGAGATCTGCCTCGATCGCGGTTTTTTCATTTGACCATATCCCGCTGTCCGATTGGCGATTTGAGCAATTTTGAAAAATAACTTGCAAAGTTTTGTACTTTCTTGTTATTATCAAATTCGCAAACGAGCGCAATCCTCAGTAGCTCAGCGGTAGAGCGATCGACTGTTAATCGATTGGTCACAGGTTCGAATCCTGTCTGGGGAGTTTAACTAAAATGAAACAGTTCTGGTCACTTGATCCAGATTGCACATTTCTAAATCACGGCTCTTTCGGAGCTTGTCCGATTCCAGTCTTAGAAGTTCAACAAGAATTTCGATCAAGATTAGAACGGCAACCGCTCCGATTTTTAGGACGAGAATTTGAGCCGTTACTTGACCAAGCACGAGAAGCATTAGCCGCATTTGTGGGCGCAAGCGTTGAAGAATTAGTCTTTATTCCCAATGCAACGACGGGCGTAAATGCAGTTTTACGATCGCTCTCTTTTTCCCCTTCCGATGAACTTCTTACAACCAGCCAGGAATACAACGCCTGTCGAAATGCACTCGATTTTGTAGCAGAACGATCGGGAGCAAAAGTAGTCGTCGCTGAAGTGCCTTTTCCGATCGGTTCTCCTAGCCAAGTGACTGAAGCAATTTTGGCGAAAGTGAGCGATCGAACAAAACTTGCCTTAATCGATCATGTGGTAAGTCAGACTGGAATGGTTTTTCCGATCGCTCAAATTGTCCAAGCTTTATCCGATCTCGGAATTGATACGCTAATCGATGGCGCTCATGCCCCTGGAATGGTGGATTTGAATCTAACCGAACTGGGCGCGACCTATTATGCAAGTACGTGTCACAAATGGATGTGTGCGCCGAAGGGAGCCGCTTTTCTGTATGTGAAAAAAGACAAGCAAGCCGAAATTCGACCGCTTACAATCAGTCACGGTGCAAATTCTCCGAGACGCGATCGCTCCAGATTTCAGCTTGAATTCGATTGGATGGGAACCGATGACCCGACTGCTTATCTCACTGTCCCAAGCGCGATCGAGTTCATGAATTCGCTGCTTCCCGGTGGTTGGGCAGAACTGAGAGCAAATAATCGATCGAAAGCGCTATCCGCTCGAAAACTTCTCTGTGACCTGCTCAACGTAGCGCCCCCTTGCCCCGAAGAAATGATCGGTTCACTTGCCACAATTCTGCTACCAGATGGCTCATACATCGAGCTTCAAGATGCTTTGTACGAGAAATTCAACATCGAAGTCCCGATCATACCTTTCCCCCAATCCCCGAAGCGACTCATTCGCATCTCTGCTCAGATTTACAACACAATTCAACAGTATGAATATTTAGGAAAATCGTTGCAGACCCTATTGCAGTCTGAAACTTCTCAATAGGATCACTGAAATTTAGAGCGCGATCGCTCTTATAGGTTCCGCGATCCTTACCAGGAAGGTAGGGGTCTAAATTTGCCATCTTAGAATCGGCAAACGACTGAGATTTTCCTTAGTGTTGCCCTCACCTGATACTTCAAATGATGGCTCCTCATGTTTACAGCAAAACCCCATTTTCCCCTCTGGCAATATCTGAACCAGCCACTTTTCCATCTTGCCTACCCACTGGTTCTCAACCCGCGCCGCTATTGGTATCATTACCGCGTCGAACTGCTTGAGCGCTGTCTGATGCAAAGCTGCGAGTCGCAACACCGCGACTAAGTTGGAATCGATAAGAAAATTATTTTTTGACGATCGCGCTTTCGGTCATTTGTTCTAACGCCACCGACCGAGTTAAGCAAAGTGCGATCGTCTTTTGGTGTTTGGAGAATGTTCGGTTAAGCATTTGTTAGCTCAGGGCACACTTGCCAGTAGCAACTCCACAAAATTCGTACTGAACAATGGTTCTTCAATACATTACTGCCGCAACTGCTTTCATCGATGGTGCTAGTCGTCTTGTTGAGACGCTTAGAAATGCGTTACCCCATACATCTTCTAGTACACCAGGTTTAGTTTCTTCAGTCCAACAGAATCAACGCTATTCAGAAGCTTTGCAACTCTATCAGCAACAGCTTGCACAATCACAGCGAAATCAAGAACAACAATTGCAAGCACAATTGCAGTTTAACAAGCGATTGATTGAACTTTTGTCAGAAGTACAAATCAAAAACAATGAGGTTAAGCGGAATGAGCTTCAATTGATTTGGGATAGAGATAATTGGGGTTCTCGACTCAGTAGAGAGGAAACACAACAGATTCTAGGTCAGAACAATCATCATTTACTAATCTTGGTTGCGCCTCCAAATGTTAGCCCAGATTGTCCTGAATCGTTCCGGAACAATCTCAGTCGCGAAGTTGATAACAACACTCGCATATTTTTGAGTCATCATTATTCGCAGAATCAATTCTGTCCGATCGAGTTTTATGGCGACTATTTCAAGAACGCGATCGCAGCAGCAGACGTAAGACGGTTGCAAATCGTTCTAGGTGCTGTTCCAACCGCTGTGATTTACACAGACATTACTGATTACCAGGTTTATTTCCATATTGGATTTTGGGGATTGCAAGGCACAATTACACAATTCGATATGCAGCCTTGGGACTGGGAAAAAGCGGTCGAAGAACTCAAATCAGAAGGCTTAGATGAGCAAAAAGCTTATCGAAAGATTCGCCAAACGATCGTTGAATTTCACCAATTGTTAGCAGCTTTTATTACTGATTGGTATTACTTGAATCTCAATGTCGCTTACGAACCTCAGCTTTTTCAGCCAGAAATTTCATTTGATGGTTTGCCTAAAGAAGTAATTGAGCAATATACTTCAGTTCTTCGCGAGATTCAGCAGCAACGAAAAGAAGCTTTTGAGCAAGAAGAGGCGCAGAAGAAAGCAGAAGAGACTACTAAAAACAAGCAGAAAGAATTTGCATCCCAAATGTCTGAAGAAGAGAAAAAGAAGCTAAACGAACGCCTACAAAATTCTGAAATCAGTTATCAAAAACTCAGGTCTTTACTGGCAACAAAGCAATGGAAAAGGGCTGATAAGGAAACGTATAGACTGATGCGAGGTCTTATCAATCTTCCCTACTCTAAGCTTGATGCAGTGCAAACACGTTGCCTTCCCAAAGCAGATGTTCACAGAATTGATCAGCTTTGGGTGAAGTACAGTAAGGGGCAATTTGGCTTCAGTGTTCAGAATAAAATTTGGCAAAGGAGTCGTTTTCGTGCTGAGTTTTTGGATCGGATTGCTTTTTCTGAGCCTCCCGCTTACTACCACAGAGAATTTGATCTAGGCTCTCCGAAAGGCTCCCTACCCTGCAAAATTCTTTGGGAAGTAGATTACGCCGTTCTATATGACGAGTTTTTCACTGATTAAGCCCGATTGCTATCTCAAGCCCCAATCAAGCGCGATCGCTCCACAACAATCATTAACCTTTCAGAGCGTACAATCTTACTATTTCCAATGTACGACGATACTTGCCGCTTCCTTGCCGAGCATTTCTCAGCCGACTTTGCCAGTTGGCTACTCGGTGAACCAATCACACTGACCGAAATTCAGCCTTCCGAACTCTCCCTCGACCCAATTCGAGCCGATGCCCTGATTCTATTGGAATTAACTGAGTCCGTTTTGCATCTTGAATTTCAAACGCTACCGAAAGACAATGTTCCATTCCGAATGTTGGATTATCGGGTGCGAATGTACCGCAAAGACCCAGCCAAACCGATGCGGCAGGTCGTGATTTATCTGAAGCAAACGGCATCAGAACGGGTTTATCAAACGAGCTTCTCAATGGAATTTACACATCATGAGTTTGAAGTGATTCGCCTCTGGGAGCAACCCGCGTCACTCTTCTTGCAATATCCTGGGCTGATTCCGTTTGCGGTTCTCGGTCAAAGCGCCGATGCAGAAGAAACGTTACGTCAAGCGGCTCAGATTGTCGATCGACTTTCAGATCCGGTAGTAAAAGCGAATTTGATGGCAGCATCCGGGATTTTAGCCGGGTTAAAATTAGAAAATGAAATCGTCAATCGTATTGTGCGGAGAGACATTATGCAGGAATCCTCAGTTTATCGTGCCATCGTGAGCGATACCCAAAAAGAGACTAAGCGAGAGATCGCACTGAATCTTTTACGAAGAGGCGCAGACATTGACCTCATTACATCTTCAACAGGATTATCCATCGAAGAAATCCACCAACTCCAACAACAAGACACCCCTTCACAAAATTGAGAAAATAACCCGCCTCGCAACCAAATCTGCAAAGCGGGTTATTTCTAAGATTCAAACAGTCTTACGCTTCATCAAGCGCTGCAATTCCCGGAAGCTCTTTGCCTTCGAGCAGTTCCAAGCTTGCACCGCCACCCGTCGAAATGTGGCTCATTTGACTTGCCACGCCAACCTTCTCAACGGCTGCAACAGAATCACCGCCACCAATAATCGTCGTGGTTCCTTTCGGTGTGAGTTCTGCCAAAGTATGCGCGATCGCTTCGGTTCCTTTCGCAAACTTATCCATCTCAAACACGCCCATTGGTCCATTCCAAATCACGCTCTTGCACTGTTCCAAAGCGGCTTGGAAAGTCTTCACAGAATCTGGTCCGATATCCAATCCCATCCAACCATCAGGAATGTTCTCGACGCTCACGGTTTGAGTGTTCGCATCCGGCGCAAAGTTATCAGCCACAACCACATCAGTCGGCAGTAACAGTTCAACGCCTTTTTCTTTCGCTTTCGCTTCCAAGGTTTTCGCCAGTTCCAGCTTGTCTTCCTCGACCAGCGATTTACCAACCGCCAAACCACGCGCTTTGTAGAAGGTAAAGACCATTCCGCCGCCGATCAGCAGTTTGTCTACTTTGTCGAGCAGCGTTTCGATCACGCCAATTTTGCTAGAAACTTTCGAGCCACCAACGATCGCTGCTAACGGACGCTGAGGATTCTCGATCGCGCTTTGTAAATATTGCAGTTCTTTCTCGATCAGCAATCCTGCCACTGAAGGCTTGAGGAATTTCGTTACGCCTTCGGTCGAAGCATGAGCGCGGTGAGCGGTTCCAAACGCATCATTCACGTACAAATCAGCGATCGATGCTAATTTCTCAGCGAATGCCGGATCGTTCTTTTCTTCTTCTTTGTAGAATCGAACGTTTTCCAGAAGCAGCACATCTCCAGGCTGCATCGCCTCGACTTTCGATTTCACCTCGTCACCGATACAATCATCAGTTTTGACCACGGGTTTACCGAGCAATTCTGAAAGGCGCTTGCCCACCGGAGTTAACCGATATTTATCTTCAGGACCATTTTTGGGGCGACCAAAGTGACTCGACAAAACCACCTTTGCACCTTTAGACGTGAGCGCTTCGATCGTGGGCAATGCTGCTCGAATTCTCGTGTCGTCGGTAATGTTGCCTTGTTCATCCACAGGCACATTAAAATCTGCTCGGACTAAAACGCGCTTACCCTGCAACTCAGCGGACGATAAATCATTAACACTCTTCTTCGGCACGATCTTGGCTCCTAAATGAGTCTTTCTACCTATTTCTTATTTTTCCATTAATCGCGACACCTACGATCGAAGTTTCTGCAATGCTGGTAGAAGAAGTTCGGATGATTGAAATCATGTTTAAAACTGTGTTGTTTCCGATCGATGAAAGCCGCGAGTCTCGTCAAGCCGTCGAAACCGTTTCGGATATCGTCAAAATTCATCAAAGCCGATTGATTTTGCTGTCTGTCGTGGAATCGACTGCGGATCAGCCCGATGCGATGTCTTCCCCGGATGCCGTGGCGAATCTATTGGAAAATGCTCGATCGCTCTTCTCAGATCAAGGAATTGAAGCCGATGCGATCGAGCGCGAAGGCAAACCTGCTTTTACCATTTGCGATGTCGCTGACGAGGTGGAAGCGGATTTGATTATCATGGGATGTCGCGGTCTTGGACTCACGACCGAAGGCGCAACCGATAGCGTCACGAATCGAGTGATCAGCCTTTCTCCCTGTCCCGTTCTTGTAGTTCCATAGCGTTATGACTCAAGCAAAACCCAGATTTGCCACCTTTGAAGAGTACCTGGAATTCGATGACGGTACGGACGAGCGCTATGAATTGATCGATGGAGAGTTATTTGCCTTGCCACCAGAATCGGAACCGAATGATTTTATTCCTAATCTCCTCTTTCTGAAATTAGCAGAGGCAGGAATTCCACCCCGGCTCATTCGTCCGCATACGTGCGAAATTCAAGTTCCGGTTTTGGCAAGAAAAGACGCAGCAAATCGGTATCCTGATTTAGTTGTTCTCGATCCAGTGCATCTGAGCTTAACTCAGAAACGACTCACGATTCTGATCGATGCGCCGCCTCCTCAACTCGTGGCAGAAGTCCTGAGTCCTGGAAAAGCGAATCGAGATCGTGACTTAATCCGAAAACGCGCCCAATATGCCAAACGCGGAATTCCTGAATACTGGCTAATCGATCGCGAGAATCAATCGATTACAGCCCTCACCCTCGAAGGTGAAGAATACACTGAAGTCGGAGTATTTGAGGACGATCGCACAATCGTCTCCCCTCAATTTCCCCAACTTCAACTCACTCCCGCTCAACTTTTCGAGAACTAATTCCATGTCTTCACCCCCGATCCAGTGGTATCCCGGTCACATTGCCAAAGCCGAAAGAGCGCTCCTTGAACAACTCAAGCGCGTTGATGTCGTGCTAGAAGTTCGGGATGCCAGAATTCCGCTCTCGACTCATCATCCGCAAGTCGATCAATGGATCGGAGAAAAGGGGCGAATTTTGGTGATGAATCGGGTCGATATGATTCCACAGAAAGCCAAAGAGCAGTGGATTCGATGGTTTGAAGAACGGGGAGAAGAACCGCTGTTTACGGATGCTCAACATGGGAAGGGAATTGAAACGATCGCGAAAGCCACCCAAATCGCAGGCGCAAAAATGAACCAGCGTCGGATCGATCGTGGTATGCTCACCCGTCCCGTTCGAGCCGTTGTGATCGGATTTCCAAATGTCGGCAAATCTGCATTAATCAATCGCTTACTGAAACGGCGTGTGGTTGAAAGTGCCCGTCGCGCAGGTGTGACACGACAACTCAGATGGGTGAGAATTTCTGATCAAATTGAATTGCTCGATGCTCCTGGAGTACTGCCAAACAAGCTCACAAATCAGGCAGCCGCGATTAAATTAGCGATTTGTGATGACATCGGAGAAGCCGCTTATGACAATCAACGGGTTGCCGCATCGTTAATCGATCTACTGCAATCGTCCTCAGCCGCATTGGAATCGAGATATGGACTCGCGATCGACAGGTTCACCGGAGAGAGCTATCTCAAAACTCTGGCAGAGCAAAACTATAAAGGCGATGTCGAACGCACCGCAAGACAGATTTTGACTGATTTTCGCAAAGGAAACTTAGGCGCGATCGCTCTAGAGTTACCGCCCGCTGAAGGTTAATAAAGTTACATCACTTCCACAAGCAAGGGCGCGATACTTTGAAGAAACGTGAATTTGTCTAATTTTTCCGGAGTAACATTGAAGCAATTGAAACAGGTAACACGGTAAAAACTGTTTTCTCAACTGCGGGAACCTTCCAATTTTGCATACGTCGCTTTGCACCAAGTCCAGAGCTACTCTGGGCTAGAGCGATCGCGCAAATTTAAAACTTGTTCACATCGATACCGTTTTTTTCAGGTAAATTCCTCTAAGATTTCATCCATTGGTTTTCGTCTAGCTCTGCAAGTCATCGCTCGAACCTGCAATTTCTAGAAGTTGCATCAAGTCCAGAGTTTGTTCCTATTAATCTTTGTTCCTTTGTGGCTGATGGGGTGTTGATATGGCAAGAATACGCGAAGTAGTTCAACAAGCGCTCACAACCGGACTTCTCTCGATCGAAGCCGAAAATCAGTTACGACTACTGCTCGCCTCAAAATACGATCGAGAAGACCTCCGCGCCTTTATGACCCTGCAATATGCAGCAATGGCAGGTTCTGTCAAACAAGAATCTCGGTTATGTCGAGGTTAAGCCGACCGAAAAATCGGTCAAAGCGTGCATTTCTATGGCAATCTGAAAGACAGAAACTCCTATCTGTAGGATTCTGTCTTTTTTGCTATCGAGCTATTACCACCGCGTTATGCAAACCTTGCCCACCCCGATCGTATCGGCTACTCCTGTTGTTCAGTACTCAACTGACACCACCATTCATCGTCGCAAAACTCGTTCCGTTCCCGTTGGTAGCATCTCGATCGGAAGTGATCATCCCGTTGCAGTTCAATCGATGATCAACGAAGATACGCTCGATATTGAAGGTTCAGTTGCGGCAATTCGTCGCCTGCATGAAATTGGTTGTGAAATTGTGCGCGTCACGGTTCCAAGTATGGCGCACGCGAAAGCGATGGAAGAAATTCGCGATCGACTTTACAAGACTTACCAACCCGTCCCACTCGTTGCCGATGTTCACCACAATGGAATGAAGATCGCGATCGAAGTAGCGAAGTACGTTGATAACGTGCGAATTAATCCAGGTTTATACGTTTTTGAAAAAGCGAAAACAACCGATTACACACAAGCAGAATTTGATGCGATCGGTGAAAAAATCCGTGAAACGCTCGAACCTTTAGTGATCTCCCTGCGCGATCAGAATAAATCGATGCGAATCGGTGTCAATCATGGATCGCTGGCAGAACGAATGCTATTTACCTATGGCGATACCCCAGAAGGGATGGTGGAATCGGCTCTGGAATTCATTCGTATTTGTGAATCGCTCAATTTCTACAATATTGAACTCTCGCTCAAAGCCTCGAAAGTTCCGGTCATGCTGGCAGCGAATCGCCTCATGGTGAAGCGCATGAATGAATTGGGAATGGCTTACCCGCTACATTTGGGTGTAACCGAGGCGGGAGACGGCGAATACGGTCGAATCAAATCAACCGCTGGGATTGGAACGCTATTGGCTGAGGGAATTGGCGATACGATTCGGGTTTCTTTGACTGAAGCTCCTGAGAAAGAAATTCCTGTTTGCTACGGCATTCTGCAAGCCTTGGGATTACGCCGCACAATGGTCGAATATGTCGCTTGTCCGTCTTGTGGTCGCACCTTGTTCAACCTTGAAGAAGTGTTGCAAAAAGTCCGTGAAGCAACGAGCCATTTAACAGGCTTAAACATTGCCGTTATGGGCTGTATTGTGAATGGACCTGGCGAAATGGCAGATGCGGATTACGGCTATGTTGGTAAACAGGCGGGCTACATTTCTCTGTATCGCGGACGGGACGAGATCAAGAAAGTCCCAGAAGATCAAGGTGTGATCGAACTAATCAATTTGATCAAATCCGATGGCAAATGGGTTGAACCTAAATGAATCGCTGAGTTGTGAGGTTTCTTCTCACTAGCGATGCTTCACAACTCAACCCTAGGACACAAATCTTTACTGATTTTTGGCTGCATCTACAAAACTTCATTCAGAAAACTGGACAATTATTACGGATTGCCTCTAAGTGCCTGTGTTAAATTGGGCATAACCTTTTTGTCACTTTTCCAGAATTTAAGCAGGTATAGCCATGACAAAACGAGCGCTTGTTCTAGGTGCGACGGCTGCCGCCGTGACCGCAGTGACCATCACCGGAGCCGGAATTCATCTGAATAAAGGGCAAGCGTTCTTTCGGGATAGTCCCAAAGAGCTAGTCGATGAAGTTTGGCAGGTGATCGATCGCAATTACGTCGATGCCACCTTTAACCAAGTCGATTGGAAAGCCATTCGCGCTCAGTATCTCAACCGAAACTACCGGGATAAGCAAGAGGCTTATAAGTCGATTCGGGAAATGCTGAAGCGTCTGGGCGATCCCTATACGCGCTTTATGGACCCGGACGAATTCCGCAATATGCAGATCGACACCTCTGGCGAATTAACCGGAGTCGGGATTCAACTGGCAGCGGATGAGAAGACGAAGAGATTGACGGTCATTTCCCCGATCGAAGGAAGTCCCGCTTCGTCTGCTGGGATCGTTGCCAAAGACATCATTAGTCAAATTGATGGCAAGAGCACCGAAGGAATGGACGTGAATAAGGCTGTGACGCTGATTCGTGGTCCAGTCAATAGTCAAGTCCGTCTCACCATTCAGCGAGGCACTCAGCAATTAGAATTCAACCTCACTCGTGCCAAGATCGAGATTCATCCGGTTCGTGCCAGTGTGCAGCAATCTCAACAAGGCAAGATTGGCTATATCCGTCTTGTTACGTTTAGCGCCAATGCTGCTCCAGAAATGCGAGAAGCGATTCAGAAAATGGAGAAAGAGAACGTCACGGGATACATTCTGGATCTGCGATCGAATCCCGGTGGCTTGCTTTATGCCAGCGTCGATATTGCTCGGATGTGGGTTCCCAAAGGCGGGATTGTCTCGACCGTCGATCGACAAGGCGTTTCGGATAAGGAAGAAGCGAATAACCGCGCTCTGACTGATAAGCCGTTAGTCGTTCTTGTCGATGGTGGATCAGCCAGTGCCAGCGAAATTCTCTCTGGAGCAATCCAAGATAACAAACGCGGCACGATCGTTGGTACGAAAACCTTCGGAAAGGGCTTAGTCCAATCGGTTCGTAGCCTTGGTGATGGATCAGGAATGGCAGTGACGATCGCGAAATATCTCACGCCAAGCGGTCGAGACATCAACAAACATGGCATCGCTCCCGATGTCGTTGTGGAACTGACCGAACCGCAGCGTAAACTCCTTCAGCAAGAGCGCGACAAAGTTGGCACAAACAATGACCCGCAGTTTGTCCGAGCGATGCAAGTTTTGGGGCAAGTGATTACCTCAAAACAAGGCAACCGCGCTAAGAACTAACTCGGCTGACACTTGCCCGATCGAATCAATCCGACGCGACGTGCGATCGCTTCTCCCTCTGAGGTGAATGGACCCCAATGTTCCACCGTCTCAGAGGGATTTGTCGTTTGAATCTTCTCCAACTCATCCTCGGTCAGAATTTGACACTGGGCATTTGGACGTTTTACTACATACCACCGATCAGACCCACTCATATCGCCCACCATCCCCTGTTGATACTCACCCGTGACATCTGGGAAAGCTTAATTCATGTTAGGGGTCTGGCATTCTCTGTGCCAAGGTTCAAACCGTAAAGATTTTCCAATTTCCCCTAAAAATCGCCCCATCGCCCCATTCGTTCACTGCTCAGGGATTTTATCAACCTAGGGATATGACACCAGACACACAGCGTTCCTCGATCGTGCAGTCCACCGAATCCACTGCTCCTCGTCCCGTCGCTCCGCCACCCGCACCCAGAACTCCTCCTGCTCCGCCACCTGCCATGCGGACGATGCCTGCAAATCCAATGACAGAAGCCACAGAAGCCGCTGTCAATGTGAATCAGACTGCCGCGACCGAAACGTTTGCGATGCCTGCTGCAACTCGTCCTGCAACTGCCCCGGCTCCCATTCCCGCAAGTTCACCCTCTGCGTCTTTGGGAACTCCAACGGGAGCGACTCCACCGCCTACGATAGGACATCGCCCGACCACACCACCGACGACCCCCAGTTCAGCGCGTCGTTCCAGCAATGCGCCGACTTTAGAGCAAATTATTCGCACTGCGTTTGATAAGGGTTTCTCGGATGTGCATTTAGGTGTGGGAGAAGTCCCGCGCTATCGGAATCGAGGTGAGATCGAAACGACTGAATGGGGCGAAACCGATCAGGCGACCTTCATGAGTTGGTTACGGGAAGTTCTCACCGAAGAGGAAATTAGCCAGTTTGAAGAAACGCTGGATTTTGACGGTGCAACTCAATACGAATTTGCACGGGTTCGGATCAATATTTTTGGGTCGCTGTATGGACCTGCGATGGTTCTGCGTTTGATCCCGCTGAAAATTCTGACGATGGAGCAGTTAAACCTACCTGCGGTGTTCAAAGATGTCTGTCACTATCACAAGGGCTTGATTCTGATTACAGGTCCAACGGGATCAGGTAAATCGACCACGATGGCGGCGATGATCGATTACATCAACAAAGAAATGCCGAAGAATATTATTACGATCGAAGACCCGATCGAGTTTATTCACAAGAGCCGCAAAGCGTTAATCAAGCACCGCGAAGTCGGAATGCACACTCGCAAGTTTGACAATGCTCTGAAAGCTGCTCTCCGGGAAGATCCCGATATTATCCTGGTTGGTGAAATGCGGGATAAAGAAACGGTGAATACGGCATTGAAAGCGGCGCAAACGGGTCACTTGGTGATGGGAACTCTCCACACCAATAGTGCGGTGAAAACGATCGAACGGGTTCTCAGTTTGTATCAACCGAGTGAACAAGCAACAATGCGGGTCGCACTAGCGGAATCTCTAGTTGCTGTGATTGCACAGGGCTTGTGTCGGACAACAGACGGCAAACGGGCAGCATTCCACGACATTCTGATCAACACGGATGCGATTCGAGATTACATTCGCAAGGGTGAATTGGATGAGATCGAGGCGATCATTCCTCGATGTGGATTTGACGGAATGTGTACGATGAATCAGTCGCTCTACAAGCTGTACGAGCAAGGTCAGATCACAGAAGAAGTCGCGCTCGAAATGTCACCGAAACAGAACGAGATGGCTCAAATGCTGCGCGGTCGAGTTTAGAATGTTCTGAAAGTTGTACAGTCGCCCCGGTGTGTTAAGCATCGGGGTTTTCTTTTAGGCTTGCGTCAGGATTTCATAGCCTGTAGAAGTGACTGCGATCGTATGTTCACATTGAGCCGAGAGTTTGCGATCTTTGGTCAAAGCCGTCCATTTGTCGGGCATGACTTCAACTTCCCAGGTTCCCTCGTTGATCATGGGTTCGATCGTAAAAACCATTCCAGGGCGCAATTTTTTCCCGGTTCCTCGTTTGCCGTAGTGCGGAATTTGAGGAGCCGTATGGAAAATATGACTGATTCCATGTCCGACGAAATCTTGCACAACTGAGAAGCCTTGAGATTCGGCATATTCTTGAATCGCTGCACCAATATCGCCAATTCTTGCGCCTGGTTTTACTTCATCCATGCCTAACTGACGGCATTTTTCGGTCACTTCAATCAATCGTTTTGCCAGCGGAGAAGGTTCTCCCACAAAGTACATTTTCGAGGTGTCGCCGTGGTAGCCATCGACAATCAGCGTGACATCAATGTTGATAATGTCGCCATCTTTGAGAATTTGTTTGGCGTTGGGGATACCGTGACAAACGCACTCATTCACGCTCGTACAAATCGATTTTGGAAACCCGTTGTAGCCAAGGGGAGCGCTTTTTGCTCCGTGTGCTTGTGTCCAACGTTCGGCTTCGTCATTCAGTTCTAGGGTAGAAACACCCGGTTTAACGAATGCCTCTAAGTGATTCAATAACTGCGCTGCGAGTTTTCCGGCTCGACGCATTTTTTCGATTTCGCGACTCGAAAGCAGGGTAATAACTTCTTGTTCCATATCGACCATGTTAGCGAGAATGGGTCTGACTTTGAGCCAGAGCGTATCGATTGTAGACTGAATTGTTAGTTGTTGAGCCAGTCAAGCAAAACTAGGGGAAGGTCTTGGCGCGATCGAGCTTTCACATCAATACAGACGTGACGGGTTAACGCTTTCGCGATCGCATGATTTGAATTCGCCAACTGATAGGAAATCTCGAATTCGCTCGGTTTTAATAAGGTTGGGGTGAGCGCGATCGTGATTTGATCCCCACAAAACATCGGTTTGAAAAAATCTACCTCAGCGTGAACGATCGGAACTGCGATCGTTTGACTGGAGAAGAACGATCGTAAGTCAATTCCACTGGCAGCTAGAGAGGCTTCATAAGCTTCGTGGCAGAAGTTGAGAACATTGGCGAAATAAACAACTCCTGCCGCGTCGGTGTCGGAGAAGTGAATCGATCGAGAATAAGTAAATGCCATTAGGAAAAGAGTTCAGCTTTGAGAAAGTCGATAAATTGACGTGCGGTTCTGCCCGATCGACCATTGTGCCGAGTCGCCCATTGTAAGGCTCGAAATTCTAAATCTTTGGAGTCGAGATTGATTTGAGCTTGAGCGGCTAAATGGTGAACGATTTTGAGATAAGTTGGTTGGTCAGCAGGCTCGAAAGTTAGGGTTAAACCGAATCGATCGCTAAACGATAACTTCTCTTGCACAGTATCCCAGTGATGGACTTCATCGGCATCTCGTGGACGCGGGCGATCGTCAAAAAATTCGCGGATTAAGTGTCGTCGATTTGAGGTGGCATACACGACAACGTTTTGCGGTCGTGCAGTTAAATTGCCTTCTAGAACAACTTTTAGCGACTTATACGCATCGTCATCCTCTTCAAAAGACAAGTCATCGACGAAAATCACAAACTTCTGAGGTAGATTTCGCAATTGTTCAACGATCGCAGGTAACGCACTGAGTTCTGATTTTGGAACTTCAATTAAACGCAGATTTTCATATTTTCCTAGCAGTGATTTGACGAGCGATGATTTCCCTGAGCCGCGACTGCCGTATAGCAAAATGTGAAGCGCGGGCAATCCAGCTAATAAAAATTCGGTGTTTTTTAGCAAGGTATCGCGCTGGGTTTCATAGCCGACTAAAGCATCGATTTGAATTGGATCAGGAGTTGAGATCGCATTCAAGCCCCCATTCTGCCACCGAAATGCACGATATTCTGCAAAGATACCTGTTCCAAATCGACGATAGAAATTGATTAGATCTGGAAGTACGATCGACCAATCTTCAAGCGATTCTAATTGTTTCTGAATTCGTTGAATTTCGATTTGTCTTGAATCATTTTTCTCATAATCAATGTGATCGCACCAAGCAACAGTATTTTGATTTAATAATTCGCGAATCTGTTGACTTCCGTATTGATAGATCTGTTGTAGGATTTTTAGATCGTGTTTAACAGCTTCTAGTAGTTCGTTTGGAATATTGCCTTGATGAACTTGTTGAGTAAATGGATTTTCTGAGGACAGAATTCTTGTTAATAAATAATCGCGCCAACCTTGACGGAGTTTTGCCAATCCTGAGAACCATTCGCTGTAAGCTGCGATAGCGATTTCAGGACGATCGAGATTTTGTAAAACGGTGAGAAACGATCGTGCAATTTCATCATTCAGCACATCGCGATAAATTAACAGCGATAAACAGTTTTGATAAAGCGCTTTTCCGTTCATCCTACATTCCCAGAGCAGTCGTTAAAAACTTCGGAGCAGGCAACACAAGAATCATCAGAATTACCAATGCCATTAACCCTACAATATCGCGGAATGAATCAACCTCAAGTACATCATTCAATGTCGGTTCATTCAATGCTGGTAACAATAGTAATAGCACTGCCCAGAGTAATAAATGCGGATATACGATCGCAAATCCCAATAGTAGAAACCTCGAAATTCGTCCGATTCTGGCTCCAACTCTTCGCCCAAATACGGCATGAATCATCCGTCCGCCATCTAACTGTCCGATCGGCATTAGATTAAACGCTGTGAATAAAACTCCAACCCAACCCGCGATCGCAGTCGGATGTAATCGAATTGCAGCATCAGGAGTTAATTCACGCCCGATCGCTAATTTGCCAAAAACCGCCAACAAAATCGAAAATCTCGGATCAAGCGCCTGAAAATTGAAGAGTCCGCCTTGATTCGGTAACGCCACCACACTCGACTGCACCAATCCCCAAGCCAGTAACGGAATACTGATCGTCAATCCCAAAAATGCGCCAACCAAGCCAATATCAAACAGCGCTCTACGATCGGGAATTCGTGATTTCAACTGAGTAAACGCGCCGATCGTCCCAATCGGGAAAAACGGCAGCGGAATAATCGGCACAAAGTACGGCAGCGTGATTGCAATCTTGTACTTTCGAGCGGTGATGAATTGCCCAAAACTTCGAGCCGCAAAAAAGACCAAAATCGGGATCGAATAAGGAAAACCGTTTTCCATTAAAGCTTGGAACGTCGGAACTCGTCCCACCACTTGCAAGCCCGCCCAATTTGTCGTAAAAAACGTCAAAAGCGCTAAAACGATCGCAGATCCAGGACGAATCAGAACTTGCGGATTTTTCCCCTCGATCGTTGCCGCTGGATTCATTACCAACTCAAAAAACGGCTCTCCAGGGTGATACTCCTGAAAAATCACATCAAAGCGATCGCCAAATTGCGCCTCGACGTTTTCTCGCACCGTTCGATAAGCGACATCAGGAGCCGTCCGCAACTGACCTCGACAAACGACTCCTTGCGGGTGATATTCCAAATGGCGTAAATAGAATACCGACCAAGGAAAGCAGGTTTGCAAGCTCGTTTCTTCGGCGGGATTGAGCGGGCGCAGACTCGCTAAATTAGGCGGTTGAATCTCAGGGGTCGGCTCTGAAGGGACGGGTGGCTCAGTGTCCATTGTCGATCGTGCAATCCGTCCGCGCTGAATCAAATAGAGATACAGCACCAAGCATCCAGCGAATAGCACGATCGAGTATTGTGTCGGCATTGTTTGCCCTCGGAATACGATCGTCCACACGACCATGACAAACACAGGCAGCATCGCCACCAGCCACAGGAGCCAAACCGGAGTTCGGGTGAGACTGGCGACCCACTGCGTGATAAAGAGGTATGTGATTAATCCGAGAAGCAAAAGCCAAATCATGTCCAAAGGATGGGGCAGAGAGCATAGAAGGAAGTCATTCGATCTGGCACAATCTAACGAGGCAGAATTGCCGTATTCTTTAGTTTGACCGATCGAGAAGCTTGTGCCACCAGAATCTTCAATCACGCCGCAGTCCCGAACGCCGAAACCGCCACGTCCCGTGTTTTCGGAAGAAGTTTGTCCTGGCATTGCACCGATCTTTGCGTTTCCACCCAATCGGGATACGCTCGGTGGTACATCCTATCTCATTGTAGAAAAAGATGGAAATTTGGTAATTGATTCGCCAGCATGGGATGAAAATACTCGATCGTTTCTCGAATCTCAGGGCGGGGTTCGGAAGTTAATCATCACGCATCGCGGCGGAATGGGAAAGGTGCGAGAAATTCAAGCCGCGTTCGATTGCGAAGTAATTGTGCAAGAACAAGAGGCGTATTTGTTGCCGAATGTAAAAGTTACTTCGTTCCAGGAAAGTTTTGAGATCAATCCAGAAATCCGAGTGATCTGGACTTCGGGACACTCGCCGGGATCAGCTTGTGTTTACTACTCTGCTTGCGGTGGGATCTTGTTTACTGGTCGGCATTTAATTCCGAATAATCAAGGTGATCCCGTTCCGCTTAGAACTGCAAAAACGTTTCATTGGAATCGCCAGATCCGTCATGTTCGCAAGCTTCTAGAGATGTTCAATTCAGAAACATTGCGATTTATCTGTCCGGGAGCGAGTTCGGGATTATTGCGAGGGAAATTCGCGATCGACAACGCTTATTCCAAGTTGGCACAACTCGATCTAGAAACTTGTCTAAAAGCCGAACCGCTGAATCTAGGATAAAATCCTTGCACAGAATGGAAGCAAGTCCTGTGAACTGGAAGCGATTTCTCCCGTATTTCACATTGTTATTGTGGGTGTTGCCGATCGTATTGATTCGCAATTCTCAACAGAGTTTAATGGCGCATGATGAAGGCATTTATGCGGCTCAGGCAAAAACGATTCTCAGCACTGGAGATTGGATCACACCACAATGGGGCGGAGGGACACCCGTATTCGATCGGACGATTGGAATTCAATGGCTGATTGCGGGATCGTTTTTGCTGTTTGGAATCAGCGAAGATTCTGCCCGATTACCAAGTGCGATCGCGTTTATTTTGAGTGTTCTATTGACTTATGCGATCGGGGTTCGGCTCACGACTCCTCGAATGGCTTGGATGGGAGCGGCAATCTTTAGCGTGATTCCATTAGTCGCACAATACGGACGATTAGCCACTCAAGATATGGCGCTTGTTTGTGTGGAATTAATTGAAATTTGGGCATTGCTGCTGGCTGAATCGTCTGTTAGACCTTGGCGATTTGTAGCGGGTTCAATGTTTGGTTGGGGATTCATGATTAAAGGATTCATGATCATTCCAGCATCGATCGCACTATTGCCTTATCTGATCGTTCAACATCGCCGCCATCGTCATCTACTCGATCCTTGGTTGTATGTGGGATTAGCAACAGGATTAATGTTACCGATCGGATGGTTGTGGGCAGCGGTTGAAAGAGATGGAGTTTATCGACTTCAAGAACTGTTTGGGAAACTGTTTCATCTTGGTGGACAAACTTATCAAGGTGCGAATCAGTTTTATTATTTTTGGAATATTCCTGCAAATGGTTTTCCTTGGATTTTCTTTTCACTCGGTGGATTGTGGTTAGCATTTCGCAATCCAGATACTCGATCGTTATTAAAATCAACTCAAAGACGGTTTTTGCTAATTGGATTTCCGATTGTTTTATTTGTTGAATTAAGTATTTTTGGAACACGAACGCATTACTATCCAATTCAATTAATGCCGTTTGCAGGACTGTTAGCCGCGATCGCACTTTCTCATCTCGAATATTTGTACAAAAATCGCAAGCGTACCGGATTCTTCATTGGGTTGAATCTTTTTATGGGTGCGATCGCAATGTTTTTTCTCGCGATCGTGAATCAGCGCATGAGAGTGGCTGAACTGATTGGAGATTCCATGCGAAGTGAGACGCTTTTATCGATCGCGCTTGTCGTTCTAACCGTTGGATTAGGCTGGTTTAGCTTGCCCGTGATTTGGGTGTTACGCAATCGAATTTCTCTTGCTCAATCGGCAAAATTCTGGACTGCGGCTTGGTTGCTGACTTCTTGGTTTGCGATCGCAACTTTGCACGTTACTGGATTATGGGGCGATTACGATCCGCAACTCAAACGATTTATTCAAATGCCAACAATTCAGGCAATTCTACAAGCTCAACCCGTGAGTTTTATTGTGAATGAAGATCAAATGAGTCGTGACGATCGTAAACGTTATCTATTACTCAATTTCTACACTCCAAAAATCGGTCAATATATCGAGAATCCCAAGATTTTGCCGAATACAGAATACGCTTGGATCGATCCAAATCTTGCCAAAACGCCTGACCTTAACTATCAGATAGAAGACATATTTGAAGGCTGGGTTTTGGCAAAACGTTGACTGTCTGACGAATTCTATTCGCTGAGCCTCATGATTCCTAAGAGGGTATTTGAGAAGTATAAAAAGCGGCTTTGCTGCGTTGCGAGTTCGCCCGGAAATAAATCTCCGGGCTAATGGAGGAAACCCCGCTGAAGCGGGCTAAGAGAGTCATACGGAGTTCTTAGCCCAGTTTAGTGGGCTTCCCCGATTAGCCCGGAGATTCATTTCCGGGCGGGTAAATGCGATAAACGATTACTTCTCAAACACTCTCTAATGCGTCGGCAAATAAACAGTAAACGTACTACCTTTACCAACCTCCGTTGTGAGATTGATCCGACCGTTGTGAGCTTCCACAATTCGACGAGTCAAATGCAGTCCTAAACCGCTACCCGATCGCTTGTGTTTACCCGGAATAAAGCTCTCAAATAAAGTCGCTCGATCGCTCTCTGAAATTCCCGGTCCCGTGTCTTGTACCTCTAACTTAATTGCAGGAACTAATCCCGTATCGACTCGAATTAATCGAACGGTAACAGAGCCTTCATCGGTAAATTTAATTGCATTTCCAACTAGATTTGTCATCACCCGATAAAGTTCTAATCGATCGCCTTTTGCAGTGTAATCTTCCCCTTCGTTGAATTCTAGATTTAACTTGAGATTTTTATCGATCGCTAAAGGCGAGAGTTCTTTTACGACCTCTTGCGCCAATTCCGCTAAATTCACCGGAGAGAACACTAATGTTTTCCGTCCTGCTTCGTAGCGATATACCTCTAACAAGGTATTCACCATCGTGAGCAAGTTGGCGTTACTGCGAATCATCGTTGAAATCGCATCTTGCACATCGCCAGAAAGCTCACCTAATGCCCCTTGAGACATTAGATTCAACATACGATCAGCAGCAACTAATGGCGTTCTTAAATCATGCGTTAGTCGAGAAACAAAGTCCTCACGTTGACGAGCAATTTGATCGCGTTCATCCACACTGTGCTTCAATCGCAACAATGCTCGAACTCGCGCCAACAACTCATCAAAATGAACAGGCTTCCGAATAAAATCATCTGCACCCGTATCCAAGCCTTGAGCGACACTCGGCTGATCATACGCAGTCGTGAGCAAAATCGGCATAAACGGCAACGAAGGATTGGCGCGAATTCGCCGAGTCACTTCATAACCGTCCATTCCCGGCATCATGACATCAAGCAACACCAAATCCGGTGGAGACTGTTCAATAATCCGTAATGCTTCTTTGCCACTATCCGCGAGTTCAACCTGATAGCCTTCGTCCTGCAAAATTGCCTGAATCAGCAAACAGTTATCGGGTGTGTCATCAACCACAAGAATGCGATCGATGGTGCGGGAACGTGTGAAAGGGGAGTGGTTCATGCAATCCACCTACAGATAGGCAAAGTGAGGCAACATTATCAAATGTAATAAACACGACTATTGGTACTCCCTGCCTCATTCCTCTGGGGGATTTTTCGCCTGTTGTTCAATGTACTGGACAACGATCGGCGTAATCTTCTCTGTAATTTGGCTGAATGTCGATCGTTCTTCTTCGCTCCATTGTCGCGGTTGATTCATCAAACAAGGCTGCAATACGCCCCAAAGCTGATTGTTGTGACAAAGATGCCCGTGAATCAATGCCCGATGTCCAAAACTCTCCCGTTCAAATTCCGCATTCAAAACATCAGAACCCGCAGTCGTGACATCTTCGACAAAAATTGAAGGTTTAGTCGCCAGTGCCGCCGCAAACATTGGATCTTCATTGGGCAATGATTCCGGTTCAGGCTTCCAATCTTCGTCGTAAACCGTTGGAACATCCTCACTGCGAGTCCAGCAAAATGGAACCCGACCGAGTTTAGTACTTGGATCACGCAGATAGAGGAAACAGCGATCGCAGTTCAAATATTCGGCGATCGCGTTCATCAATTCAGGCAGTGCATGAGCCGACTTCGTTTCTAATAGTTCAGCAATTTCAGGCGGCATCTTTTACAAACGTCCATTCTAAAAGCTTACGAGGTGCAGTCTTAAGTGCTTCTGTGAGTTCATCATTGCTCTCAAATTTGACTTGAGTTAGCACTGTTGTTTCGACATTCACAGTGAATTGGTCATCTTGAAAACACCAGGGTGTAACTGTTACTAACCCGTTTTCAAGCTGTTTAATGTCATAGTCTTGACCATCGTGAGCTTTGCTAATTTCGAGCCGACGTTCATCTGCTGGAAGTTCTTGCTGGCAAAGGATCAAAGAACAGCGATCGCACCATTGCAGAAAGTCATAAGCTTGGATCGCTGCTTCTTCTGAAATGCCTAAATTTTCGCGCCACCGTTTCTGATTTTCTAACTGTTCTTGCAAAAATTTATCCGCTTCAGGGGTTCCACTCTTAGCTAAATTCAATCGATACAAGTGAATCGAAACTAACAATGCCACCCACCGACCGCGATAGAGTGAACCTTCAATATGCTTTCTCAAGCTGTGATAGTCGGTTTCTTGGTCGGTATCTTGTGTAAAGTCTTTTGGTGCGCCTGCTTTGTTTAAGTTATTCTCTTCCCATTCGCGCTCTAAGTCGTCATGGTGAGAGATTGCTGCGACCGTTTCATATAAGCGAGGGGGAGAATCTTTTCTGCGCCATTGTCCCGCGATTTGAGCCGCTAGAAGAGCATGGGCACGGTGGTAAATGACTTGCCAACCGTTTTGGGTTGCATTAACAATCATTGCGGTGATGGATGGAACGACACGACGAATCGTATTTGATCGCACCGTTTGAGCGAATCTATCTCGCGATCGAATAATTCCTCTCATTCAATCTGTCGATCGAGAAGTCGTTTACCGCAATGAAACACCGATAAACTAGAGAAATCAATATCACTCTGCTAACAATGGCTCATTCGATCAATCTAGATGAAACGCTGATGCAAGAAGCACTTGCAATTAGTGAGCAGCAGAACCCAGAAACCGTAGTTGAAACGGCTCTCCGTGAGTACATTCAGCGCCGTCAACGCGGCAAGATTGTAGAGCTATTTGGAACGATTGACTACGACGAAACTTATGATTACAAGGTGCAACGCCAAAGCTCATGAGCGTGATTGTCGATACTTCTGTTTGGTCATTGGCTCTACGCCGTAATGCACCCAATTCTCAAACGACTGATCGACTTCGCACTCTCATTACTGAAGATGAAGTGATTATTCTTGGAGCCATTCGCCAAGAAATTCTTTCTGGACTACGTACTCCTGAACAATTCACAAGGCTACGCGACTATCTTCGCGCTTTTCCGGACTTACTTAATTGTGACGCAGAATGACTATGAGACTGCTGCTGAGTTCTTCAATCTCTGCCGTCGCAATGGAGTTCAAGGATCAAATACCGATTTTTTGATTTGTGCTGTCGCTTATCGTCGCAACGACTCTATTTTTACGACGGATCAGGACTTCACAGCTTTTCAAGCCTACTTACCAATACTGCTGCTAGAGTAACGGCTACAACTTCTGCCCTCGATCGCTCAATTTCCACTATACCAACACGATTATCTTGGGTTATCCACGGATAAATCTGATATCAGTTTATCTAATCAGATATTTTGTAAAGTTTTATTTGCTAATTGTAAATTGGTGTTGCAGAATGATAAGCGTCTAGAGAAAAACGCCTTTAGGTTCTGCTTGTTCCGATTCTGAGCCAGGTTTCATACATACTCAATTTGATGGAGAGCGCTATGACCTTTTCCGCAGAGTCAACTTCCTCACGGTTTGCGAATCCTTATCTTTCAAGCATTCAAACCGATGCCGTTCCGACTGTGACCGCGCAGATTAAGCGCTTGAGTGTCGATGATCAGTTGGCAGTGCTTTGGTACATTTACACCGAAATGGGTCGATCGATTACGCCTGCTGCACCTGGAGCCGCTCGTTTACAGCTTGCCAATGGTTTGTTAACTCGAATCAGAACCGCATCTTTTTCTGAGCAGCTTGAGATCATGCGCGACTTGGCAGCTTGCCGGAATACGCCTGAGTCTCGTGCCTATGGTGTGCTAAGTGTGAATACGAAATTGGCATTCTGGTACGAGTTGGCAGAATGGATGCGCCAAGGGATTGCAGTGCCAATGCCCTCAGACTATCGTTTGCCAGAAGAAGGAATTGCTGCGATCGACAATCTTCGCCAGTTGGATATGGGGCAGCAAATCACCGTATTGCGGAATGCTGTTGTTGATATGGGCGTTGATCCGCTGGCATAGGTTTCCCTTGAGTCATGATGTGAGGCAGGTTTTTGAGCCTGCCTTTTTATATTTGGAGGCACTGAGATGCAAACCGTCGCAGCGATCGAGATTCCGCATTTAGTCATTGTTCGCTACTTTGAAACGCTCAATTCAGGCGAGTTCGAGGAAACCAGTCAGCTTTTCGCGATCGATGGTGCGATGCAGCCTCCGTTTGAATCTCAGATTGTGGGACGAGATGCGATCGCGGCTTATCTTCGCAAGGAAGCGCAATCCCTGAAGCTCTTTCCACAGCGATACAGTTCTAAGCTTCTCGATAATGGCTGCACTGAAGTTCAAGCGATCGGCAGAGTAGAAACATCTGTGTTCAGCGTTAATGTACAGTGGCAATTTATTCTCAGCCCAAATCAAGAGCTTTTCCTTGCCAAGATCAAACTATTGGCATCTTTAGAAGAATTACTACATTTGCGTCAGTTGAATTAAACCGCGATCGCTTGTTGCCAGCAGCGAGCTAACATCCGTCGCCCTAAATCAACATCTTTTGGCGAGCAGCACCAATCGGGATGTGCAGTCATCAACAAGCTTTCGAGCGTTTCACGATCGAACAAGTGCCATACGGGAGAGCCAAGTACGGTGGCTTCGATCGCATAACAATTTTCGCTGACACAGTGAATCTCACATTGCTCTGCTGCTCGGATGACGTGAATCTGCATTCCGGGCTGAAGCGATCGAAATTGACGGATTACACTCTTAAATTCATCCATTGAATCTACAGACAGTCCAGGAATCGCAACGATCAAATCATCCTGACTGTTGACTCGAATCCAGTAGCAGCGACTTGGATCAATACCTTCCAACCAAACCATTTCGTCATCCAACCGATAGCGAGGCGAGAGTGCGAAGGGTAAGTTCATGTGAGGATTCTTTTGCGTGTAGAGGGTGAGGACTCACTCAACTGTATGAGTTTCCTTAGTATTCGAGATTTGTTCCGAATATTTCAACGGAACGTAGCAAAAGTTATCAAATCGATGAGCAAACTTAATCAAAGCGATTTGAGCATAGAATCGCCTCTTGTTTAAGAGCATATTTGAAAAGTATAGGAAGATGCTTCACTCCGATGCGATTTCGCCCGTGATTGGAAATCACGGTCTATCGGAACAAAGTCCACTGAAGGGGACTGAAAGCTTCTTGTCGCAAACTCTTCAGTCTGTTTTAACAGACTTCGTTCCGATAGCCCCGAATTCCATTCGAGGGGCGATTAATGCGATGAACGACTACTTTTCAAACACCCTCTAAGTCACTAACTGCGCCATCTCAGGGTTTGTTCTTTCACCGGATTTACAAACGATCGATATTCCATTTGCGATCGCAGAAATTCCGCCTTGAGTTGGTAATACCATCGCGCTTGAGTATCGGCATCTTTAATCAACATCAAACCCGGATTATATTTCAGCCCGATTTGCTGTTTGATCACCATTTCCCGGTCTTGATTCAAGAAGGTTCGAGTCGCGGGAACGAGAAACGGCTTCAACAGATTAAACCAAGGAATCGTTGAGTAAAAAAGCGTCGTCACTTCTGTTTCGGTATCAGAAAGCGGAGTCATCGTGGTTAAGTTACAAACACGATGTTGTCTGGTAATCACTTGCTCGAATCGGACACCGGGAAGCTGAAAGGAAATCTCGACTTCTGGATCGCCACCAACTAAATCATAAAGAAAGGTCGATCGCTCTAATTTGTGTCGCCGCATGGTGAAGCCAAATGGCGATGGATCAAAGGTTTTTACTTCTTCTTCCAAGTTCGGATCAGCCCGCCACCACCACGATCGATGAACAAATGGAACGTGTGCTGGGTCCATTAATCCCGTCACCGCATGATCGAGATACGCGGGAAAATTCATCACGACCGCAGCTTGATAAGTACGATCGTCAAATCCTGGAACGCTAGGTGGCTCGTCTTCAGGCAGCGATTTTTCATCCTCGCCCATGAAGATCCAAATGTTTCCTTGAAGTTCGCGAACGGAATACGATCGCACTCGGAATCGAGAAAAATCGAGTTCCTGATCCTCAGTCAATGCTGGAATTGTCGTACATTGTCCAGCTTGATCAAATCGCCAACCGTGATAAGCACATTCCACTTCAGAGCCATCGAATCGTCCACAACTTAATGGAACAGCACGATGAGGGCAAATATCTCGGAGCGCGAACACTTTGCCCGATCGAGTTCTTCCAAATAAAATCGGTTCATTTAAGAGAATCTTCGCGATCGTTTGTCCCGGTTTCAGTTGACCTCCAGGAATCGCGTAATACCAAAGATTGCGAAGAAAGAGCGGTTTTTCCATTCCTAACGTGCTGCGCGTACTAATAGCCAACTTACCGCACCCATCCCGACAACGGTTGGCAACCAAGCGGCAAGAACTGGTGTGAAAATTTCCAATCGTCCGAACGCATCACAAACGAACGAGAGCAAGTAATACGTAAAGATGATCAAAATACTGATGGCAAAGCTGGCTCCTTTTCCGCCCCGTCGAGGACGAGTTCCCAACGTTGCGCCCGCTAAACCAAACACTAAACAAACAAACGGAAAGGCAATCTTTTGCTGAATCCGCATTCGTAGCTGATTTGCCCGTTTTTCATCTCCACTTTGTTTCACCAGTTGTAAATACTGCTGAACTTCACCGATATTCATTTCAGCCGAATCGGTTTTGTTCGCGGCAAGATCCAGGGGTGTTCGGGGGAGTTGGATCTGTTGTTGCTCGAATTTCAAAATGTTCCGATAAGAACCATTTGGATTCACCAGATAGATCGTGCCGTCGAAAAAATCCCAGGTTTGATCGTCATAATTCCACTGGGCTGAATTTGCTGTGACAATCTGATTTACGCCTTCCTGAGAAAAATCTAGCACTGTCAATTCCTGCATCCGAGTTCCATCGAATCGCTGTGCATAGAAGATTCGATCGAGCGTTTGCTGTGTCGTTCCATCCGGTTGCTTCACATCGCGATACTGCTGAAATACGATATTTTTCTCATCGAATTTCGGCTTTTCCTGCTTAAGTGCCTGTTCTAGCGTCAATCCTGCCTGATATTTCGCCGCTGGCACGATCGCTTCGTTAAAGGCAAACGTCATGACCGACACGAGAAAGCTGAGTACGATCGCAGGCGCAATCAGCCGATACACACTAATCCCCGCACTTCGTAGCGCAATCAATTCACTATCGGTCGATAAACGGCTATAGACGATCAAGGTCGAAAGCAGGGTCGCCATCGGAAACGACAAGGCAACAAACTCTGGCATCCGTAGCAAGAGAACCCGACCCGCCACATCCAACGGCAATCCGAGTTCCGTCATCTGCCGAATGAGTTCAAATACGGCTCCAACCGACACCAAAATCGATGAAAATGCCGCCACTCCGAAGATAAACGGACTGGTCAACTGACGCGCAATATAGCGATCGAGGACTGAAATCAGCGATCGTGGGGGCGAGGAAGCTAGGGACATAATTTTAGATCTGGAAATTATCTCCGAGATAATACTGGCGGACTAAAGGATTATTGTAAAGTTCCTCAGCGCTACCAGAGGCGAGAATTTGACCGTCGCGCATGATGTAAGCTCGATCGATAATTGCCAAGGTCTCACGGACATTATGATCGGTAATCAGAATGCCCATGTGTCGATCGCGCAATTGAGCAATGATGTCCTGAATCTCAGCAACCGCGATCGGATCAACGCCCGCAAACGGTTCATCCAGAAAGAGAAATTTTGGTCCATCGACTCCAGTTGCTAATGCTCGTGCGAGTTCAGTCCGCCGCCGTTCTCCTCCAGACACTTGAATTCCCAAAGTCGAAGCCACTTTTTCGAGCCGGAACTCTTTGAGCAAGCTATTTAATCGATCGTTCCATTGCCATCTCGGAACTTTCGTCTGTTCCAGCACCAATAAAATATTGTCTCGAACCGTCAAATACCGGAAGATACTTGCCTCTTGAGCCAGATACCCGATTCCAAGATGAGCGCGTTTATTGATTGGGAGATGAGTGACATCCTTATCGTTCAGCAGAACCTTACCGCTGTCCGGCTTTTCCAGTCCAGTTGCAATGTAAAACGTCGTCGTTTTTCCGGCTCCATTCGGACCCAAAAGCCCAACCACTTCACCTTGAGAAACGGATAAACTGACGCGATTTACAATTTGACGATCGCCAAACGATTTATGGATATTTTCTAGAACAATTCTCAAAACCCACTCCTGGAACCTGTATGAGATGAAGAGGGGACGTAACTAGCGATTGGTCGATTGCTGCAACTGAGGTCTTGGACTAAATGGAGCCGGATTTGCGGGTGTGGGTGTCGTCGGCGCGGGTGGCGCTTCGATCAGGTAAATCGCTTCGACTTGCTTATTTGGCTGCGGGAGCGCGACAAATCGCCCTTCATCGACCAAATACGTGATCGTTTCTCCTCGTAAACTATTGCCTTGTTGCAAGACGTAGACATCTCCCGACAGAACGATTCGCCGCTCGTTGCTGTAATAAATCGCTTGGGCAGAAGTCGCCTGGATTTGACGGGCAGGATAGTTGATTTGAACATTGCCTTTTGCGACCACGACTCCGGTTCGGGCGTTGGCTTCAGTGCTATTCGCTCTGAGGGTTAGTGGAGAAGCGGCGGGTGCTTGAGCGATCGAATTACTACCAGTGGCGAGAATTGTGGCAGTAATAGCGGGGAGAAGGAAAAGCGATCGACGAAGACGAGACATGGGCGGAGACTGATTGAGTAAGGATGAACGGAAGAATGTCACCGAATATATCATTACAGAAAGTTAATCAAACTCGATCGACGAATTCTTTGAATATTCGGCAGATATTCATAGTGTGCTGAATTTAGAGACGAACGACCAGTATCGCAAGTTTCGGATATCTATTGATTCAAGCTGAAGTTTCGATCTTCTGGATGATTGGTGGACGAAGAAAAATGCGATCGTCCAATTCAGAGGGAGTTGTCACAATTCGGGAAACGCGATCGGCTCCGATCGTCTGAACTTGGCTGAGAAATTCGGCGGTTTCATCGACTAACTGTTCGACGTTAATTCCGCCATAATCGGGCTGATAATCGCCCAACCGACTTAATCCTTCTCCCATCAAGATCACGGCTCCGCGCCAATTGTGATTCCCTAAGTGATATAACCCGACGGCTATCTGCAAGATTCCCTGATAGAACTTTTTGTCAAACATGGGAGCCTCGATCCAGATTGCTTCTAGAGTGTCATGACACGCATAGAATTCGCCTTGATTAAACTGATCAACACCCTGCCAAAATTCTTCTGGGATCTCTGTGTCCATAGTGTTTCACTTAAATTACGGGCAAGGAGATATTTTAGAAGGCAGCGTTCATTGCATCGATCGCCCCTCGAATGGAATTCGGGGCTATCGGAACAAAGTCTGTTGAAACAGACTGAAGAGCTTACTATGGAAGGCTTTAGTCCCCTTTAGTGGACTTTGGTACCGATAGACCGTGATTTCCAATCACGGGCGAACTCGCAACGCAGCGAAATGAATTCTTTATTCCATCATCTCCTGAAACCATATTCTCTGAAAATTGACACAGCAAGCATCTGCCCTCAGAAAATTATTCAAAGTAGCTTTGCCAAGTTTCCACCCATTGTTTTGCTTCAGGCGTATTCTCTAACGGAAATTGCGGCAGAAAATCCTTGTCATCCATTGGAATATAAGGACCTTCTTTGAGTTCAAACATTACTGAATCAGGCTCGATCGCAATTAATGTATGAAACATTCCCTCACCCAGTTCAACCCCGCGAGTCGTTCCCGTTGCGCTAATTTTTTCAGTCCGAATCACTTCCCCCGCTTCATTCAAAATCAGAATTCCGATCGCACCGTTCAACACCAGAAAAAACTCAAATCCATTCGCATCTCCAGAACGAATATGCCGATGAGGACGCACATAAGTTCCAGGCTGCAACACATTTAGAAACCGCTGAACTCGATCGCTATGTTCATGAAAGTTGTGATTCTTGCGCTGACGAGGACTCGATCGAGCTTGTTCGGCGACCGACTCCATCAACGGCTGAGTCAAACACTTAATCGGTAATTGATTCATAGGGCAAATAGAATAATTGAAACCGCTTTGACTTCGTGATGATTACTGTATTCGTCTACGGCACGTTAAAACCTGATGAAAGCAACTATTTTCTTTGTGTCGATCGCGTAACTTCATCAAAACCTGCGATCGTTCACGCTGCTCTTTATGATTTGCCGTTTGGCTATCCCGCGATCGTGCCTGGAGATGGAATCACTCACGGCTATCTCCTAACGTTCGATGATCCTAAAATTCTAGAAATCTTGGACGAGTACGAGCAGCACGAACCAGAAGCGATCGCGCCTTATGGATCAGATAACGATTACGAGCGTCGAGAACTTGAAGTGTTTGATTTCAACGGAACTCGAATCGGAATGGCTTGGGCGTATGTGATGAAATTAGAACAAGTCGATCGCTTAGGTGGCATCCGAATTCCAGGCGGCATTTGGCACACAAAAAATCACCCGTAGCCGAACCGCCACGGGCAACACAAACTGCCAATATTTTTAATTTCGACTGCGCGAACCCGGTTGAGTATTTGCAACCTTGATCGACACCACCGGACGATCGAGCGCAACCATCAAATCATCCGTCACTACGGGCTGTTCATTCGCCTGCACGGTTGGCTGCTTGGTCGGTTCGACTTGTGCCATTTGAGGCTGGCGAACACTAAACAACGAAACTGCACCTAGCACAGCAGCAGCGATCGCAGCACCACCCCAAACTAAGCGGAATTTCGGACGACGATCGACCTTTGCCAACACTTGATCCACCGTTCTTTCAACCGATTGAACCGGAGCAGGAGCAGGCAGTGATCGGAACGCATGACGGAGTTTTAGCAAGCGAGCATGAAGCTGTTGAACTGAGGCATCGGTAGACAACCATTCCTCAACTTGTTTGCGCTCACTCGCAGTCACTTCCCCATCCAAATAGGCACTAAGCAACTCAAAGCGATCGCGGGCGTTTAACTGGGAATCAGAGGGAGGCATAGCGTTATTGAGCGAATCAAAATTGGAGTTCATCGAGAGTTCACTATTCGTGTAATCGAGAATCTTGCGGGTCGAACGATTTTCAGTGTATTCAACCACTCCTCAAAGCACAATTCTCATTTCGAGCTACGTCTGAAAGTATATTAACAAAGCCAATCTGAAGTTTTCGTAATCTTACGGAGAGTTTAGATTTATTGTCCGTCAAGATAGTTTTGAAGTTGGGACTGTAACCGATGACGCGCACGGGCAATCCGCGATTTCACGGTTCCGAGCGAGACTCCGGTGAGTTCCGCAATTTCTTCATAAGCCATGCCTTCGATTTCTCGCAGCACGATCGTCGTGCGGAAGACTTCGGGCAGGTCAGCGATCGCTTCGTTCAACTGATCGTAGAATTCCCGCGTCGTCAGATCTTCATCAGGTCCGGGCGTTTCTGATGCGATTTCCCAATCCATTTCACCATCATCCAGTGACAACGGGGCATCAAGCGAAAGCGGCGTAGCTGTCCGTTTGCGCTTGCGGAGTTCATCGTAGAAAAGATTGGTGGCAATGCGACTCAGCCACCCACGGAATTTCACGGGTTCATTCAGGCGGGTAATGTTGCGATAGACGCGAATCCAGACTTCTTGGGCGAGGTCGGCGCGGTCTTGCCAGTCGGGAGCCAGGTGATAGAGGACTTTATCGACATGAGACTGATACCGCCGCATGAGTTCCGAAAATACGGCTTTCTCAGGGCGATGTCCAATCTGACATTGCAACACTAAATCGTAATTAGAGAGTTTTTCTGCTTGCACTGGACTCTGAAGAACCTTTGGCTCGATCGATGACCAGGATACAGGAAGGGACTGACTCATGGGCGGATGACGGTTGGGTTTGACGTTCCGTTTTGAATGACTTTTCTCGCCCTGAAAAGGTTCCTTCAAGTTTGCTGATCTGATCCAGGATATCTCGCAGCCGTTCTACCTGTCAGAATCTTGCAACAGAAATACGCTTCCGGAGAGATTTTCGTCTGGGAAGCTTGCTAGATGATGCGGTTCGGTTTCGGCTGAAGTTCTCAAGCTGTTTGGGGTCGGGGTTGACCAGTTGTGTAGCCAGCTTAGGACGATCGTGATGACGATCGCTAAAAATAATTTTTCTTTCATCGCTCTACTCACACCGAAACACCACGTTTGCCAGCATTGTAGATTCGGATCTTGGGGGTGAACCATTTTCAATTTGTGCTTCATCTAACCTTGGTCAGAGTCTTAAAATTCGTAGATCTTCCGGTTGGGAGAAGCAAGGTTCGTAGTAGTTACGAATTTGACAATGATATACCTATAGATTGAATCTACTTGCGTCTTAAGATTCACAGGGTGATGGAGTAGTTCCGGGCAAAATAAAAAAGTTGCAGTAATTTCGATCGACGATGCCAGCAAAAGTCCAAAATTCATCGCTTCCAAGAGCGCTCATGACCTTTTGTATGATCGCGGGATGTACGATCGCGGTTTTACAATTGCGCCGATTGCCTGCCGTTGCGTTTCCAAACATCGAATTGCCTGATTTTCAAGCGATGATTGCTCCGAAGCCGAGTCCATCTCCGTCCCTGGTGATTGATACAAAATTGGTGGTGGATTTAAGCGATCGTAAAGTTCGACTCTATGAGAACAAGAAATTAAAAGCGACTTATCGAATCGCGATCGGGCAGGAAGGCTGGGAAACTCCGACAGGAACATTTAAAGTGCAGCAGATGTACGAGAATCCTGCTTGGAAACATCCGATTACAGGCGAAGAGATTCCACCTGGTAGTAAAGATAATCCATTGGGCAAACGCTGGATCGGGTTTACTTCACAAGACAAGCTGTTAATCGGATTTCATGGAACGACTGATTATTCGCTAATTGGGCAAGCAGTTTCACATGGCTGTCTGAGAATGAAAAATGCGGATGTGATTGCACTATATAAAGAGATTCAGGTCGGAACTCCGGTTATCGTGAAACAATAGAGTCCGTGAAAGCTGAGATTCTTCATGCCCTCAATTCTGAACGAAGACCAAACTTACACCTTTAGTAACTTCTTTGAGTTGCGACTAGACGCGATCGATCTGGCAAACTATTTCGGCTATCAATTTCGTCGCGCTCCGCTTTCTCTGCCTCAATATTCAGGAACGCTCGATCGACTGCCGCAACTCGAAGAAGATTTGTTCGATATTATTCCTCGATTAGTGCGGATGAATGAGCAATCGAAACGAGAAGCATTGATCTTTCCGGTGATCAAAACAGCGGCTCGTTACGCAAATGCTTTAATCCGCATCGAACAACCGCTCAAAATCACTCATCAATTACAAGGCTCATTAGATTACTTGCTCTCGACAGACAATCTGCATCAACTGGTCGTGATCGAAGCAAAACAGGGCGATATCGATTATGGATTTACTCAATTGCTGTCTGAATTAATTGCACTCGACCAATGGGAACGATCGCCCACGCAAGAACAGCAATCGCACCTAATTGGAGCCGTAACGATCGGGGAATTGTGGCGATTTGGCATTCTCGATCGAGCGAAAAAACAAATTTGCGAGGACGTAATCGGCTATCGTGTTCCAAGTGATTTGGAAACGCTGTTGCGTCTATTAATTCAAGCTTTGCTATAGCAATCCTAAATCAGTCGTGAAATCAAGATTGATCGCGCCCCCTAGCCCCCAAGTTTGGGGGAACCGGAGTTTTAGCCCCAGAATTGGGGGTTTGGGGGCGTTCCTGAATCTTACAACTCAAAACGGATTGCTATATGAAACACCGAATTCGATCGGCTGGATTAATCGCCCGCGAAGATGAGATCTTATTGGTCGCTCACAAATCGCCTATCACTGGAGAGACAATCTGGATTCCTCCCGGTGGCGGCGTTGAACGAGAAGACGAATCGATTTTTGCTTGTGCCGCTCGTGAGATTTTTGAAGAAACGGGACTCACTGCGAGTTTGTCTAGAATCGCTTATGTTCGAGAGTTCTATGATGCTCAGTCGAACACTCGCAGTTGTGAATTCTTTTGTGTCGTCGATCGCTTTTCTGGAACTCCCACGATCGAGCATCTTCCCCCAACTGCCCCCGATTCGGATTGGATCACTGAGGTTCGATGGGTTAAACGGGAAGAACTCGATCGACTTGTGATTTATCCGGAGGAGTTGCGCGATCGCTTCTGGCAAGATTTGAAAGATGGCTTTCCTACAGTTCACCATTTAGGCTTGCAAACCCGCGATTATTCTTCATCCTGAACTTTCGTTTTACGCTGCATAAATTCCTTGATTACAAGTGTGACGACTGCTAACAACGCTAATAAGACCGCAGCCGAATAAGCCGATTCAGTCGCATACTGCTTGTATTCTTCTTCTACAAACAGCGGCAAACTCTGAGTTTTTCCAGCCAAGTTCCCAGAGACGACCGACACCGCACCAAATTCGCCCATTGCTCTCGCATTCGTCAGAATCACACCATAGAGCAATCCCCAGCGAATACTCGGTAGCGTCACTCTCCAGAACGTTTGCCAGCTATTAGCTCCCAAGGTGCTTGCAGCTTCTTCTTGTTCGGGTCCAATTTCTTCGAGAACCGGAATCACCTCACGAGCCACAAACGGCAAACTTACAAACATGGTTGCCAGTACCATTCCGGGGAACGCAAAGATAATTCTGATATCGGCTGCCTGCAACAGTGGACTAAACCAGCCATTTCGCCCATACAGCAAGACCAGCATCAAACCCGCAACCACAGGCGAAATCGCAAACGGTAGATCGATGATGCTCAAGAGTAGAGTCCGACCACGAAACTGTTTTCGTGCGAGTGCCCAAGCTGCACAGAGTCCGAAAACGATATTGAGGGGAACTGAGATTGCAGCAAGCGCGATCGTTAATCTCACCGCGACCAAAAAATTCGGTTGTCGTAGATTGGCAAGAAACGGACCAATTCCTTTCCTAAATGCCTGATAAAAGACGTTAATCGCGGGAATGTAGATAATCAGAGCGAGGAATGCGATCGCGATTGTAATCAGCACGATCGGAACCCATTCAGTTTTTTGTTTCGTCCGGGTGGAAGGCACGATCGTACTCATAGTTAGTGTCCTACTCGTCTGCTAGAAGAATTGTTGTCGTAACGTCTGCCCCAAGCTTGTAAAAGATTCAAGCCCAATAGCATCACAAGTGAAATCACTAAGAGAACGACTCCGATCACAGTCGCGCCTGCATAGTCATATTGTTCTAAACGCTGAAAAATTAATACAGGTGCAATCAAATCTTTGAATGGAGTATTAGATGCAACGATCACAGTAGAACCATATTCCCCAACTGCTCGCGAAAATCCTAATGCAACTCCAGTCAGAATCGCAGGCAACAATGGCGGAAGAATCACATACCGAAACGTTTCCCATTCAGATGCGCCCAAACTCCAAGCGGCTTCTTCGATCTCTTTTTCCATCTCAGCTAACACAGGTTGAACCGTCCGAATCACAAATGGTAACGAGATGAAGATCATCGCAATTCCAACACCGAGACGAGTGAAAGCAACTTTAATTCCAAACGGTGCAAGCAATGAGCCAATCCAACCGTTTTGACTATACACTGTTGCTAAAGTTAAACCTGCGACCGCAGTTGGAAGTGCAAACGGTAAATCAACGGAAGCATCAATAAATCGCTTCAACGGAAAGTCATATCGAACTAACACCCAAGCGATCAAGGTTCCGAATACGCCATTGATCAAAGAAGCGATCAGGGAAGTTGTAAACGTGATGTCATAAGTTGCAAGTGCGATCGGGCTTGTGGCAATCTGCCAAAATCGATCGAATCCGACCGTCGATGCTCTCAACAACATCGCACTTACGGGAATAAATAACATGACCGTGAGATAACCGATCATGATTCGCCAAGTCCAAGGCGCTTGGACGATCGATTTCGCGAACCCTTTCCCAACTGGAACTTTTTCAGACGATTCTGGGCTGGTAGCAACCATTTTGTTTCTACTCCGATTTACGATTTTGAGGCAGTCAGGGTTTGATCAAACACGCCGCCTTCTTCAAAGAACTTCTTCTGTACAGCGCTCCAGCCGCCAAAATCCTGGATCGTAGCGATCGTATTGACCGGAGGCAAAGTTGTCTCGGTCTTAGCAGTGAGCGGACGATAACCGAGTTTGATAAATTCAGCTTGCGCTTCTGGCGTAAAGAGAAATTGGACAAACGCTTCTGCAACTTTGCGCGTTCCATGTTTATCGACGTTTTTATCGACGATCGCCACGGGAGTATCGATCGATAAATTCACATCAGGAGCGACGTACTCAATCTCTGCTCCTTTCTGTCTTGCCAAAATCACTTCGTTCTCATAGTTGATCAGCGCTTCGCCTTGTCCCTGTTTGATAAACGCATCCATCGACTCTCGCGCGTCTCTGGCAGAAACCACTACATTTCGATAAGCCTGGGCGACGAACTGTTTCGCCTTCTCTACATCGTTATTGCTGCGTTTAAGCGCATCATTCCACAGCACCAAATAATTCCATCGTGCGCCGCCAGAAGTTTTAGGATCGGCTGTCACCCAATTCACACCGTCGCGCTCTAGGTCTTGGAAGGTTTGAATGTTTTTGGGATTACCCGGACGAACGACGATCGCTGCAACCGTTTTCGCTACCGTTCCATTATTCGGAGTGCGCTTTTCCCAATCTGGATTAATCAGTCCAGCTTGCACTAATTTTTTAGTATCGGCTGCAAGCGCTAAATGCGTAATGTCCGCTTCCAGACCGTCAACGACTGCACGAGTTTGCGTTCCCGAACCTCCGTAGCTCTGAACAAACGTCACTTCTTGCCCGGTTTGTTGTTTCCACTGTTCGACAAACTTTGGAATAATGGCATCGTGAGCGGCTCTGGGAACAGCATAAGAAACCAGCATGAGTTCGACTCTGTTGGAGTTCGCAGCGGTGAGATTGCCACACGACGCGATCGCTAAACTCAAACTCGCTCCGATGAAGAAAAGCGCGATCGTGTTTCTCAATCTCCAAAGAAGCGCTAATTTTGTCCAAAATCGCCCGCCCTGCATCGCTTTCTCCTTGAGATGTCCGGTTTCTCAGTCGTATTACCGGATTTTTTGTCGATCCTCATCCTATCGGGGAATGGAGCAGATCGCAATAACCATCTCCCCTTTTCTGGGCGGATTATGTGGGTTTGCAAAAATGGAAACAATCTACTGCCCCGAAGATGTCAGATTCACATTCAGTCTGTAATCTAGTAGCAAGTTGCACAGTCCCCACCCATGCTGATCCGTTTTCCCAAGAGTGCGATCGTCGCGCTGATTGCGATCGCTGCCTTGAGTTCCTGTTCTGCACCGAATTCTGAAGTCGTGAATGAAACACAGTCTGCTCAGGCATCCACACCCAATCGCAACATTCAAATAGAGGTGCTGAATCCAGAGCCGATTCGGATTGATCTCGCGCAACTTCCACAGCCCGGACGAACCGAAAGCGCTTCAAAACCGCCGACAGTTGTGCCAATTCCAGAAAATCCGGTGCTGCGGGTTCCAGTTGGTTTTACCGTGAATGTGTTTGCGGAGGGACTCGATCGACCTCGCTGGCTGGCATTGGCTCCGAATGGGGACGTTTTGGTGACAGAAACTCGGAGAAATCAAATCACGAAATTGCAGCATCGGGATGGCGTAGTTTTTAGCCGCAGACCGTTCGCGACTGCTGAAAATGGATTAAATTTGCCGCTAGGAATGGCGTTTGCGGGTGATTCGTTCTATGTGGGCAATACCGATGCGGTGTTGCGGTTTCCGTATGCGAACGATTCTATTTCTGGACGGGGTGAAAAAATCGCAGAACTTCCAGGACAAGGATATAACCAGCATTGGACGAGAAACGTAGTCGTTTCGCCGGATGGACAAAGATTATTTGTTTCCGTGGGATCTCGATCGAATGCCGATGAGGAACCGTTACCTCGTGCTTCAGTTCAGGTAATGAACTTAGACGGAAGCGATCGACGAACCTTCGCATCCGGTTTACGCAATCCAGTCGGACTCGCTTTCAATCCAGCCACAGGCGCACTTTTCGCCACGGTAAATGAGCGGGATCAGCTTGGAGATGGACTTGTACCGGATTATCTAACGCAAGTCGATGAAGGCGCATTTTATGGATGGCCTTACGCCTATCTAACTCCCGATCGACTCGATCCCCGTCACGTCAAGTCTGATGGAAAAAGCACTCGTCCCGATCTCGCTGCTAAAACTCGTACTCCAGATGTCTTATTCGAGGCGCATTCTGCCGCGTTAGGCTTGAAGTTCTACACAGGCAACACCTTTCCAGAAAGATATCGCAATGGAGCCTTTGTTGCCTTTCGGGGATCGTGGAATCGATCGCAAGGAACTGGGTATAAAATCGTATTCGTTCCATTCAGCGATGGTCGCCCGACTGGAGAGTATGAAGATTTTCTCACTGGATTTTTGCTCGATCCGAAAGTGCCGAGCACTTGGGGCAGACCTGTGGGGCTATTGGTCTTGAACGATGGCAGTCTGTTATTTACCGATGAAGCGAACAATCGAATTTATCGGATTCAATATGCTGCGAAATAACACTCGATCGCCTGAGATACTAGATGCAGTGAAGTTGAGGAGATGACCTTTTGAGTAATGCCAGCCCACCAGGAAAACCTCCACAAGATCCACCCTCGTTTGAAGATATTCCGATCGCTGAACGCGAAACAGTCGTCGAAACGGTAAAGAAACCGCGATCGTTCACTTGGCTCTGGTGGCTAGGGGGATTAAGCGCGATCGCTTTACTCTCTATTGGCGGTTGGTTTGCCTATCAAGCCTTTCAAGTTCGTACTCCTGAAACCGAAGCGTCTCCGACTGCTTCAGCGTCTCCTACTCCTGCGTCGGATGGACGCTTGCTGAATCATTATCCATACCAAGAAGCGCCACAATCTGAATTAGAAGCGATCACAGCCGATGGCGGTATCAGGTTAAGAAGTTCAGCCGCAAAAGCGTTCAGAGATATGGAAGCGGCTGCCCGTGAAGAAGGAATCATTTTGAATCCGCTTTCTGGATTCCGATCGGTCAAAGAACAAGAGCAAATCTATTTCGGTGTCAAAGCTGAACGAGAACAAACGGTGCAAGAACGGGCACTCGTGAGCGCTCCACCCGGACACAGCGAACATCACACCGGATACGCGATCGACATTGGTGATGGAAACGTTCCCGCCACCAATCTCAGCCCCGATTTCGACAAAACGCCCGCCTTCAAATGGCTCCAAGACAATGCAGCCCGATTTAACTTTGAGATCTCATTTCCAAAAGGCAATCAACAAGGCGTAACCTATGAACCGTGGCACTGGCGCTTTGTCGGAGATAAGAACAGCTTAGAAACGTTCTACCGCGCTAAAGAAAACCAGAAAGAATCTTCACCTGCTCCCTCACCATGAATCAGACTGCTTTAAATCTGGTTGCGATCGGCATTTTCACGATGACGCTCTCAACGTTGCTCAGTCCGTTGCTCCATATTTCTCCCGCGATTCCAGCACTTGCTACTTTCAGTATTCTTGGACTTGCCACACTCGACTCGTTCCAATGGCAAGGAAAATTCGGCTCGATCGCGCTGGATTTCTTTGCTCGATTTTCTCAAGAACATCGCGATCGCGTTCTGCGCCACGAAGCTGGACATTTTCTCACCGCTCAACAGCTTGAGATTCCGGTCGTCGGCTACACCTTAAGCGCGTGGGAGGCGTTTCGACTAGGACAAACCGGACAAGGTGGGGTACAATTCGACACCCAAGAACTCGAAGCAGAATTGAAACAAGGCAAGCTATCGGCTCAATTAGTCGAACGGTATTGCACCGTTTGGATGGCGGGAATTGCAGCAGAACAAATCACGTATGGCAACTCAGAAGGCGGAACTGACGATCGACAAAAATTCCGAGAAGCGCTCACAAAATTAGGCATTCCTGCTTCAGAACTCCCACAACGTGAAAGACTATCAATTCTCAGAGCTAAGGAACTATTGAAAAAGCACGAGTCAGCGTATGAAGCGTTAGTTGGAGCATTACGCGAGAAACAATCGATCGAACAGTGCTATGAAGCAATTCAAAACGCAACCTAAAAAATTTCGAGCAGCATAGCCTTTCTATTGTGTGTTTGCCATCAAGCTTTGCAAAAAAAGCGATCGAGCAGTTTCTACGCCTGATACATAATGCTAAGTCCATGATCAATCCGCAAAGGACTGATAGATGATGAGTCTCACAGTTGCGTAAGATGATCTTGACTCAATGGATAGGTATTTATTCTTATCATGATAGAACAGTTCCCCTGGCTAACCGCGATCGTGCTGCTGCCGTTGGTCGCCGCGTTGCTCATTCCTTTGATCCCTGACAAAAACGGCAAGACCGTCCGCTGGTATGCGTTGGCAGTTGGCATGGCTGATTTTGTACTGATGAGCTACGCCTTCTGGCGGCATTACGATGCGAGCCAGACAACCTTCCAACTGGCGGAAAAGGTCGTTTGGTTGCCGCAGTTGGGCTTGAGTTGGGCACTGTCGGTCGATGGGATTTCGGCTCCGCTGGTGCTGTTAGCGGGCTTTGTCACCACGCTGTCGATGTTTGCCGCTTGGCAGGTCGATCGACGACCCCGCCTGTTCTACGCATTGATGTTGACTTTATATGCTGCCCAGGTGGGAGTGTTCGTTGCCCAAGACCTGATGCTGTTCTTCATCATGTGGGAAGTCGAACTCGTGCCAGTCTATCTGCTGGTGTGCATTTGGGGCGGACAAAATCGGGGTTATGCAGCGACGAAGTTCTTAATGTATACCGCCCTAGCTTCGATTTTCATTTTGGTGGCAGCCCTGGGAATGGGATTCTATGGTGATACGCTCACCTTTGATGTTGCTGAACTAGGGTTAAAGCAGTTTCCCTTGGGGCTGGAATTGTTTCTGTATGCTGGACTGCTAGTGGCTTTTGGGGTCAAACTGGCAATCTTCCCCTTTCATACTTGGCTGGCGGACACCCACGGCGAAGCTTCTTCCCCGGTGTCGATGATTCTGGCAGGGGTGTTACTCAAAATGGGGGGATATGGGCTGATCCGGTTGAACTTGGAACTGTTGCCCCATGCCCATGTGTATTTTGCGCCAGTGTTGGCGATTTTAGGAGTCGTCAACATCGTTTATGGAGCACTGAACTCCTTTGCACAGACCAATATGAAGCGGCGGTTAGCTTATTCCTCAGTTTCTCACATGGGATTTGTGCTGCTGGGGATTGCTTCCTATAGTGATTTAGGAGTAAGTGGGGCGATGCTGCAAATGCTGTCTCACGGGCTGATTGCGTCGGTGTTGTTCTTCTTGGCAGGCGTGACCTACGATCGTACCCGCACGATGATGATGAATCAGTTGGGTGGGTTGGGTCAGGCGATGCCCACAGTGTTCGCCCTATTTACGATGGGAGCAATGGCATCCTTAGCTTTGCCTGGGATGAGTGGGTTTGTCGGAGAACTGGAAGTCTTTGTCGGCTTGGCAACAACGGACATTTATGGTTCCTCTTTTCGCTTGGTGACTGTTTTTCTGGCGGCGGTGGGGTTGATTCTGACTCCGATCTATTTGCTGTCGATGGTGCGGCAGGTGTTTCATGGAGCCAGCGCTGATCAAATGTGTGACCTGGTGCCTACCTGTGATCTGAATGATCTAGATTTGAAAGCTCAGGGCAACCAAGAAGCGAATTGTTTTGGCACAGATTGTGTCTTGCCGGAGCAAGCAGAATTTAAGGATGCCAATCCACGGGAGATTTTTATTGCGGTGTGTTTTCTGGGGTTAATTATTGCGATTGGGTGTTATCCCAAGGTGGCAGCCCAGATGTATGACGTGAAAACGCTGGCGGTCAATGCCCAGGTGAGGGCGGCTTATCATGAGTCCTTTCCAGATGCGGTACAGCGATCGGCGCAGGGGCGATGGAGTCCTGCAATCTCAGCGGCTCAATCTGCGGATGTCTGGGGTGTTGTCGAATGATCGATTCCCATTAATTACGCTAGACAGATAACTTCCCGCAGGATCGACCTACTCAATTTCATGCAGGGTTATCTATAGCAATCCTAAGTGAGTTGTGAAGTAGGGATAGTTGCGAAGAAGTGGGGAGTGGGGAGTGGGGTGTTGCTCCCGTTTTGACTCCCTACTCCCCACTCCCCACTCTTTCTAATGTTTACGACTCAAATAGGAGCGCTATATCCGCTGTTGAAGTTGTTGCAACTCTTCAATTGATAGCCCAGTCATACGAGCAACAGTTGCGATCGAAATCGCCTACTTCCTAGCATTCGTGCCCACCGGAACATCACTTGAAGCGATCGTCCAGACCGCAGGACTGCGGTAGTATTAGAGGCGTTATCTGCCTTGAATACCCTTTAATTCGGTATGAAACACTGCCGCGAGCTTTGGGGCGATCGGAGCATTCGCGGCAGATTCATTAAGCGAATCCGTGATGGGATCGCTGATGTATCAAACCTATGTGAATTTCAAAACTCAAGAATGGATGGACTATCACAATCATGTCTCTGATTGGGAAATTCAGCGCTATCTCAAGTTCTTTTAGTGTCGGGTTTGGTCTGCCCAAGGAGTAAGAACAGCAGACATCCACTTCAAACCGTAGTCGATCGCAAGTCCGATCAATCCAATCAGCAAAATACAAAACAGTACCTTTTCTGTCTGTAAAAACCGCTGCGCCTGAATGATTCTGAATCCCAATCCCGATTGAGCCGCAACTAATTCTGCAATCACCAGATAGTTCCAGGCTCCCGAAATGTTCACCCGCAATGTATCCAACACACTCGGAAACGTTGCGGGAACAATCACTCGAAACAATACATCTCGCCGCGTTGCTCCTAATGTATAAGCCACATTGATCATTTCACTTGGAATAAATTTGACCGCATCCGCAATCATGATCGCGTTATACAGCACCACACCCAGTGTAATGATCAGGATTTTCGCTTCTTCACCCAGTCCCACCCAAATCACAATCAGAGGGACAAAAGCAGTCACAGGCATATATCGAACCGTTCCCACAAAAGGCGCAAAGAAACTATCCATGCTGTAGAACGTTCCCATCGCAATCCCTATCGGCGCACCAATCAGCGCTGCCACAACAAAACCTGCAAAAACTCGACCACAACTCACTAACACATCTGATAGCAGATTATTGTTAATGAACATATCAATGCCTGCTTGCAACACTGCGGTTGGTGTTGGTAGAAACATCGGGGGAACGAGTCGCGCATAGCTGACGATCGACCAAAGCAACAGTGGAATTGCCAGCGATACGAGAATAATCAAAGCTGACAATCGGCGCGGAAATCCCTGTCGGATACTCCAAAACACCGAAGGTTTTAAGTATTGATGTTGTCGATCGACTGTTGTTGGGGCAGGAAGACTCGCGTTAGCCACTGGGATTAATCCTCCGATTGCAGAGATAACGTCACCAATTAATGACATTTGTTCAGTCTAAAGAGATGTGTCTGGTTTTTTGTATCTGTCATTACTATCGATCGAGTATTTCTCAGACTCTAATCGTTTATGTAGCGAAGTTGACACTTTGCCGTGAAGAGTTCGACTTAACTGGGAGGGATATTGTTATCGCTTCACTCTGGATACTCTTATGCTGAATACTCGATCTCAAGAATTACAGCGGCGATCTGAGCTTGAGATCGCACCCGAATCAACCGCAAAGTTAGAAGTTCGTGCGCTATCAAAGTCATTTATGCAGCCAAACGGCTCGATTAGCGTCCTCGAAAATATCAATTTCCAGCTTTTTCCTAGAGAATTTGTTTGCCTGGTTGGAGCTTCTGGCTGTGGTAAATCAACGCTGCTTAACATTGTGGCAGGACTGACTCCACCTTCTTCTGGAAGCGTTTTAGTAGACGGGCGTGAAGTGACTGGACCCGGCTCCGATCGCGGAATGGTCTTTCAGAACTATACGCTGTATCCTTGGCTAACAGTCGCTCAGAACATTGCATTTGGATTAAAACTTCGCAAACTGCCAAAATCGGAACAACGCGATCGCGTCAATTACTACCTCGATGTGGTGGGATTGACTCAGTTTGCTCAGTCTTATCCGAAACAGCTATCGGGTGGAATGAAACAGAGAGTAGCGATCGCACGAGCGTTGGCGAACGAACCTGCGGTTTTGCTGATGGATGAACCGTTTGGAGCCTTGGATGCTCAGACCAAAGAGCAGATGCAACAGTTCTTACTCGAACTCTGGGAGCAAACGCACGTCACGGTTTTGATGATTACACACGATGTTGAGGAAGCTATCTTTTTATCTCAGCGAGTGTATGTAATGAGTGCGCGACCGGGACGAATGAAGTTAGAAGTGCCTGTGAATCTTCCAGAGCATCGAGATTTAGAGATGAAGCTATCGGCTGAATTTGTTGAGATCAAGCGACACATTCTCCACACGCTTCGGGATTAGTAGCGCAGAACTATCTAAAGAGAAAGTGGAACTGTGCTTTAGGACACTTTATTTCTATTGCTACGTGATAGAAGTAGTGACATTGGATTTTGCCATCAGGAGTATCCCGCAAACAGAATTCTCATCGCCAATACCCATACAGATCGCTTCTAGGGTTCCGATTCAGCCACGAAGGTGAATGACTGGTCCGAGAGAAGCAAACTGTCTAAGCATAGCAGGCAGTCACACGGCGGGACAAAAGCCCGGGAGAGACGATTAACAGCGATCGCTGTTACGGCTCTTTCGGGCTTTTTGAGCAATTAGCCCCAAATCACACGGTTTCAAAGGAAGTCAATATGTTTAGGTCTCGATTCATCAAACTGCTCGCATTTGCTCTAGTTGCATTATTTTGGACAGTTGCTTGTTCTCCTCAAGCCTCGAACAACGCGGCAAACAATTCTGCAACTCAAGCTCTATCGGTCTCTACGAATTCTTGGTCTGGGTATTCCGGGCATCATGTTGCCGTGCAAAAAGGATTCTACAAACAAGCAGGATTGAACATCGAAGACACGCTCTTTCAGTCGAACACTGAGCAAATTACTGCATTTTTATCAGGTAAAACAGATCTTGCTTGGTTGACTGCTGGAGATGCCATTCAGATGGCAGGGAAAGATCCGAACCTGAGAATTATCTTTCTGTGTGACTACTCGAATGGGGCGGATGGTATTTTGGGACGAGACATCAAAGCACCTGCGGATTTGAAAGGAAAGACGCTGGCACATGAAAACGTTCTGTTTCAAAAAGTGCTGCTGAGAGCTTACCTCGAAAAAGGTGGGCTGACTGAGAAAGATATCACCATTCGAGATATGCCTGCGCCTGATGCGGCAACCGCGTTTAGTGCGAAGCGAGTGGATGCTGCTGTGACCTATGAACCATTCCTGACGAAAGCGGCAAAAGAAGGGGGCGGAGAGGTTATTTTTAGCTCCAAAGGTACGAATTTGATTGCAGATGTTTTGGTAACGCGCCCAAACTTGATTGCAAATCGCAGAAATGATCTCCTTGCATTTATCAAAGCTGTGGATCAAGGGATTAGACTGCTAAAAGCAGGAGATGCTGACGCGATCGCGGTTGCCGCAACTCGGATTGGAATCAAGCCAGAAGAACTACGCGAACAGCTTACGGGCATTGCCTTGTTTGATATCGAGGGCAATAAGTCGATCGGCTTTAATCCCGCTCACGAGAACAATGCGATCAAGAGTTTTGAACTGGTTTCTAAAGCAGCGTATGACTTCAAAATTGTGCCTCAGCCGCTTGATGTGAAGTCACTCTACGATGATTCTCTAGTAAAATCTCTCTAAATTGCTATGTCAATTAGTGACTACTTACAGCGCGATCGACCTTTTTATAATGCAATCGCACTGTTCTACACTCTAGCTGCATACCTCGGTGGGATTGCCCTGATTGTGCAAGCGAATGTTTGGCTGAATGTGATCGGGGTACTGGCTCTGACGCATGGATTGGTTCTATCTGCATACCTCGCGCATGAGTTCATGCACGGAACGATTTTTGCTTCAATGAAGTGGAATGCTGGATTTGGTACATTAATCCTGTGGCTAAATGGCGCTTGCTATTCCCGCTTTCAGGATTTAGCAAAAATGCACATTGCTCATCATGTCGATCGAGTTGATTTCTGTCGGTTTAACTTAGCAGAATTTCTCAATTCATTGCCTGTCATCGTTCGGAATAGCTTGCTAGTGATGGAATGGTTGTACTTTCCAGCCCTAGCATTTTTCACTCGATTTCGCTCTATTACTGCTCCGTTTTGGGTCGAAGAGCGCAAATCAGAACGATCGAGAGTTATGGCGATCGCACTGATTCGCATCAGTTTATTTGCTCTCTTGGGTGTGGTATCGCTCAAAGGACTTCTGCTGTACTTTGTGTCATACATCAGCATGATCCAAGTGTTGCGGTTTGTGGATTGCTTCCAGCATACGTATGAAATGTTCGAGATCGGGACTCCATTGCCGAAACGCGATCGCGCTCACGAACAAGCAAATACATTCTCGAACGTTGTCTCACTCCAGCATCATTGGCTGAATCTACTGCTGCTAAATTTTGGCTATCACAATGCTCACCATGAACTGATGAAATGTCCCTGGTATCGATTACCGGATCTCGATCGAGCATTATTTAAGGGCACAGAATCACACTATGTCACCTTGCCCCAGCTTATTTGGAACTATCATCGGTTTCGAGTTAGCCGCATTTTTTCTGGACAAGGAAGCGCGATCGACAAAAATGGCAATCTGAACTTGGAACAGTTTTACGGCGGGATCGAAGTGTCGTTTCTTGTACTGCCTGCTTAATCTGAGAGGAAAGATAATGCACCCGTTATTGATGGGCTGTCTGAGTTGGGTTGAATATCAGCAACGAGTAAAAGATAGCTCGATCGTTCTGATTCCCTGTGGCGCATTAGAGCAGCATGGACCGCATTTACCTTTAGGAACTGATGCTTTATTGAGTAGCGCGATCGCTCAAGGAGTCGCAGAACAAATCAATGGCATTGTTGCTCCAACCTTTAGCTATGGCTATAAATCCCAGCCTAAATCTGGCGGTGGACAACATTTTCCAGGAACGACCAGTCTAGATGGTCATACCTTGAGCCAAATGCTGCGGGATGTGATTCGGGAGTTCGCACGTCAAGGAGTGAAGCATATTGTCGTTCTTGATGGACACTATGAAAACCAGTGGTTTTTGACTGAAGGAATTGATCTTGCACTGCGCGAGATTGGACAGACAAATTTGCGAGTGATGCGATTGGAATATTGGGATTTTTTGAACGAAAAAACTCTAGCGACTGCTTTTCCAGAAGGCTTTCCAGGATTTGCACTAGAACATGCTGCTGTCATGGAAACCTCATTGATGCTGCATTATTATCCTGATTTAGTACGATTGCATCTGATTCCGGATGAGAAGCCTGCTGATTTTCCGCCTTATGATCTTTATCCACCTCGATTAGAATGGGTTCCTGCTTCTGGAGTGCTTTCTTCTGCAAAAACCGCGACGGCTGATAAAGGCACATTGATGTCGAATCAAGTGATCGAAAGTATCGCAGCGGCAGTTCGGCATGAATTTCAGGCAGTGTAGGTTGATGAACAATCGTTTGAAACGCGATCGAACTAAAACATGCTCTAAAACCCAGTTAAATAGCGTTATACTTTGCTGCAAATCGTTCTACACGATCGCAGTTTGATCGCATTCTGAAGGAGTCAATTCGATGAGCCGTACTACTGATTTACTCAACCGTCGTCAAGCCCTTTGGTTGATGGGTGGATTGGTCGGAGGCGTGGCGCTACACGGCTGTAATCGAACGACAGCGAATTCCTCTGGAACTACACCTCTGAATGCAGGAATTAGTCCTTGGCCCGGTTATGCAGGACACTATATTGCCACTAAAAAAGACTTCTTTAAAGAAACTGGGGTCACAGTTCAGGAGGTTTATTTTCCAGGTGCAACAGAATTGATCACTGGATTTTTAGCACAGAAAGCAGATGTTGGCTGGGTGACTTCTGGGGATGCAATTCAAGCAGCACAGCAAGATCCAACCATGCGAATTATCTATGTCGTGGACTATTCTAATGGTGCGGATGGCATCGTTGGACGCGGCATCAAAACACCTGCTGATTTGAAAGGAAAAACAGTAGCGCGAGAGAATTTGCTCTTTACCAATGTGCTACTGCGAGAATATTTGAAGAAAGGCGGATTAACTGAAGCGGATATCAAAATCAAAGATCTCTCAGCGGCAGATGCGGCGGCAGCATTCGCAGCGAAACAAGTGGATGTGGCAGTTGCTTACGAACCCTGGTTAACGAAAACGACGAAGGAATCAGGCGGCGAGATTTTATTTACTTCAAAAGATACGAACTTGATTGCAGATGTACTGGCAACTCGGCAAAATATTATTGCAACTCGTAAGCCAGAATTGCAAGCTTATCTAAGGGCGATCGACAAGGGCGTAAAGCTAATCAACAGCGGCGATCCTGAAGCTGTAAAAATTGTTGCAGCAGCACTCAATGTCTCGGTTGATGAAGCAAAAGAACAGCTTGCAGGCGTGAAGATTTTTGACATTGAAATGAACAAGTCGATCGGGTTCGATTCAAGCAATACGAAGAATATCATGAAAAATCTTGAGCTTAGTATTGATACAGGCAAACAGATGAAAGTGATCGGAGATATCAAGGTCGAGAATCTGTATGATGACTCGATCGTGAAGTCGCTGTGATCAGTTGTTCTGAACTGGCAACCCAACCAATCGCACCATTTTCAGACAATAAAACTGCGATCGCGGCTTCATGTTCGATCGGATCAAACGCTGCACAACAATCTTCTAGTAAAAGAGCATAAAACCCTAAATCGCTGGCTTGTCGATAGGTTCCTAACACACAGCACTGTGTCGTCACACCTGTAACCAGCAGATGAGTAATCTTGCGTTTGTGAAGTTGCTGCTCCAGAGCAGTTCCAATGAATACAGATTGTGCAGGCTTATCCAACTGCCAGTCGTCGGCTTGAGGCGCTAGTTCTGGGATGATCTCAGTTCCCGGTTCGCCTTGAATGAGAAATCTTCCTCGATCGCCTAAACTCCCCACTGGATAACCTGCATTTGTGTACCGTAATTGTTTGCTCGGTGACAAATCAGAGAGGTCTGGTTTATGACTTTCCCGCGTGTAGATAGGGCTTGCTGAAAAAGTCATTCTGTAAAAACTGGATCACAGACTTCTCTGAATCTGCATCCTTTTATTTATGCGATCGCCAATTGCCATTGATTCGGTTGTCGCCGTGTTCGATGTAATTCAAAG